>JAPLNP010000327.1 GCA_026401055.1 Planctomycetia bacterium
AGCTTCGGCGATCCGGCTGTCGCTCCAAGCAGGGCCGTCCGCGTCCGCCTTCAACAAAATCTGGGCGCGCCTCACCTTCTCGCTGCCGCCTTTGAGCTTCTTGACCACCTCCCGCAACGTGTTGCGTTCCTGTTTCGACAAACGCACAATGTACTTCTTCTGCATGGGACACCTCCGTGTTCCACGCAGCTTCCCAAAAAACCGCCCTACGACCAATCCCAATTTTTAGCTGTGACAAAGCACTAGTCCTTGCAAATGGAGAGTCTATTGCGGAAAATCGTCGGTGCCACCCAGTCCCTCTCCAATCCTCCCGTCCCCTCCCGCCATGACGACCTGGAGACTGCCATGAAATCCCACCTGCGCGCCCTGATTGTTGTCGTCGCCTTCTGTCCGCTGGCCCATGCCGGCGAAAACGCTCCCGCCCTGTGCGAACCCTGGAGATCGCCCTACGCCGGGGGCGACGCTGCCGGGGAACACGTGATCGCCCTGTGGCACTTCGACGCCGGCGCGGAGGGAAAGGACGCCTCGGGCCGCGGGCATGACGCCGTGCTCCAGGACGCCGCGGTCGCGCCCGAGGGACGCTTCGGCGCCGCACTTGAGTCCTTTCCCGGCTACCCGATCGAGGATAAGCAGCATCGCGCGTTCGTGAAGAATCACGCGGAGTTGAGCCCCCAGGGCGCCTTTACGATCGACATGTGGATCCGTCCGAAGGCCCAACTCGACGCGAAATACCCGGTGGCCTTCCTGCTCGACAAGAAATACGTCGCCAACACCGACTACCAGTTGACCCTGGACGACGCCGATCGGTACGGCTCTCGCACGCTGACGGCCAATCTCGGCTTCGGCACGCGGTCCGTGGCGTTTCGCGCTCGGCCGTTTCGCTACGAGCCGGACAAGTGGCACCACGTCGCGTTCACCTACGACGGCGCCGGCGCCGGCGGCTTCTACATCGACGGCAAGCCCGCCGGAAGCAGACGCGAAGAGGGCCTCAAGAGCATTGCCCCGGGCGACCACGGCCTGGCGATCGGCGACCGGATCGGCAGCCTTTTTCACGGTTTTCCGGGCACGATCGACGAAGTCCGGCTGACGCGGGGCGTGCGCGAGTTTCGCGCGGCCCGATTCGACCGCCTCGATGATCGGACCTGTTTTGTCCGGATGGAGTCGCCCGTGACGCTCCACTTCACGGTGACCAATCTCCTGCCGACTACGATGACGCAAGGCACGGTTACGCTGGAACTCGACGACGTCGCGAAGCAGGAGAAGTCGTTTACGGACCTGGCTTCGGGCAAGACCGTGGCGGTGGAGTTCCCGCTGGACACGACGCTCCGCCCGGACAGTTATCGACTTGTGGCGCGGCTCAGCGTCCCGGGCGCCGAGCCTTTTGAGTCGGAAGAGACGTTCACCGCGAGGATCGTGCCGAGGCGGCCGCCCGGGCGATTTCCGGTGCTGATGTGGGGCGTCGCCGGCGGAGTCACGGACGAGATGGACACCCTGGAGCGGATCGGCTTCACCCACGCGCTCGGTCTGGGCGCCGACGACGGCAAGATTTGGGAGGCCGGCGCGGTGACCGAAGCGGCCAAGCCTGAGCAGGTCGCGGCGGCCGGCCGGATGCTCGACGAGGCCCTCGCGCGGGACATGACCGTGGTGGCCAGTCTCTCGCCCTGCCGCGACAAGCGAGGGGCGGACTCGTTCTTGCGGATCGACCGCGAGGGCAAGCACTACGCGGCGGAAGACATCTGCGGGCTGTTTCCCGAGTTGCAGCGGTTCAGCTACAACGTTGGGGCGTCGATGGCGCGGACGTACGGGCATTACCCCGCGTTCGGCGCGGCCTTGTTGCACACCGAAGTCCGCGATTCCGCCGAGTTGTGCTTCCACAAGCACGATTTCGAGGCCTTCCGAAAATCCGCCGGTTTCGACGTCCCGGCGGACGTGAACCACAAGGGGGGCGTCGACTACCACAAGCTGCCCGACTTCCCGGCCTCGCGCGTCATCCCCGACAACCACCCGATCTACACCTACTACAAGTGGTTCTGGAAAGAGGGCGACGGCTGGAACGCGATCAACAGCGAGTTGGCGCGGGGTCTGAAATCGACCGGGAGGAAGGACCTGTGGACGTTTCACGACCCGGCGGTCCGCGTGGCGAGCGTTTACGGCAGCGGCGGCGAGGCGGACGTCGTCTCGCAGTGGACGTATTCCTACCCCGATCCGATCCGCATCGCGGTGGCGACCGACGAGCTTCTGGCAATGGCCGGCGGCGCGGCGAGTCCGCAACAGGTGATGAAGATGACGCAGATCATCTGGTACCGGAGCCAGACCGCCCCGGAGCCGAAGACGCCGGCCGACGCGCTGCCCTATCGAGCCCGGTGGGAACGCGAACAGCCGGACGCGCCGTTCATCACGATCGCGCCGGCGCACCTGCGCGAGGCCTTCTGGACGAAGATCGCCCGGCCGATCAAGGGGATCATGTACCACGGCTGGCAGTCGCTGGTGCCGTGCGACGGGGGCGCTTCCTACCGTTACACGAATCCCGAGACCCAGCACGAGCTCGCGCGGCTGATCCACGAGGTGATCCGCCCGCTGGGTCCGACGCTCTTGGCCGCGCCGGGCGTGAAAAGCGACGTCGCGTTTCTGGAAAGTTTCGCCTCGCAGATGTTCGCCGGCCGGGGCACCTACGGCTGGGGCGGCGGCTGGGAGGGCGACGCCTATCACGTCATGCTCTACGCCCATCTCCAGCCCGAAATCGTCTATGACGAAACGATCGTCGACCGCGGGCTGGACGGCTTCCGCGTCCTGGTGATGCCCAACTGCGACGTGATTACCCAGAAGATGGCCGACGCGATCCACAAGTTTCAAGCCCGGGGCGGGCTTGTCGTCGGCGACCAGTTCACCGCGCCGGCGATCAAGCCGGACATCGTCCTCGAGTCGTCTCGCCGCACGGGCCGGGCGGACAAGGACAAGGCCGCCTTGCAGGCAACCGCCGCAAAGCTTCGCGCCGAACTGGACTCGCGGTACGAGCGCTACGCCGACTCCTCCAACCCGGACGTGATCCCCTACCGGCGCCGCTTCGCCGAGACCGACTACGTCTTCCTGGTCAACGACCATCGCGAGTACGGTCGCTACGTGGGCCATCACGGACTGGTAATGGAGAACGGCTTGCCCTCCCGGGCGGAGGTCTCGTTGCGGCGCGCGGATGGATTCGTCTATGATCTGGTCGAGCATCGCGACGTCGCGGCGGCGAAGAAAGGCGACCGGCTCGTGTTGGACGCGCAACTCGGGCCGTGCGACGGAGGGTTGTACATGGTTTCGCCGCAACGGATCGACCGCGTGCTTGTCGAGGCAGCCGAAACGGTCGCGCCGGGCAATCGTCTCCCGTGCGTCGTCTCGGTCCTCGACCCGGACGGCAAGCCGGTCAATGCCGTCGTGCCGTTGGAGATCACGATCCGCGACGCCGACGGCCGCCCGGCCGAGTTCAGCGGCTACTACGCCGCCGTGGGCGGAAAACTGCCCTTGCCCTTGGACATCGCGAAGAACGATCCGCCGGGCGCGTGGGAGATTCAGGTCCGCGACCTGGCCTCCGGGCGCGTGGCCACGGCGTACTTCGGCGTCGTCGGTCCGAAACCATGGCCGCCCGCGCGCGGGCCCGTCGACAAAGATGCCGCCAACCCGGTGCAGCCGAAGGGGTAATGACTGGGGACTGGTCCATTTTTCGGCGGCAAATCGCGTTTTGCCGGAGAAACGTTGGCCGAAAACATGGACCTGTCCCCTTCCCTGCCCATCACAAGGAGTCTCTCATGGACCGACGCAGTTTCTTCAAGACAGGCATTACCACAACGGTCGGCGGAGCCATGCTCTCTGGGCTGTCGGGCGCCGAGCCCGAGCGAGCCGGAAATCCGCCGGTCCGCGTCTCCGGCGGCGCGCCGGCCGTTCTCGGCGAGTACACGGCCGCGGACCATCGACGGCGGCTGGAGAACATCGGCCTGGCGACGCGCGGGATTCGCAAGTGCATGCGCAAGCACCTGGTGACCAACTATCTGCCCGCCCAATGCTGCTACAATTTGGGCGAGTACCCGTGCCGCAAGCCGTGGGACCCGGACGACTACGACGAGCGGGAACTGGACCGCCTGAAGGAGCACGGGATCCAACTGATCCAGGTGTTTGACGAGTGGAACGATTCGTTGCGGCTGTTCGGCCACGACAAGTATACGGCGTTGAACCCTGCCGGGTTTCGCCGCTTTGTCGACATGGCCCATCGCCGCGGCATCAAGGTGCTCGCTTACTCCTCGACGGGCTTCCTGCAATGGACCGATCCGGATTTCCGCCAGGAGTGGTCGCCGAAGGACTCGCGGTGCTCGCTGGGCTTCTGGGACATGGCTCGCTGCTCGCCGGCGTGTCCCGGCTGGCGGGAGTATCTGCTGCCGAGGCTGATGCGGATCCTGGACGATTACGGCGTCGACGGGCTCTACATCGACGCCGGCTACGTCATCAACGCGGTCAAGGCCACTTTGCCCGAGGCCTCGCCGCTGCGAGCGCCGGCCGCGGACGATCTGCCCGCCTTCGAGGAAACGCCGCGCTACGACGGCGCGCTGGCGGATATGCTGGCAATGATCTACGCGGAGGTGAAGCGTCGCGCGGGCGTGTTGAAGCTGCACATCAGCGGCGCCCTTGAGCCGCAGACCGGGGACCTGAAGGTTTACGATTATCTCTGGGTCGGCGAGGGCGTGGACAACGCCGAGGGGCTTCGCGAGGAGGTCAAGAATCACGCGCCGTACTTGGTCCCGTGCATCGACATGACGTTCGCCAAGGTCGAGAGCGAGGACGAGCCGTATTTGCACGCGATTCCGTACATGCAGTTTCCGGTGTTGCAGGCCGGCCGGCCTTTCACCGGTGAGCGCGGGATGATCCCGGGCGTGCGGTACGTGTCGGACGACGATTTCTGGATGCGTCGGTGTCGCGAGGCGTGGAAGCATTTTCAGGCCCATCCCGACGGCCCGCATACCTATGGCTCGTGGGACGCGGTTCCCGGCCGGGCGGAGACGCGCCCCCGGCACGCCCGGTGGCTCAAACAGTACCTGCCGCTGGTGGAGGCCGGCACGTGGGCGTGGCTTGAGATCGCCGACTCGACGCTCTTCACCCAGCCGCTGCCGGAATCGGTCGTGGCTTCGGCGTTTGCGAATCGGGAGCTTTACGTCGTCCTGGCCAACTACGGCCAGACGGCCCGGCGAATCGAGACGACCGACAACTACGTCGCCGTCGACGCCCCGCCGGCCGCCGCGGCAAAGCAGTGGGATTTGCCGAAACGCTCGCTGCGGATTCTCCGGCGGGCAATGCCGCAGGGTGTGCCGACGCCGCCTCGGGTGGCACCGACGATCTTCCGGAGTGGACTGTCCATGGGAGAAGACTCGTTCGGAAAATCGTCGGTGTTGCGAAGCAACGAGAGGATCTCAGAACACATCGCCACGGCATTCCACCCGCGACCGGCGGCTTGACTCCCTCCGTCGCGGGCGAGTAGACTTCACCTTTGTTCGGAGACTCTCCCTTGCCATCCCCAGGAGCTTCTTCCATGAAAACGACCCCGCTTGTGACCCGCCGCCAGGTGCTCGTCGCCGGAGGCGGTATCGCCGTGGCCACTCTGGTGCCGCGGCACGTGCTCGGACAAGGACAGAAGCCGCCCAGCGACACGCTCAACGTGGCGAGCGTGGGCGTCGGCGGCATGGGCTCCCACGACGTCGCCGAAGCGGCCAAGGACGCCAACGTCGTCGCCCTGTGCGATGTCGACCGGCGTCAGTTGGACAACAACGCCCGTGGCCACGCAGATGGGCAACCAGGGCCAGGCGACCGAGGAAGCCCGGCTGTTGTGCGAGATGATCTTGGCCGGCGCCGTCGGCACGGTCCGCGAGGTCCACGCCGGATCGAACCGCTTTCCGCCGATTTCCCAGCGCGGCGTCCCGCGGCCCGCCGACGCGCCGCCGGTTCCGCCCGAGTTGGATTGGGACCTCTGGCTCGGCCCGGCGCCGAAGCGGCCGTATCACTCCTGCTACCATCCGTTCCACTGGCGCGGCTGGTGGGACTTTGGCACGGGCGTGTTGGGCGACATCGGTTGCCATCAGCTTTCGGCGGTGTTCAAGGCCCTGAAGCTCGGGCATCCCGCCAGCGTCGAGGCATGTTCGTCGAACCAGCAGTGTCCGCCGGAGATCGCCAACGAAACCGCGCCGCTGTCGTCGATCACGCGATGGGCGTTTCCGGTCGAGGGCGATCGGGCGGCGATGAGCATTACGTGGTGGGACGGGGGCTTGAAGCCGCCGCGTCCGGCGGAACTCGAGCCCGAGAAGCCGTTCGCCGAGAGCGACTGGCTGATGATCGTCGGCGACCGCGGAACGATGATGGGCCATCAACTGATCCCGGAGGTGAAAGCCCGCGAGTATG
Source organism: Planctomycetia bacterium (assembly GCA_026401055.1). GTDB lineage: Bacteria > Planctomycetota > Planctomycetia > Pirellulales > Thermoguttaceae > JAPLNP01. The sequence goes on from JAPLNP010000327.1 coordinate 6,424, forward strand.
GCGCGCCGAAGCGAGTCCTCGAGCGGTCGCCCGGCCACTACAAGGAATGGATCACCGCGTGCAAGGGCGGTCCGGCGGCGGGCTCGAACTTCGTCGACCACGCCGCGCATCTGGCCGAAGTCGTCCTGTTGGGCAACATCGCGATCCGGACGAAGGAGAAGCTCCTTTGGGACGGCCCGAACCTGCGGTTCACCAATTCCGAAGCGGCCAACAAGCTGATCCACCCGCCGTACCGCGAAGGGTGGAGTCTGTAGGATGGTAGGGTGGGCCGAGCGCAGCGCGTCCCGCCAACCAAACAACGACCGAGTCTCGGTGGGACGCGCTGCGCGCGGCCCACCGTACAAGTATGGGAGGGTTGCCATGTTCGCCCCATTGCGTCTGGTCGTCACCTTTGCGTGCCTCTTGATCGTGCTGTCTGGCGTCGCCGCGTCGTTGCCGGCCGACGATGCTTCGGCCCTGCGGCTGGTGCCCTTTCCCAAGCGCGTGGAACTCAAGCCGGGGCGATTCCGGCTCGATCGGCCACTGGTTCTCGAAGTGCCGGCCGCCCGGGCCGAGTTGCTGGGACAACTGGTCAACGACGAGCTGACCCGCGCGGGCTTGCCCGCCGCGAAGGTGCAAGGCGCCGACGGCGCGGCGCGGGTCGTCCGACTCGGACCCAAACCGGCGGAAGCGGCCGAAGCGTTTTCGTTCCGAAAGGAACACGGCGACGAGGACTACCACCTGGCGATCGGTCCCGATCTGGTCGTCTGCGAGGGAGCGGGCGACGCCGGGCTGCTTTACGCCATCGAGACACTCTGCCAATTGATCCGCGCCAATCGCGACGCCTCGGGCGTGCCCTGCCTGGCGATCGAGGACTGGCCGTCGCTCAGGTGGCGATGTCTTCAGGACGACATGACCCGGGGACCGAGTTCCACGCTCGCCACGCTCAAGCACGAGGTCGCCCTGGGCGCGTCGCTCAAGATGAACCTGTTCACCTACTACATGGAGTATCAGTACGCCTTCAAAAAACACCCGCTCGTCGGGCCGAAGGACGGATCGCTCGAGCCGGAGGACCTCTCTGCGCTGGTGGACTACGCTAAGCGGCTCGACATGGACGTGCTGGGCAACCAGCAGTCGTTCGGCCACTTCGACCAGATCCTCGCGCACCAGCAGTACGCCCACCTCGGCGAAGGCGGCTCGGTAATCTCGCCGGCCGTGGAGGAGAGCTACCGGTTGCTCGACGACTTCTACAGCGAGGTTTGCCCTCGGCTGCCCTTCGGCATGTTCAACGTCTGCTGCGACGAGACGTATGCCCTGGGCAAGGGGCCGTCGAAGGACCTGGTTGCCGAGATCGGCGTCGGCGGCGTCTACGTCCGCCACATCCGCCGCGTACACGACCTCTTGCGCGACAAGTACCAAAAACGCATGATGATGTGGGGCGACATCATCCTCCAGCACCCCGACAAACTCGACCAGGTCCCCAAAGACACGGTGATGCTCACCTGGGCATACGACCCCCGAGCGAATTTCGAGGACCAGATCGTCCCGTTCGCCAAGTCGGGCTACGAGTTTTTCGTTTGTCCGGGCATCAGCAACTGGAGCCGGATCCTGCCCGACTTCGGCGTCGCCACGACGAACATCCGGAACTTCGTCCGCGACGGGGCGAAGCACGGGGCGCTGGGCATGCTCAACACGTCCTGGGAGGATGACGGCGAAGCCCTGAAAGGCCACCGCTGGCACGGGACCGCCTGGGGCGCCGAGTGCGCGTGGAACGCCTCGACCACGACGCCCGAGGATTTTGACCGCCGCGTCGGGGCCGTTCTGTTTGGCGAGAAGGAGGACCATTTCGGCCGGGCGATCGCGATCTTAACCCAGACGCACCGGCTGGCGGACATGGAGGGAATGAACAACAGCCGGTTCTGGAGGGATGATTTTCCGCCGAAGGGCGACGCGGCGGCGGCCCAGGCGTCGGCCGAGGCGCTATTGAAGCTCACTCGGCCCGCCATCGAGCACCTCGAAGCCTGCCGGCGCGAGGCGACGCTGAACGCCGCGCCGTTGGACGTGTTCCTGTTGGGCGCCCGGCGGATGGATCGGATCGGCCAGCGTATGCTCGACGGCCTGGAGTTCTCGCGACTGTATGCCGAGGCCCGGAAGGTCGGCGGCAAGGACGCCCCGCCGCTATTGACCAAGGCGGAGGCGCTGGTCCGCGCGAACCGCGACGCCCATCAGGCATTGGGCGAGGAGTTCAAGCGGATCTGGCTTTCGGAGAGCAAGCCCTACGCCCTGGACTGGACGATGAAGCGCTACGCGAGCACGGCGGAGCGCTACGATGCCCTGCTGGCAAAACTCGCCGCCGCGCGGACGGCGGCCGCGGAGGGGAAGGCGTTGCCGGAGTGAACGGCGCGCTGGAGCGAGTGGGCTTTTCCAATAGCGCGCGGCAGAAACCGAAAGAGAACCGCCCGGTCTCTCGCGAAGGGTTTCAACTCTCGACCGCCGCGGGCAGCGTGATTCCGCGCGGGCGGCGGAGAATGTGGAACCACAGGGCGGCGACGCCCAGCATCACCAGCAGGCTGACGTTCTGCGAAATGCTCAGCCCGGTGCCGAAAATCGCGCTCTCGTCGGTCCGGATGATCTCCAACAGAAACCGCGTGACCGGATAGATCGTCAGCATCAACGCGAACAGCTCGCCGTCACGCCGTCGGAACGGTTCGTACGCCAAGAGGAAAAGGCAAATCAACAAGGCGTTGATCGCGCTGTAGGGCTGCGTCGGGTGAACCGGCAGGCTCCGCGGCGGCACGGGCAAATCGGTCACCTCGAACGTCCGGCCGTCGGCCGTCTCGATCGAGAAAGGCTCCTGGTGGACCAAGGCGTGCTGGAGCAAGAGGTCGGCCTCGGCCGCGTCGCGGGGCGCGTGGCCGGCGATCCGCGTCAACCGGTCGCCCCGCCGCAAGCCCGACTTGCCCAGCGGCCCGTCGGGCTCGACGGCTTCGAGGACGGGCTCGGCGGCCCCGTCCACGCCCAGCGTCATGCCGAGCAACTGCCCAAGGCTCGGCCGCTCGCGATGCATCACCTCTTGGTCATATACCGGACTGCCCAAGGGGAACGTCACCGCCCAAGGCAGCTCGCACGCGCCGCCGAAACAACACCCGTTCAACAGGCAGCCCATCCGTCCCAAAGCCAGCCCGAGCAACAAACAGGGGGCCAAGAGGTCGCCGATGGCCAGCAGCGGCAGCCGGTGCTTTCGGACGAAGAGCGCGTACCCGACGAGGCCGCCGATGAGCGATCCGTAAACGACCAGCCCGCCCTTGGTGATGTTCACCGCCGCGGCCAGCGTCTGGCCGAACGTCGCCTTCTGGTAATCATGCCAGTACTCGATGATGTAGAAGAGTCTTGCGCCGAGGATGCCGGGCACGAACATCCAGAAGACGAGCGAGACCATCAGGTCCGCTTCGAGTCCCACCCGGCGGCCCCGCCACACCAAGAGGCCCGTGCCCGAGACGACCGCCACCAGCAGCATCGAGCCATAGCCCCGGATGGGCAGACCCTCGGGCTCGCACACCGCGGGCAACAGCCAGACGATGGCCACCGCGACGAGGCCCACCAGCGGCACGTAGCTGGCCAGCTCGGCGCCGACGCCGTGTTTGACGCCGATCGTCGCCAACAGCACGACGCTCACCACCGTCCACACGGCCAGCAGCCACCCGACGCCGAACACCGGCACGCCGGCAATCTCCAACGGGATGTAATACAGCGTTTGCAGCATGGTCGTTCCACGGGGACTGTCCCGATTTTCGCGGCGTGGTGGACGTTGCGTTACCACCTCGCGTTGCCGCCGCGAAAATGGGACTGTCCCCCTCGCGTCCCCCTCACATCTTCAATAGACGATTGTCGATCAATCGCGTCGCGCCGATCCGCACGGCCAAAGCGGCCAGCACGGGGCCCTCGATCCGCTCGATTGGTTCGAGCGTGTCGGGGTCGACCAGGGCGACGTAGTCGAGTCTGGCATCCTCCGCCGATTCGATCATCTCGCGCATCCGCCGGACGATGGTCCGGGGGTCCCGCTCGCCTTGGCTGACCAATTCGTCGGCCAGGCACAGACTCTTCCACAGGATCGCCGCCTGACGCCGGGCGTCGACGTCGAGGTAGGCGTTGCGCGAACTCATGGCCAGACCGTCCGCCTCGCGAACGATCGGGCAAACGCGAATCACCGTCGGCACGTCGAGATCGGCGACCATCCGCCGGATCACCCGGGCTTGCTGGTAGTCTTTCTCGCCGAAGTAGGCCCGGTCCGGGCCGACCATGTTCAGCAACTTCAGCACGACCGTGGCGACTCCGCGGAAATGGGTCGGACGGCACTCACCCTCGAGCGGCCGGGCGACGGAGCCCACATCGACCCACGTCGCGTGGCCCTCGCCGTACATTTCCTCGTTGTCCGGGGCAAACACAAGATCGGCCCCGCACTCGGCCAGCTTGTCCAGATCGGCGTCGAGATCGCGGGGATAAGCGGCCAGGTCCTCGCCCGGGCCGAACTGGCTCGGGTTGACGAAGATCGAGACCACGGTCACGCCGCACTCGGCCTTCGACGCGCGGACCAGACTCAGGTGGCCCTCGTGCAACGCCCCCATCGTCGGCGCCAGTCCGATCGAGCGGCCGTCGGCCCGCGCGGCGGCCACGGCCCGGCGGAGTTGATCGACCGTCGTCACCAGAGTCGGTCGCGATGAAGCGTCGTTCATGCTCGTTTTCTCAGAGCGTCGAATATTGGACTTATCCCCTTTTTCACCTCATGGCTTCCACGGCGGCGACGACTTCGACGAGCGTCGCGTCGGGATCGTCATCCGCCAGACGCAGCACCGGTCCCACGTTCGGCTTGGCGATCTCGTCGAGGATGGCTCGGGCGGTGCGATCGAAAACCGAGCGGTTCAGCCGGCGTTCATACGGACGGCCCCGCCGCCGGGTTCGATCCTGGAGCCGCCGGGGCGGCAAGTCCAGCAGGACGATCAGCTTGGGCCGCGCCACGCGGCATCGCGCGCGCTCGTAAATCTCAATAAACCCCTTCCTCAGACCGGCAGGAAGCCACACCCCGGCAAACGCCCGGGACTGGTCAAACCAGAAGTCGCTGACCACCAACCGCCCCCGATCGGCCCAGTCGGGTCCGTCGGCCGCAAGCCGCCGGGTCCTCTGGCGGAGGAATTCTAACTCCATTGCCCAGGCGTTTCCAGACGGATCGGCGTAGAATCGCTGCAGACGCCGCGAATCGGGCCGCTCGAACACCTTCGTGGCGTGGCACGTCTCGGCAAGACGGT
>JAPLNP010000513.1 GCA_026401055.1 Planctomycetia bacterium
CTCGTAGGCCGAACCGTTGACGTAATGGCTCGTCGCGTCCTCGCGGCCGGCGATGGCATCCATCAGGGCGTCGAAATCCCCGGGAATGTACTCGTCGTGGTCGATCCGGAACGTGAACGCGCTGCGGTAGGGGAACGGAAACGCGGCCAGCCGGAGCCAGATGCCGCCGGCCGCTTCGATCCGCTCCCGGAGCCGATCGAGCACCTGGCGACGCACGGCCCGCTTGTCGACCCGGGCGATCTCCTCGGTCAGCGTCATGCCCGAGACGCGCCACTGAAATCTCGCCGAGCGGTCGTCCACCAGCGCGGCCAACGGATCGTCGCCCGGCGGGTCCCGCAGCGAGTCGACATCGATCAACGTCTGGCCCGCGGCGGGGGCGGCGCACTGTCCGCCGCGGGAATCGAACAGGACGAAGCGTCCCTCGGGCGTGCCTTCCCGCCGGTCGCAACAGGGGACGCCTTCCTGCGCAAGCGCCCGGCGCAGCCCGCGAGGGACGTCGTCGAGCACCAGCGGCAGGAGTGGCAATGGGTTGTGCGGCACGGTAGTCGGGATGAAACGGGGAATGGAGTTCATTGTTCCGCGAGCGACACAACGTGTCCGTCAGTCGTTGCGCGGACTGGTTCTTCAATAGCCGCGTGGCGGAAGCTCGCGGTTGAAACTGGGGAGGTCTCTCTATCGCGAACCGCGGGCTTGCGCCTCGCGGCTACCGGAAGTGAGACGACGGAGTCGAACCCTGTGGTTTCCTCCCACATCCGCCGATGCTTCCGCGCGAGGATGTACTCGTACAGGCCGCTGAGCAGGCAGAACGCCCAGCCGGCCGGGCCGTCCAGGAGTCCTTGCTTGTAGATCAAGCGGCGGAAGACCTCGCGGGCCGGGGCCAGCCAGAGGTCGACCCGGCGCGGCCCGCGTCCGGCGACAACCCGGGCACGAGCGTCCAGTGTCGTGTAGTGGTGCATCTTTCGCAGGAACTCGTCTAGCGTCGACTGCGTCCGGTGCAGTAGCCAGCTATCCAGTCGCCCGATGCGGCCGGCGACCCGGAGCATCTCGTGGACGTCGCCGTGCCAGCGGCCCGCGGCGCGCCGCGCCAGCCGCACCGGCCAGTCGTCCTGAACGCCCGAGCGGCGAAGCGGTCGTCCGAAGATCGTGCTTCGGATCGGCACGCGAAACGCGGCGTGCCGGGCGTAAGCGATCCGGCGACGGATTTCGGCCGCCAGCCGCGGCGTCGGCCGCTCGTCGGCGTCGATCGACAGGACCCAGTCGCCGGTGGCCGCGTCGAAAGCGGCGTTGCGCTGCCCGGCGAACGTGTCGAATGCCCGGCGCAGCACCCGGCAACCGTGGGCCTCGGCAATCGCGACCGTCGCGTCGCGCGAGCCGCCGTCGACGACGACGATCTCGTCGACCCAATCGAGCCGCGGGAGCAGTTCGGCGAGGTTTGCCGCCTCGTCCAGCGCGATGATCGCCGCCGTGAGCGTCGGCCTCGGGCGACGCCCCGGTGATGAAGTTCGGCCGTCCCGGGCCACCGTCCTGCTCATGGTCGGCCTCCCAAACGGCGGAAAACGAGCACGTAACGGACGATCCATCGCAGATTGTAGTACGCGGCCACCAGGGCCAACTCGGCCGTGAGCCAACCGGTCAAAAGCGCCAACACCAAGAGATGAACCCGCACGTCGGCGTTGCCGGGCAGATGATACGCGCGGTGGAGCCAGCCGCCGGATGCGGAGCCGCCGTCGCCGTCGCACGATCGCTGCCGGCCGTCGGCTTTGGGTTCTTCCAGTGCGATGCCGCAAATGAGTAGGTACTTGCCCACGAGAAAGGCCACCAACAGCGCCCAGGGCAGCGCCGAGCCCGTCAGAGTCGCGGCGGCCGAGGCCACGGCAATTTGCCCTCCGACGTCGACCAACTCGTCGACGTTGGCGTCGAGCCACGCGCCCCGGGCCGAGGCGGTTTGCTGTCGCCGGGCCAAGAGGCCGTCGGCCCGATCGAAGAACCACGCCGCCAAAACCATCACTGCCGCCACCGGCGCGGCGTCGGGACGAAGGACCAAGACCACCGCCGCCACGGTCGCCATAGACAGCCCACAGACGGTCAAATGGACCGGACGCACCCGCGAGGGCGCCAGCGCCGCCGCAAGCCATCCGGCCACGGGCCGCACGTACCACCGCGAGATCGGATGGCGCGAGGCCTGGCGGAGTTCGACATCCAGCGGTAATGGGGTCGTTCTCATGGCGTGGCACGCGCCTCCGTGATCGTTGTCTCGGAGAGAGACCCCGTGGCCATGGCCACGTTCGCCGTCGTGTCGTCCGTCGACCGCCACGCGCGGCTCGGAGCGAAGCGTCGGAAGAAGTCGCGTTCTCGACGAAGGTCTCGCCGGGGCCGATACGCTTCCGCGCGGAGCCGGCCGAGACGCGCCAGGGCTCCGACCATTGCCCGGACGAAGGCCCAGCGGCGACGCCGTCCGACCAGCGGCGTACGCAATACGTCGGCCGCCAGCCGGATCGGCAGGCAGATCAATTGCCGCGCGACGTGCCGGGGATGACGCAGGTTCTTCCATTGAAACAAGAGCGTGTTCCGCAGCGCCAGACGGTCGCAACCCTCGCGGCCATAGACCGCGGCGAAGGTGGCCATGCCGCGGTGCCAGGCCAGGGCCTCGGGAACGTATCGGGCGTGGTAGCCGGCCTGGTAGCCCCGGAAGGCGAAGTCGAGGTCCTCCAACCGGCCCGGCAAATACAGTGGATCGAAACCGCCCATCGCGACGAATTTCTCGCGGTCCACGGCCATCGCCGCGCCGGCGGCCGCCGTCCAGCCCGGCCGGTCGATCGCCGCCTCGTGGCCCGGGTAGAGCGCCGTCGCGCAAACCAATCCCCACCGCCAATCCACCGCCGTCCGAAAACCCTCGTAGGTCGTGTCGTCGAACCGCCGGCACATCGGGGCCGTCATGAAGCAATCGCCCGGGACCAGAAGCGGCTCGACCAACGGATCGAGGCAGTGCTCGTCGAGCTTGATGTCGTTGTTCAACAGCACGGCCACCGGGCCCGGCAGGCCCGCGACCACCTCGTTGTAACTTGTCAGCCCCCGATTCGGCCGTCGCACGACTCGGACCTCGGGATAGTGTTCTTCCAGCCAGACGACGGAATCATCCGCGGAATCGTTGTCGATCACGATGACCTCGCACCGGTGGCGCGACGCCCGGGCGGCGGCCACCACCGACGGCAGGCATTCGGCCAGCAAATGCCGACCGTTGTAGTTCAGGATGATGAGGTGGAGGAGCATGATAGGTCTTGTTGACGATCGAGGTCAAGATGACTCGTGTTGCGCCGCTTCGCGGCTCTGTGTAATCTCCGTAGTCTCCTCATCTTCAACCACCTCCACCTCCACCGTCCACCAGCCGTCGGCAAACGTCAGGCAGTGCCCGGGGGGAACGCGGTACCAAGCGGCGAACTCCCGTTCGGCCGACTGGCGGCATACGGATCGGGCAATCGTCCAGACGGCGACCGCCGGGGCCACCAAGGCCATGGCCGTGAGGTACAACCGGCCGGCCAGCAAGCCGGCATCGGCCAGGAGCCACTGGGTCACGGCCGCCAACGCCAGCAGGTTCATCACAACGTGGGTCTCGCACAGCTTCCGCGCGGTCCAAGCGGCCAGATGCACCGGTTGCCGTGGGATCGGCGGTTGCGATTGTGGTCGGTCGCCCGCGCCGCCGTGGACGACGAGGCATCCCCGGAGTCGTTTGAGCCGCTGGATGAAGGTCTTGTATCGCGCGTCGTGGTGCAGGGTCACGAGCATCATGCCCAGGCCCCACGCCAAGCCGGCCGCGAGCCAGAACGGTTCGGCGTTGCGGACGAACAGGCCGAAGCCGGCGCCCAGCGGCACGAGCAAGTTGATCGTGTGGTGCATCAGGTAGTCCAGTTCCGCGCCGTCGAGCGAAGCGGCGCCGCGGAGTCGCGCGAGTTGGCCGTCGACGTGGTCCAACAGGTACCAGAGCTGCAAGAGCACGGCGCCGGCGAGCCAGCCGCCGACGGTTCCCCAAGCCAGCGCCGCGGCGGCGGCAACGCCCGAGGTCCAAGCGGCCAGCGTCGTCAGGTGGGCCGACGCGCCCCACGGCGCGACGAGCCAAGTCACTCGCAGCGCCATGGGCCGGCTGACGCGTCGCGCCATCCAGTTGCCCACCCGGCGATGCTGGGGCTTCTGGCAAATGCGGTCCAGTTCGGCGAGTGAGGGGCGTTGCATCAGTGGTCAGTCGTTCCGTCTACCGTGTACCGTAAACCGTCAACCGTCAACCGTCTTTCCCATCGGTCATTGGTGCTTGGTCATTGGGACTTCTCGCCACTGCTGCTGCCAGCCGCCGACGCGCCAGGCCAGGGCGGCCGAGAAGCTCCAGACGGCTGCCACGATCACGACGTCGACCGCCAGGCGAAACCAGGGATCGGCGCTGCCGGATGGAGTCCGCGCGAGCCCGATGGCGACGGCCAGCGCCGGGCCGAGCGTCAGGGCGAGCATAGCCATGTATCGCAGTCGCTCGCGCGGGGCAAGTTCGCGCCAGAGAGAGGCGCCCATCACGAGAATCCAGTAGGCCACGTAAGCGGCCGAGGTGGCCATGGCCACGCCGACCAGCCCGTGGCCGCCGGCCAGCGCGACGTGGTTGCCCAACGCGGCCAGGCACGTCGCCAGCGACACGGCCGCCAACGCCGTGCGTTCGCGAGCGACGGCGATCAAGTATTGGCTGGCCGGAAGCGCCACGGCCAGCGCGATCGCGCCGGGCACCAGCCAGACGATCGGGGCCAGGCCGGCGCGGTAGTCGGGCAACATCCGCGCGAGCACGGGCGGCGCGACGACGATGGCCAGCGCGCCGGGCAGGGACATCGCGGCCGCTTGCAGTTCGCTTGCCCGGGCGGCAAGTCGGGCGACCTCGCGTCGGCTGCCGGACTGGCCGAATGTTTCGCCGTACCGGGGTCCCATCACCGTCGAGAACATGTTGCCCAGCCCCAGCAGTTGCGCGGTGACCATCAGCGCGAGCGAATAGCAGCCCAACTGGAACTCGCGATCGCTGAGGTAGGCGAGGATCATCAGCTTGTCCAGCGAGTAGAACAGCGACGAAACGGTGCCGGTCAGGAGGATGGGGCCGCCGATGACGGTGAGGCGTCGGATTTCCGCCAGGTTCCATGCCCAGTCGAGGTCGGCGCCGCGATAGGCGACGACAAACGCCAGCGAGCCCAGAAGCACCGTGAGCGTGCCGGCGTACAGGCCGATGAGCCCGAAGCACCACGTCGCGCCGACGGCGGCCGAGAGGGTGAGCACCGCCTCGAGGATCGACAGTTGCGACGTGACTTTGAAGGCTTGTTGCGAGCGGAGGATGGTCACGTGGAAGGTGACGTGGCGGGACAGGACCGCCAGGAGGCCGGCCGCGATCAGTCCGAGCGGCCAACCGCCGGACCAGCCGTCGTCGCCGCGGACTCCGATCCAGACGCCCGCGCCGACCAACACCGCCGCGTAGAGCAGGCTCGTGAGCGTGTTGACCGTGAAGGCGAGGTTCAGGCCCTGGAGCGCGGCCGCCATGTTGCCGCTGCCCCGGGCAATGGTCAGTTCCCGCGCGGCGCCCTTGCTGATGCCCAGGTTGGCGTAATTGCCGTAGCTGAGCAAGAGCTTGACGGCCTGCCAGACGCCCATCTCGGCGGGACCGAGGAGGAACCGCAAGAGCAGGCTGGTGGCGGCGCCCAGGGCGTGGCATACGGCAGTCGCCCCGCCCACCACGAGCCAGTCGGCCAGCGTCCGTCGCCAGCCGCTGACCGGGGCGCAGGTTCGGGTCGGACCGAGGACGGCCCCGTCGATTGTTGGTGCGTCCGTGCTCACAATCACTCAGGCGGGCTCCGCCCGCCGGTCCATGGATGCCAGTGTGCCACTGCTTGCGCTTGCCGAACGACGTTCCCTCGGCGTTCGGTTCGAATGCCGTCGACCGTTCCCTTTTCGAGCGACGCAAGCAGTGCTACGCTGCTCCGGGCACCGTTTGCGCCGCTTGAACATCGAATACTCAATGCCATTCTCGCCGGTTACCGAATGGTTCGTCGCTCGGCGGCGGCAACAAGTGGCACACTCCTGGTTCTTGTTCTCGTGTTTTGTTCGGAGGCCGCCGCCAGCTCGCGCGGGCCGATCCTCCGGCCCTCGGCGGCCAGGATCGCGTCGACCACGCGGGGCGCCGCCGGACGGTCGACGTTGTCGAAAACTTCAACGGGCGCGGCACCGTCGGGCGACCAGCCTCCGGACAGCACGCGAGCCAACAGGCGATCGAGTTCCGACTCGCTCCGGGCGCTGCCGGCCAGGTTCCACGAGCCGTGTGGCAGGAAGCTGCCCGAGCCGGGCGGCAACACCTGAACCACCGGCACGCCCAGCACCGCCGCCTCGACGCCGGCGCTGGAAAAGAAACTCACGACGCAATCCGACCGCGACGCCAGCGTCCGGAGGTCGCCCTTGCGGACCACCTCGACCGGCAGCGCGGGATGCGCCGCCAGCGCCGACTCGAACACCCGATCGCGCGACGCCCGGGGATGCGGCTTGACCATGACCCGGACCACGTTCAGTCGAGCCAACGACGAGAGCGTCATCCGGAGCATCTCGGCGTAGGTGCGGCGGTTGAAGTGCAGCACGACGGAGTCGGGCCGCCCGTCGCGCGGCGGAACCGTTCCCAACAGCAGGATCCTCGCCGGGCGCAACGCTTGGGCCGGCGCCGGCTCGACGCCGTTCGGCGCGGCTGCGACCGGCTCCTCGGCCCCATTCGGCTTCGGACCGGCCGCGACGCGCACCCGATGGGCAACGATCCGCTCGACGTCCTGCCGGAACTTGGCCAACCTGGCGTCGTGTTGCGGCGATCCGGTGATTTGGATTCGCTCCGGCGGAACACCCCAGTCGACCAGTTGCCGCTTCGACGACTGCCCCCAAACCAGCATCCTGTCGGCCGCCAGCGGGGCAAAACCGAAACGGCAGCCGGGCACGCCGTGCTGCAAGACGAACGACGCGACCAACTGGCGCCGGGCCACGGCCACCGCCGCTCGGGCAAACGGAGTCGCGTCCTCGCACAACACGAGCGAATCGGGCCGGATCCGCCGGAAATGCCGCTCGATCTCGTCGATCGACCGCGTCTGCCCCCGCCCGTGCGTCCGCATCCGTTCGGCCAGCCACCGCCCGAGCGCCGGAGTGAGATTGACGTCCCGGCAGAGCAGCCGACCGGGCAGGCAGCCGGCGAGATGGTTGTGGTCGCCCAGGCTGCAATCGCAGACCAACTGGCCCACGCCCGACGCCCGCCACGCGAGCCACGAGCGGACCGCGAAACGGTCGTGGAGCCACCACACGCGAGCGCCGCGGTCGAGCAGTTCGCGGCAGACGGGATCGAGCAGTCGCGGGTTGCCGCAGAGCACGGCCCGATGCGCGGTTTCCGCGTCGCCGAGCGCCGGCTCCAAGACTCCGGCCAGCTTGCCGAGGCTTCGTCGAAGCCGGCCGTTGCGGGCCGGCGCGAGCGGCGCGGGGCCGGCGGCGTCGCTCCAACGTATCTCCAGCCCAGCGCCGGTCGCGTTCGCTAGCTCGGCCAGCAGGTCGGCGTAATCCTCGTCCCGTCCCCGGGCGGCAACCAACTCCAGCGCGTCCCGGGGACCCAGCGGCCGCGATTCGGTGAAGTACGCCACGACGCGGATCAGCTTGACCAGGTAGTAGCGAAGCGCCAGGGCGTTGAGATAGGCCGGCGTCACGGCGTCGACGAGCTTCTGCCGGCCGTGGGCGATCGCGCTGCCCTGGCCCACGTGCTCGGCCCAGTGGCTCGCCTGCAAGTCGATCCACTCGAAGCGGCCGTCGATCGCGTCGTCCAGCGACGCCCGCCAGGCGGTCGGCTCTTCTCCCGGCCAGGAGCCCTCGAGCAACAGCGCGGGAACGTGCGCGTCGAGCGAGGGATCGACCAGGCGGTGGCGGGCGTAGACGAGAGTTTTCACTTTGCGGCCCCCTTAGCCGGCGGCCCGGTACGGCGTCCGGGCGCCGACCAGGTCCAACAGTTCGTCGAATCTCGCGAGGTAGGCGTCGGCCGTGGCGTCCGGATCGTAGTTGAAGGCGATCGTTTGCATCCCAAGTTCGGCGGCGCCGGACAACCCGGCCGCGTCGTGGCCGACGAAAGCCGCCTCGTCCGCGCGGAGCTTCATCGCCCGGAGCGACCGGAGATAGCCGGCCGGCTCGGGCGTGGTCTGACCCACGTCGATCGAGGAAATCACCGACACGAAAACGCCTCCGAGTCCAAAACGTTCGAGCTGCTCTTCGAGGACGCTCGACGGGTGTTCCGAGTCGCTCAAGACAGCCAGCGTGAATCCCGCCTCGTCGAGTCGCGCGAGCGTCGCTCGAACGCCCGGCAACGGTTGCGCGTCGGCGTCGATCTGTCGGCGCCGGGTCTGGCAGGCCCGCTCGACCTCGTCGACCTGGGCGCCGGTCAGCCCAAACGACGCGAGAAATGCTCGAAACGCGTCGCGGAAATCCCGGCGTCCGCGGTGGACGTCCCCGAGGTACTCGCGATCCCAGACGCGACAGAACTCCTTGTAGTCGACGCGCGGACCGAGCAGCCCCGTCCGCGCGAGCACTCGCAACAACCAACGTCTCCAGACGGTGGTGTCGTGAATCACGTCCCCCATGTCCAAAAGCAGCCCGCTAACAGGTCGCAACAACCGCGGGCGCGCGCCGTGGTAGCCGAGCATTGGTTTTCGAATCCTTTCGAAGGGCTTGGACCCTGTTCCTAGCTCTTGGCGTAGGCGCGATTCAAGTCCGCCATCCGGCGCCGCATGGCCGGCTGGTGGTCCAGCAGATCGGCAATCCGTTGCCAGTTCAATTCCTCGGATCCCAAGGCGTCAAAAATGGCCAGCGCGTGTTCCCAGTCCTCCTCGATGTCGACCGTCAACCGCACGTCGTCGCGGTCGATTCGCGCCGGGGCGGGAATCAGCCGCAGACTGAAGTGCTCCGGATGGGAGTAGATGTAGCCGGTCAGGTCCCGGCGATCCGTCGCGACGGCGCGGCGGTTCGCGCGCCTGAGCGCCGCGGCGCGGAACCACTCGCCATACATTCCCACGGGAGAACAAATCGCCGGCCGGCCGTCGCGCAAACAGTATCCGACGTAGTCGCACGTCGGATTCGCGTCGGCGGTGGTGACCAGCCGATCGATCAACGAGGGATCGAGGAAGGGATAGTCGACCCGCACGCGAACCACCGCCTCGGCCGGATACCGCTCCATGGCCGCCACGAACATCGCCAGCGCGTCTTGCCGCGGCGCGACCCACACCGGCACGTCCCGCGGCACCAACTCGGCGACGAGGCAGTCTTCCGGCGCGTCGGTCGTCAAGACGATCACGCCGTCGAGTCGCTGGCACTCGGTCACCCGCCGGACGATCCACTCCAGCACCGGTTTGCCGCCGAGCTTCCGCAAGGCCGTGCCGCCTTTCGAGCCCGACTCGAAACACGCCTGAACGATTCCTAGGTTCTTTAGCATCCGGCTACCCTCCGCTTCCGTCTCGGTGGCCCGTCCGTCGATCCTCTCACGGCCCTCAAAGACTCCGGATTGGTCGCAAAACGCCGGCGCCCTCGAATGTAGCGAGTCTAACGCGCCGGCCGGTAAAGCGTCAAGGTGTAAAGACCCGAGCGAAGGTGGGTGTGCTATCGCCAACCGCGAACCAGGGAGTAGGAACCATGAAATACACGAAATAGAGGGAAGAGGTAGACTGAGTAGGCCGGGTCGTGACCCGGCGGCGCAACGACGCAACTGACCGGACTGGGTTGGCCTGGCCGGTGGCGTCGGATAAAATCGAGAGTTGCCCCACTTCGACATGGATCCAGCCGTCCCCCCACCTTGATCACCTCAATCGACCAACCGATCCCGCCGGCATCGCGCCGTCTCATCCTCGCGGAAATCGCGCTGGTCTTCCTGGTCTTCTTTATCCAGGGCTCCTGGCCGGTGCCCGACGTGAATGAGGCGCACTACCTGGCCAAAACCATTCACTATTGGAACCCCGAATGGGTTGGGGAGGACTTCTTTCTCGACTCCAACGACACGCACCTGGTCTTCTATGTCACCTTCGGCTGGCTGTCTCTTTGGCTGCCGCCCGTCGCGCTGGCCTGGACCGGGAGGGTCCTGACCTGGGGTCTGATGGCCTGGGCCTGGAGACGGCTGAGCTTCGCGATTCTCCCCCGACAATGGTGGTCCATCCTGACCGCGGCACTGATGGTCTTCCTTGTCGACTACTTCCCCATGGCCGGGGAATGGATCATCGGCGGCGTCGAGGCCAAGGGCTTCGCCTTCGTCCTGGTGTTGCTGGGCATCGAGGCGATCGTCCGCAACCGCTGGAATCGGGCATGGCTTCTCTTTGGCGCGGCCGCGATGTTCCACGTGCTGGTGGGCGGCTGGGCCGTGGTCGCCGCCGCGCTGGGCTGGATGCTCCTGGGCAAGAGCCGGCCGCGGCTTCGGGGGATGTGGCCGGGCTTGATCGGCGGAGTGCTGCTGTCGTTGCCCAGCTTGATCCCGAGTATTCAGCTCACCTGGGGGGTCGCTCCGGAAATCGTCGACCAGGCCAACCAGATTTTCGTTTTTTCCCGACTTGCCCATCATCTCAATCCAGCCCTGTTTCCCGCACACTACGTGCTCCGCTTCGCCCTGTTGATGCTCGCCTGGGTGGTGATTCGCGGTCGAACGCCCGAGGACCAGCCCGGCTGGCGGATGCACGCCTTCGTGGCCGGCGCGGTGGGCATCAGCGTGGCCGGCATCGTGGTTGCCTACGCCACGTCGGGCCGGCCGGATTGGGCCGCCTCGCTCTTGCGCTACTACTGGTTCCGATTGGCGGACGTCGCCGTGCCGATCGGCGTGGCGATCGGCGGGCCCCTGCTGGTGCTCCAGGTGAAGCACGCACGACCGGCTTTGGCAAAATGGGCAACTGCGGCCATGATCCTCGTCGCCGTGGGGCACCTCGGCTACTACGCGATCCGTCGTCCCTTTCCCGATGTCCCACGCGCCTGCGGCCTCGACCCGTCCGACTTCCCTCGATGGCGCCATGCGTGCGACTGGATTGCCAACTCGGGCGAGATTCCGCCGGGTGGGCGATTCCTGACGCCGCGGCTGTGCCGAACATTCAAATGGTACACCGGCCACAGCGAAGTGGTCACCTGGAAGGACATTCCGCAGGACGCCCAATCCATCGTCGAGTGGTGGCAGCGGCTCGATGAGATTTACGCCACGGGCAGTTTCGATCCGTGGGAGCAATGGTATCCCTCGCTGGCCGACGAGGGCGTCGTTCGTCTGCGCGAGATCGCTTCGCGATACCAAGCCGACTACGTGCTCACCACCGCCGAGCCACGCCTGGACCTTCCGGTCCTCTACGAAAACGGCTCCTTTATCGTGTATCGGATCGGGGACCGGGGGCCGGGGGACAGGGAACAGGGATTGGAGACCGGGGATTCGGCGGAGGGAAATTCCGCCATGTCCACGGACAACTGACCACCGGCAACCGCCCATGAACGTTGAGCTTCCCAAACGGCTCGCCGAGCGTCTGGCCGGTCCTCTGCCCGGGCCCGAGGCGATATCGCGGTTCGTGGATGAGCACCGCGGCGTGCTGCCGATCGATCCGCCGGCCGACGCTCGCGAGGCAGCCGTGCTGATCCTGCTCTATCCACGCGAAGGCCAATGGCACGTGCCGCTGACTTTGCGGCCGGCGAGCCTGGCGGATCACGCGGGCCAGATCAGTCTGCCCGGCGGGGCGGTCGAGCCGGGAGAGACTTCGGCCGCGGCGGCGATTCGCGAGTTTCACGAAGAACTTGGCGCGGCCGACATGGCGGTGGACCTCATCGGCCGGCTTTCGCCGCGGTACGTGATGGCGAGCCGTTTTCGGGTGGAGCCCTGGGTGGGCGTGGCGCCGCGGCGGGGCCAACTGGTTCCCGACCCGGCGGAAGTCGACGAGCTGCTCGAAGTCCC
>JAPLNP010000057.1 GCA_026401055.1 Planctomycetia bacterium
TTACCCATTCCCTCAAGTTGACACAAGATTTCTTACAGGCCCTTCGCTGCGCTCACTACGCTCCGCAACGCCCCCCAACAGCAACCCTAGAATCCACCTTAAACACTCCGCTTTTCTGTCTTGACAACCCCGACCACCTCAGCTAGGTAAAGCGTCTATCTGAAGCAAAAGAGAACTGACGACTCGCTTTATTTCACCTGTGTCATGCACGTCCCCTCGCTCTTTTCCGAGGGTGTCGAATTCATCGAAAAACAATACACATCGGCGCGTACTGGCAAACTCAAATACTCGTTTCAAACGAACGGCCGTCTCGCCCAAGTAGGTTCCAATCACCCCCTCATAGCGGACGACAAGAAAAGTTGCCATAAGTGCCGATGCTAAGGCTTCAGCAAGCGATGTTTTTCCATTTCCCGGTGGACCTTGCAGGAGTATCCTGTTGCGCGGTTCTAGGTTGTAGGAGCGCAGCAGGTCTGCTCTGTTGTGCTCTTCAATGATCTCACGACACGTCGTTTCGACAGTCGGCGGAAGGATCAGGTCGTCAAGAGTGCGATGCGGAGTAACATCCAGGAGAAGATTGGTCAGTCTGTCCCCGAGGACAACTGGGCCGTTGGAATTCGAGCTTGAATTCGATTGCAGCTCATCGGTCAGTTTTTGGGCCAGCAAGTGGTGTTGCTTTGCTTGTTCTTCAACAATTATCGCCTCAACGGCTTTTCGGAAGAGCAAGTGGTCGCCCCGGCTCCCAGCTTTCACTAGGGTCACGATTAAGTCTGAGCGAGCCATTGTCTTTTCTCCGATTGACACCAACCAGAGCCAATTGCATTGGAGATCACAACTGGTCCGCCTAAACCCCAAGAGGGGGGTAATCGCCTTCCAACAATCCAACGTTCTGATTATGAGCAAACAAGCCTAGTGTGACAAGGCGAGGTTGGGCTTGTGCTTGCCGATTCCTAACGACAAGATCGGTTCCAGGCTAATGCCCCTGCGAATTCCGCGGACAGGGAATTCCAGGGACGGCATACATAACTCTTGAGCGGAACGAATGGTCTTGCTCGATTCGCGGCGTGGCTCGATTCGACCCGCGCGGCTCAGCGCAGCGGCCAGTGTGTTGACGGCGTTCGGGCGGTTCTCAGATAGGCGTCGATCCGGGCGACGACGTCGGGATGCTCGGCGGCGACGTCGTGCTCCTCGCCGAGGTCGGTTTGCAGGTCGTGGAGTTCCAACGGCTCGCCGGGGGCGGTGCGAATCGCCTTCCACCGGCCGGCGTATTGCCCAACTAGGGCACCTCCATCCCGCGCGGGCCCGCCTCGTTGTTCGCGCGCGGATGAGCGTCTGCCCTTGGCAGCCCAGGTCGCCGTAGCCCAGGTCGTCGGCGAGGATGAAGATGATGTTCGGCCGTTCGGGCTCGGCGCGGCCCGGGGCCGGAGCGAGGCACGCGAGCGCAACGACGATCGCGAGCGGGAAGCGGGGCAGGCGAGCCATGCGATCCGTTTCAGGTGGCCGCGAGTTGGACGCGAGCGATTTCGAGGCGGTGGGCCAGGAGCCTGACGACTTGGGTCATCAGGAGGTAGCCCAGCGAGGAATCCTCGGCGCAAAGCTCGCGGAGCTTCCCGGCATTGATCGCCACGACGTGCGTATCCTTGGTGGCGGTGCCGTTGACCGTGTCCTTGTAGGGCGCGACCAGGGCCGACCAGCAGAGGATGTCGCCGGAGACGAGGGTGTCGACCGTGCGACATTCGCCGGAGCCCAGGGTGTACTGGATGTCGACCTCGCCGGAGAGGATCACGTGGAACTGGTCGGCCGAATCGCCCTCGTGGAAGAGCACTTCGCCGGCGGCGAAGGTCCTTTCCGTGGCGATCATGGCCAGCTCCTTGAGATTCTCTTCGCTCATGTCGGCGAATTGGGGGTACCGACGCAGCATTTCTGGGGAGACCATGTCGAATTCACCTCCTTTGGGACACGCCGGACAACGCCTGGGGCCAACCGGACAGCCAAAGTATACGCCCGGCGCGGACGGCGGGCAAGGCGGCCCCCCGGGACGCGCACCCGAGCCGCGTCGAGAGATTCTCCCGGGGACCCGCGCGGAGGGACGCCGATGACGGTCGGGCGATTGCCTCCGCCGGCCTCGGCGGATATACATGGGTGTCCGATTCTTCCCGGTCCGCGCGGTCCGTTCCTCGAGGAGAACACTCATGGGCTTGCTCCTGGCCAGCGTTGTCGGCGCCCTGGTGATCTCGGGCCTGTGCTCGCTGATGGAGGCCACGCTCTTGAGCCTTCGGCCGGGCCAGGTCGCGGAGATCGCCGCCCGACGCCCACCGATCGGAGACATCTGGCGTCAACTCAAGGCCGACGTCGAGCGACCGATCGCCGCGATCCTGATCCTGAATACGGCGGCGTATACGATCGGAGCTACCGTCGCCGGCGCCGAGTTTCATCGGCTCTACGGCAACCGATGGCTCTGGGTGTTCTCCCTTGGTTTCACGCTCCTCATGCTTCAGTTCACCGAGATTCTGCCGAAAGGCGTCGGCGTGCGTCATAACCAGGGGCTGGCGTACTGGATTGCCCGGCCGTTGGACTTCCTGGTCCGCGCGATGTTGCCCGTGCAGGCGGTCGTCCAGTTCATCAATCGGCCGTTTGTGAGCCCGCGGTCGAAGGACGATGCCCCGAGCGCCCCCGAGGAAATCACGGCGTTGGCGGGTTTCGCGAGTCTATCGGGCGAGATCAGCCGGGAGCAGGAATCCATCATCCGGCGAGGGATGCGTCTATCGAGCGAGAGAGTCCGCGACGTGATGCGTCCCCGCGTCGACATCGACGCGCTGGACGTCGACACGCCGCCCGGGGAAGTCTTGGGCGCGATCGCCATGTCGGGCTTCGCCCGGATGCCCATCTATGAGGGCGATCTCGACAACATCCTCGGCTTCGTCTACATCAAGGACTTGCTGCTGGAGTTGCACATGGGCCGACCGGTCGAGTTGCGGCGGCTGCTTCGGCCGGCGATGGTCGTTCCCGAAACGCTGCGGCTCGATCACATGGTCCGCCGGTTCCGCCAGGAGCACACCCCGAGGGCCGTCGTTCTCGACGAACACGGCGGCACCGAGGGGCTGGTCACGCT
>JAPLNP010000187.1 GCA_026401055.1 Planctomycetia bacterium
TCGCTCCGAGAACAAATCCGCGCCTGGTCAAACGATGTCAACAAAACTCAGCGTGGCGTCGATTGGCAGATGAAAATCAACGATGCCCGCTGTAAACTCAAGTCAGTCTATCCCAAAATTAAGCTGTGACAAAGCACTAGACTCACGACGTTCCTCCTATTGGCCGGTCTTCCCTTGTTGGCAATGCTTCTCAGCGCGGGGTCTGCCCTCCCGGCCGTCGCGGCTCCGGCCGGCAAGCTCTATGTGGCCACCGGCGGCTCCGACGCCTGGAGCGGGACCCTGGCCGAACCAAATCAGGGGAAAACCGACGGCCCCTTTGCCACGCTCGCCCGCGCCCGCGACGAAATCCGCAAATGGAAGAAGGCCGGCGGCTTGCCCGAGGGCGGCGTCACGGTTGTCGTCCGGGCCGGCACCTATGGGCTGAACGAGGCCTTGGCGCTCGTGGCCGAAGATAGCGGGACGGCCGCGTCGCCCATCGCGTACCAAGCGGCGGAGAAGGAAACGGTCACGATCACCGGCGGAAAGCAGATCACCAATTTCCAGCCGGTCAAGGACCCCGCGGTGCTCGAGCGGCTCGATCCGGCGGCCCGCGACAAGGTGCGCCAGGCGGACGTCCGGGCACTGGGCGTTACGGAGTTCGGCTCGGCCGGCGGGGGCGGCCCGCAGTTGTACTTCCAAAACAAGTTGATGACCCTGGCGCGGTGGCCCAACGAGGGCTTCGTGAAGATCGTCGACGTCCTGAACCAGGACCCGGTCGACGTCCGGGGCACCAAGGGCGACAAGGTCGGCAAGTTCGTCTACGAGGGCGACCGGCCCAGCCGCTGGGCCGCCGAGAAGGACGCCTGGGTACACGGCTACTGGTTCTGGGATTGGTCCGACCAACGGCACAAGATCGAATCGATCGACGCGGAAAAGCACCTGATCGCCGTCGTGCCGCCCTATCACGGCTACGGCTATCGCAAGGGCCAGTGGTATTACGGGATGAACCTGTTGTGCGAGCTCGACTCGCCCGGCGAATGGTATCCTGTCGAACCTGGATGGGCTGCTGACCCTGGCCGACGTCGAGCACGTGACGTTCCGCGGCATGACCTTCGAGGCGGCACGGGGCACCGCGATCGGCATCTCCGGCGGCACGGCCGACGTCATCGCCGATTGCACGCTGCGCAACCTCGGCAGTTCGGCGGTCTCGATTACCGGCGGCAAGGGCAACGGCGTCCAAGGGTGCGACATCTACAACCTGGGAAGCGGCGGCATCTCGCTCAGCGGCGGAGATCGCATAACCCTCACGCCCGCCGGACATTGGGCCACGAACAACGAGATTCACGACTACGGCCAGTGGCAGCGGATGTACAGCGCCGGCATCTCGTTGGGCGGCGTCGGGCAACGGGTCGCCCACAACCTGATCCACTCCGCCCCGCACATCGCCATCAGCTTCGGCGGCAACGACCACCTCATGGAACTGAACGAGATCCACGACGTCTGCCGCGAGTCGAACGACGCCGGGGCGATCTATTCCGGCCGCGACTGGACGATGCGCGGCACCGTCATCCGCCACAACTTCATGCACCACGTCACCGGCTTCGAGAACCGCGGCTGCGTCGGCGTCTACCTCGACGACATGTTCTGCGGCACCGAGGTGACCGGCAACGTCTTCTACAAGGTCACCCGGGCGGCGTTCATCGGCGGCGGGCGCGACGTGCTCGTGGCCAACAACGTCTTCGTCGACTGCGACCCTGCGCTGCACGTCGACGCCCGGGCGATGGGTTGGGCGGCGTACTGCGTCGACACGACGATGAAGGAGCGGCTCCTGGAGATGCCGTACAAGCAGCCGCCCTGGTCGACCCGCTATCCCAAGCTGGTCAACATCCTCGACGACGAGCCGGCCGCCCCCAAGGGCAACGTCATCACCCTGAACGTCTGCTCCGGCGGCCGCTGGGACGGCATCCACGCCCCGGCACGACCCTTCGTTACGCTCAAGGACAACCTGATGGAGGACAGCCCGGGCTTTGTCGACGCGGCGAAGATGAACTTCCAGCTCCGCGACGATTCGGTGGTCTACAAGAAGCTGCCGGGTTTCCAGAAAATCCCGTTTGACCAGATCGGGCGGAAGCGGTGAACGCGACCTCTTCTTCTCCCTTTGGGAGAGGGTCGGGGTGAGGGCTTATCCCTCTCCCTCAGGGAGAGGGAGTTCAACTCGGCGGCCGATCGAATGTCGCCGCCTTGACCGTGTTGTTGTTCTCGTCAGGCTTCGGTTGCAGCAGAATGCGTGGTATTGGCTGCCCCCGACCAAGGTGCTATAATCCCTTCACAAAGGGCATTTCCACGTTGTCTGCGGGCTCGTGGCACGTCACGGGGGTTAGGGAGCATGGTCAAGAAGAGCAAGGTCCGCACGTCCGGTGGACGCAAGTATAGCATGACCGTGGCGGGTCAACTCTTTAGGCATCTTGGTCTGCAGATGTACTCTGGCGCCGTTCCCGCCATATCGGAGTTGATCTCCAACGCTTACGACGCGATGGCCAAGAACGTCTGGATCACGCTTCCCACCGGCCGGCCAATACAGTCGACCGACGACATCATTGTCAAAGATGATGGCCACGGCATGACTTATGATGAGTGCAACGCCTTGTACCTTACCGTGGGACGGGATCGCCGTTCAAACGCCGAGGGGTGGACAAGCCCATACAAGGGACTCCAGCCAAGAAAAGTGCAGGGACGCAAGGGCATCGGAAAACTCGCCGGATTTGGGATCGCTAATCAGATAGAAATACGCACGAGCAAAGAAGGCAACGTCTCTCACTTCGGATTGGACTACACTGCCCTAACTCAAAGTCAGAGTTTTGTCGATGCGAATGGTTATGCGCCTGAACCACTCGCCGATGACGGTAAGCAGATCAAAGGCAAAGCTGGAACGACCGTAAGGCTATCGTTGCTGAAAATCAGTAGGGCCATTGATGAAGACCTGTTCAAGCGTGGACTCGCACGCAGGTTGCTCGTTTTGGACAGCGAGTTCACGGTCCACGTGAACGGCGTTGCCGTATCCAGACAGGAAATACCCTTCCAGTTTCGGTTCCCGGAGGAGGCGGGGACATGGGAAACGGCTGACATAGGCAACGGCCAACAGATTCTGTGGTGGGCTGGATTCTGCAAGGCCACCATCCCAGAGGAGGAACAGAGGGGATTTGTCGTTTACGTGCGGGGTAAGCTCGCTCAAACGCCGTGGTTCTTTGACCTCAGTGGCGGCGTCTGGGGCCAACACGGAATGCAGTACTTGACGGGCGAGGTGCAAGCAGACTTTCTCGACGAGAACGTTGATTTGATCGCCACCGACCGCGGAACCAGCAGATGGGAAGACCCGATTGCCGTCCCCCTGAAGGAATGGGGGCGAAAGAAGGTGAGAGAACTTCTGGAAGCATGGACGGACAAACGCCGCGAGGCAAAAGCGAAAAGTCCAAAGATTATCCACTATCTTGAACTGGCGGACAAACTGCCCGAGAAGGAGCGGAAGGTATTCAAGACGGTCGTCGATCGAATCTGCGCCTGAGGTGGTCGGGGTTGTCAAGACAGAAAAGCGGAGTGTTTAAGGTGGATTCTAGGGTTGCTGTTGGGGGGCGTTGCGGAGCGTAGTGAGCGCAGCGAACGGAGCGGA
>JAPLNP010000528.1 GCA_026401055.1 Planctomycetia bacterium
CCGCCGGGGCCGCCGGGGCCGCCGCGACCGCTGGCGCGGAGTCGGGCCATAGCGGCGGTCATCTCGCCGCGACTGAGCGTGCCGTTTTTGTCCGTGTCAATCTCGGAGAAGAACGACTGCATCTGCTGGGGCAGCTCGTCCTTCTCGATCGTGCCGTTGCCGTTCTTGTCCATCTGCGTGAACATCGCGTCGGGCGACCTCTTCGAGCGGCCCTTCTTCGCATCGTCGTCGCCGGACGATTTCTTCGCATCCGGCGCCGGCGTGCCCGGAGCCGGCGTGCCCGGTGCCGCGGTGCCCGCGGCGGGACGGGTGTCGGGGCCGCGTTTCGCCCGGGGCGTCTCCTTCACTTCGGGCAGGTCGACCTGGTCGCGATAGGCAAACGCGCCGAGGACGACGGCTTGGCCCTCTTCGAGCCCCTTATTGATGACGACGAATTTGTCGTTGGTCGAGCCGACGTCGACCTCTTGCGCTCGCCAGCCGGCGCCGTCGCGCAGGACGCAGTAGTTCTTCCCGCCGTGCTCGAAGACGGCCTGGACCGGGACCTGCAGCACGCCGGGAAGGCGTTGGACCTGGATGCGGACTTCGGCGGTCAAGCCCGGCTTCAGGTTCGTGGGCGAACCGAGGATCTTGATGAAGGTTTCGTATTCCTTGATGCTGCCGCCCCACCAGGCCGAGGGCGCCGGATACTCGTTCACCCGCTCGACCACACCCTCGAGCTTCGCGTCGGTAAAGGCGTCCATGCGGATCGTCACGGGCATGCCCGGCTTGACCAACGCGATCTTCGCCTCGTTGATCTTGGCCTTGACCTGCATCCGCTTGGGATCGGGCAGACGGATGATCGCCTGGTGTTCGCGGATCGTCGCGCCTTCCTCGATGATGATCTCGCTGCCGCCGCGACGGTCCGTCTCGTTGGCATAGACGACCTGGCCGGGCTCCTTGGCCGAGATCGTGCAATTGGCGACCTGCTTCTGGACCAGCTCGAGCTTGTTGACGTCGATCTCGTGGCTGGCCTTCTCCGAGTCCAGCTTCGCCTCGGCCGTCTTGATGTCGCTCTCCAATTGCATGATCATCTTGAATTTGGTGAAGTCCCGGAGCACCTTCAACTCCAACTCGGCCGACTCGTAGTCGAGCTGGGCCTTGTCGACGGCGATCTTGTCGGTCTCTACCCGCAGATCGGTGACGTAGCCCTTGCGGGCCAAGCCCTTGCTGTACTCCAGGGTCTGCTCGGCCTGACGCTTGGCCTCGCTGGCCACGAACCGCTTCCTGATGATTTCGTTCTCCGCAAGCTTGAAGACGCCTTCGAGGTACTCCTTCAAGGCGATCTTCGCCGTTTCGAGAGTATTCTCCGCCTGGATTTTCGCGGCATTGCTGTTGTTGCAGACGATCTGCTGCTGACGCAACTCGTCATCCAACGAGGAAGAATCGAGCGAGACGAGCTTGTCGCCGGGCTGGACGTACGTTCCCTCGGGAATGATCCAGAGAATGGTCGTGCCCCCCTGCCCCCGCGATTCCACCTCGCAGCGGATCTCGACGTTGCTGGCGCTCTCGATATCCCCCCGCTCGGTGATCTCGTGGACAAAGTCGTTCCGCTGGACGACGTGCATCAACGGACCGGTCTCTTCGGCGGACCAGTTCACCTCGGAGGCCAGCAGCCACGCCACCACGGGCAGCGCCGCCACCGGAGTGAGGATGAGGAGCATCCCGCGAGTGGAAAAACCGGCTCGGCGGGAAGGTATTGCGCGTTCCATCTCACGTCCTCTGGCGAGTCCCGTAGGCCGTCCGCGGAAATCCGACGGCCAGTGCGCACCCGGAAAAAGGGGGCAAGGGGGGAATAGAATTCATTCTAATTCGACTGGTGTCCGTTGTCACGCAGACTCCTCCCGCGGCGGCGGACAATAAAGGGGGCATGTCACCCATCTTACGGGTTGCCAGGAAGGTCGTCGGCGTTGATCTGGTCGACGCGACGGTCCGCCAGATATGAAACCCCGGTGCGTCGTCCGGGGACCGCGCGGTAAAGAAGAAGCGGGACCGGCTCCGAAGAGAATCTGATCTCGCGACGATCGGCGACAGAGTCGCCTCCCACTGACCTCACGTCAGCCGGGCGACGATTCCTTCGCGTCCGGCGCCGGGGCGCCCGACGCGGGATGTTCGGCCTGGACGTGGTTCGTCCGCGTCTCCTTCTCCGGCTCGGGCAGGTCGACCTCGTTGCGATAGCCAAACGCGCCGAAGACGACTTCCTGGCCCTCTTCGAGCCCCTTGCGAATGACGACGAATTTGTCGTTGGTCGAACCGATTTCGACCTCTTGGGCCCGCCAGCCGGCGGCGTCGCGCAAGATGCAGTAGTGTCGCCTGGCGTGCTCGAAAACGGCCGCGACCGGAACCTGCAGCACGGCGGGAATGCGCTCGACCTGGATACGCGCTTCCGCGGTCAGCCCCGGTTTCAGATTGGCCGGCGAATCGAGGATCTTGACGTAAGTATCGTATTCCTTGACGTTGCCCTCCCAAAAGCCCGAGGGCACCGGATACTCGTTGACCTTCTCGACCACGCCCTCGAGTTTCACGTCGCTGAAGGCGTCCATTTGGATCGTCACCGGCATGCCCGGCTGAACCGACGCGATCTTCGCCTCGTCGATTTTGGCCCTGACCTGCATCCGCTTGGGGTCGGGCAGCCGGAGGAGCGCCTGATGTTCGCGGACCGTCGCGCCTTCCTCGATGACGACCTCGTTGGTGCCGTGATGATCCGTCACGTTGGCATAGACGACTTGGCCGGGCTGCTTGGCCGTGATCGTGCAGTTTTCGACCTGTTTCCGGGCCAACGCGAGCTTGTTCGCGTCGATCTCGTGGCTGGCTTCCTGCGACGCCAGACGCGCCTCGGCCGTCGTGATGCTGCTTTTCAACTGAATGAGCTTCTTGTCTCGGGTGAACTCTCGGAGCACCTTCAACTCCAACTCGGCCGAATTGTAGTCCAACTCGGCCTTCTCGACGGCGATCCTATCGGTTTGCACGCGCAGTTCGGTGACGTAACCCTTGCGAGCCAAACCCTCGCTGTACGCCAACGTCTGTTCGGCCTGACGTTTGGCCTCGGCGGCGACAAACTTCTTCCTCTCGATCACGTTTTCCGCAAGCTTGAACGTGCCTTCGACGTACTCTCTCAGGGCGATCTTCGCGGTCTCCAGATCGTTCGTCGCCTTCACCACCGCGGCCAGGCTGTTGTTGCAGACGATCTGCTGCTTGCGCAATTCGTCCTCGAGCGAGGAAGAATCGAGGGTGACCAGCTTGTCGCCGGGCTGGACGTACGTCCCCTCGGGAACGAGCCACAGGATCGTCGTGCCGCCGCGCCCACGCGATTCCACCTCGCACCGGATCTCCACGTTGCTGGCGCTTTCGACGTCGCCCCGCTCGGTGACCTCATTGACAAAGTCGCTCCGCTGGACGACGCACGTCGGCGGACCGCTCTCGTCGGCCGACCAGTCCACCTCGGAGGCCACCAGCCAGGCAACCACCGGCAACACCACCAATGCAGGGGCCAGGAACAAGCCTCGAACAGAGAAAAAGGCCCGGCGGAAAGATCTGGCGCGTTCCATCTGAACTCCTCTAACCAGTTCCTCTTGGCGGGCGCCCCGGGTGCCGACGACTTGGTCGCGCGAGCACCGTGGGCAATGGGGAGATAGAGCCTATTCTAACCCCGTCGGCGTCCGATGTCACGCCGATACTCCGTCAGATAGCCACGACGGGGGGTACGGTCCGTCTTCCTGGCCGCCCCATCTCGAGTCCGCGAGTTGAGCAAGGGGACTTACGGACTCCAAAATCCGCCCCCGACGGGCGTCAACGCGAGTCGCCTTCCCCCCTTCGCCCCAAGTCGTTATCGGCCTATAATTTGGGTACAACACCACCTCCGCGGAGTCTTGCGCCCGTGTACATCGTTAAGTATCCCCACCCCACCCTCCGTCATACGTCCAAGCTGGTGAAGAAGGTCGATGCCGACTTGCGGCGGATGGTCGCCGAGATGTTCGCCCTGATGTACGAAAATCGGGGCATCGGGCTTGCAGCCAATCAGGTGGATATGCCTTACCGGCTGTTCGTGCTCAATCTCGAGGGCAAGCCCGAGGCGAAGGAGGAGGAGCACGTCTTCATCAATCCGGTCATCACGCAGCCCCAAGGCATGGCGGAGGCCGAAGAGCGCGGCCGCAGCTTCCCCGAGATTTGGGCCCCGGTCCGCCGGGCCGAAAAGATCACCGTCCCCGCCTACAAT
>JAPLNP010000218.1 GCA_026401055.1 Planctomycetia bacterium
ACCCGATGACCCTGCCCGATCGACTGCGCGGCCGCGCGGGCCAGAGCGTGGTTCTGTCCGTCCATCGGGAGGGCAAGGAAGTCAAGATTCCGGTCGTGCTTCGTCCGACGGAGACGTTCGAGGAAATGCTTCGGGAAGACAGGCCGGTGAGCGTCCCGGCCATGGGAATCGCCTACTACGTCGACAACAAGATCGACGCCGTGATGCCGGGCAGTCCCGCGGCGGCCGCGGGCATCCGCGCCGGCGACGTGCTGGTGAAGGCAACACTGCTGCCGACCGAGGAGACGTCGATCAAGCTGGATAGCGAGGTCAAGAGACTGAAGGACCGTCCGGTCGAGTTTAGTGACCAGAAACGCAACTGGCCGCTCGTCCTCGAGGCGATGCAGGTGATGCCGCCCGGCAGCTCGGTCAAATTGGAGCTTGAAGGCAAGGGCGAAGCGACCCTCGCCGTGGTCGACTCGCCGGATTGGCACAATCCCGACCGCGGTTTTCGGTTTGAGGCGATGACCTTCATGCGCAAGGCCGAATCGGCGAGCGAAGCGATCCGGCTCGGCGGCGAGGAGACTTGGGAGTCGGCCACCCAGGTGCTCGTGTTCCTGGACCGGCTCCTTTCGGGACAGATCTCGCCCAAGGCATTGGGGGGGCCCGTGGCGATTGCCACGGCCGCCGGCCGGTCCGCCGCGCAAGGAATGCCCGAGTTCCTCCTCTTCCTGACCTTTCTCAGCGCCAACCTAGCGGTGATCAACTTCCTGCCGATTCCCGTGCTCGACGGCGGACACATGGCCTTTCTGACCTGGGAGGCCATTCGCGGCAAACCGGCCGACGAGCGGGTGCAACTGGCCCTGAGCTACCTGGGCCTGCTGTTCATCCTCGGGCTGATGCTCTGGGTCATCGGCTTGGACGTCCACTTGATCCCGAGAGAGTGACCAGGCCGGACAGCAGCACTGCGGCGGTCTCGATGCGGAGGATCCGAGGGCCCAGGTCGATCGCCCGCCAACCGGCGGCTAACGCAAGTTCGACTTCCTCGGGCGTGAACCCGCCTTCCGGCCCAACGGCCAACAGCACCCGATCCGGCAGGCCGGCGCCGAGCAGGTCCATGGGCGTTGTTGTCGCTGCGGGATGGGCCACGAGCCGCAAGGTGTTGAACCGGTCGCAGGCGACCGGGCTAGCCACGAAATCGGCCCAGCCTTGGGCGTCGCGGATGGCCAACAGCCGATTGCGGCCGCACTGCTTCGAGGCCTCGATGACCGCTCGGGCGAGCCGTTTTGCGGCTTGTGGTCCGGGCTGGACCACCGACCGGGTGGTAATGAGCGGCACGATGCCGCTTACGCCCAATTCCGTGCATTTCTCAACCAGCCACCGCTGACGATCCCCTTTTGGTAGGGATACCGCCAGCGTCAGTTCGATCGGCGACTCGCGGTCGATCTCGTCGCGGCCCAGAACGCTCAGCACGACCTCGCCACGGCCGATCGTGCGGACCTCGGCCGGGAATTCGGCCCCGCTGCCGTCAAATAGCGTCACCCGGGCTCCCGGCCGCGCCCGCTTGACGTGCGTAAGGTGATGCGCCTCGGGCCCGGCCAGAACGGCGGTATCGCCCGAGATCGCCGGCTCGACGAAGTAGCGGTCGGTCATGTCGCACGGATGGTGGCGGTCGTTCCGAATCAAGTTGGCTCGCCCATTCTACCGAATAGCTAAAATGGACGGAATGGATTGCAGTAGGGTGGGTCGAGCAAGCACAAAATGGTGGTCTCGGCCGCCACTCAAGCGGGATTCCACCCAAGGATGGCAGTGGATCGCGAGGGTGGTTTGCGAGGCCCACCGGAGACTCAGCAGCCTCGGCCCACCCTGGAAGCCGGCACTAGAGGGCGGCAAACCGATGTACGAGTCGCATTGGGGTCTACACGCAGCGCCGTTTCGGGCGTGTCTCGATCCGGGCTTGTTCTACGAGAGCCCGACGCACGAGGAGGCCCTCGCCCGGCTGCACTTCCTCGTCGACGAGCGTCGCCGGCTCGGCCTGTTGCTCGGCGACGCCGGCAGCGGCAAGTCGCTGTTGTTCGAGGTGTTCGCCGGCCAACTGCGGCGCTCGGGCAGCGCCGTCGCGAAGATGAGTCTGCTCGGCTTGCAGCCGGCCGAAATGCTCTGGCAGTCGATTGCCGACCTCGGCGGCGGCGCCGATCGCGGCGAGTCAATCGGCATGATGTGGCAGACCCTGGCCGACCGCATCGCCGAACACCGCTACCAGCGGCTCGACACGGTCTTTCTCTTGGACGACGCCGATCGGGCAGGCCCGGACGTCTTGGCCCAACTCACCCGGCTGGTCAAGTTCGATCGCCTGCCGGAGGCAAGGTTGACGGTCGTTCTGGCCGGACGACGCGACGCCATCGGCAACCTCGGCCAGGACTTGCTCGAGATGGCCGAACTGGGCATCGATGTGGAACGCTGGGAGCAAGCCGACACGGAGAACTACGTCAAGCAGTCGTTGGCCCGCGCGGGCGCCAGCACGCCGGTCTTTGCCGATCAGGCCCTCGCGCGGCTCCAGCAATTGACCGACGGGGTTCCCCGCCGAGTGAGCCAATTGGCCGATTTGGCCATGCTGGCCGGAGCGGGCCGGGCCGTCGAGCAGATCGACGCCGACCTGGTCGAATCGGTCTATCAGGAACTGGCCGTCGTCGACGCGTAGGGGACGAACGCGTCACTGCACGAGTGTCACCTCTCAAACCGAGCCGCCGAGAAAAACCGAGCCGCGACCGTGAGGGAGCGTCGTGAGCGCGGTAGTGCGACGATGCTCGCTCTACCGCTCCCTCACGGTCGCGGCTCGGTTTGACGACGGCTATGGTCTCGGCGACGGAGTCGCGTCCCACAGGGCCTCGAGGTTTGTGTCGAATCGGACGAGGATCACGCGCCAGTCACCGCTGTCCTTGGCTGGCGGGGTGGTCTCGGGGGTGCGGTAGAAGGCGAAATACCAGACGACGGGAAAACGCTCGCACTTGTAGAGATACCGCAGCAACACCAGGTCGTTTCCCACGCGGCGGTCGGCGATCCGTTCAAATCCCTTGTACTGCCCGTACAGGGCCTCTAGCTCGTCGGTCTTGGCAACTTGCTTCTTCACGCCGTCGGTCTGTTTGAGCAACTGACTGCCGGAGAGCAACTTCTCATAGGCCGCCTCCGACTTGCCCGACTTCACCTCCTCCAGAAACAGTTTCACCCGGCCGTCGAGCGTCTCGATCACCTTGTCCGTGGGCTTCTCCTGGGCCCGGAGCGAACCGGCCGTCAGCCCGAGCACCGTGGCGAGAAGACAAGCGACCGTCCGCGCCGCGAGGGGGACAGTCCCAATTTCGCGGAGAAAACGCCAGTCAGCGGAGCAGTCTCCTCCGCGCTGCGAAAATCGGGACAGTCCCCTGTCAATGGTTGCTTCAAGGGCCATCGTGGGATCTCCTTGGGGGGGTGCCGCCGACCTGGCGACGGATCTCGGCGGCGAGGTAAAACGATCCGGTCACACAGATCAGTTCGTCGGCCGTCGCATGGCCTTGGGCCTCGTTCCAGGCGGCCTCGGACGTGGCGATGATCGGCGGGCACCGGCCCGTAAGCTGCTCGGCCACCGCGGCCAACGTCTCCGGCTCGACCGCCCGGGGATTGTCCGCGTACCGAGTCAATATCACCCGATCGAATGCCGGAATCAACACTTCGAGCATCCCGCGGAGGTCTTTTTCTTGGGTGGTCCCGAAAATGAGGCATCTTCGCCGGCCGGCGAAACTCTCGTCGAGCACGGCCACCAGGGCCTCGACCGACGCGCGATTGTGGGCCGCGTCGATCACGACGAGGGGGTCACGAGCGACGATTTCCACCCGGGCGGGGCAGACGGCCTGGGCCAACCCCTCCCGAACCGCCTCTTCAGAGACAAACCACCCACTCTTTTTCAGTATTTCCACGGTCGCCAGGGCCACTGCGGCGTTGGTCCCCTGATGTCGGCCGAGCATTCCGAGCTTCAGTCCCCGATACGAGGCGCCGGAGCGATCCACGAAGTCGATCGACGGGGTAAGCTCGGTCGTATCCGCACCAATGGGGGAGTGATAGGTAAAGTCGAAGTCGGTGTGTAACTCGAACAGGGGGGAGTTCAATCGGCGGCAGACCTCGCGAATCGTGTCTCGCGGCTCCGCTTCGACCACGCCGCTGACGACCGGGATACCCGGTTTGATGATTCCGGCCTTCTCTCGGGCGATGGCGGAGAGGGTATTCCCCAACTGGCGGGTGTGGTCGAAGCTGATGCTGGTGATCACCGACACGAGCGGCTGACAGACGTTGGTCGAATCGAGCCGGCCGCCCAGTCCGACCTCGAGAATCGCCACGTCAGCCTTCTTTCGGAGGAAATGCACCATCGCCATCGCGGTCGTGATCTCGAAGTAGGTGGGCTGGCTTTCCGACGGTGCGTCGTGTTGACAGACTCGCGCGTCCATCGCCGCAACGGCCGGCTGGATCGCCTCGACCAGTTCGACCAGTTCTCGCGGGGAGCAAGGCTCTCGGTCGACGGCGATCCGCTGCTCGACGCGATCCATGTGGGGCGACGTGAACAAGCCCGTGCGACGGCCGGAGGCCGTCAGGATCGAGCCGATCATCGTCGCGGTGGAGCCCTTGCCCTTGCTTCCGGCGACGTGCACCAGGGGCATGCCTCGTTCGGGGTTACCCAATCGACGGAGCAGTTCCCGCATCCGATCCAGCTTGAAACCCCGATCGCCGTAGGGGACCGCCAGGGCCCGCTCGTAGTCGATCCGGCTGGACAGGAACCGCACGGCGGCGTCGCGATCGAGGACGTCATCCGGCGTTGAGAGGGAAGTCAGCATGGGACGCGAAAATGTCGAGGTGGCTGTGGGAGGCACACGTGTCAGTCTATCGCAACCGCGACGTATTGTCTTGAAGGGTCCCGGACCCAACGACGTTCGCGCAAGACGGCCAATCAAGTCCCCTCTCCCAGAGGGAGAGGGAGCTTAATTGAACGGCAGCCCTCCCCCAGAGGGAGAGGGAGATTAGTTGACCTGGCATTGGGGCCAGTCGACGACCGAGCGGCAACGATCGGTGGTGGCTTGCAACCTCGGGGGGGCTGACCTATAGTGAGGGTTTGGCCTGCCCGGGCGCCGAAAGGGCAGGCACCCGTGACTCCCAAACAGCGCGGGCGACGCGGCGTTGCGTTCGCCGCGCGCCGCGGGCTCGACGGTTGGCCTACCGGCCACCCGCCGGGTCGAACCTTCCTACGAGCGACAACGTATCACGTAGAAACACCGGTCTCCCTTTCGCGTACCGCCGAGGCGATTCCATGCCGAATGACGTTGTAATCGAAACCCGGAACCTCACCAAAGTCTATCGCGACTTCTGGGGGCGACAGAAGGTCCGGGCACTGAAGGCGTTGGATTTAGAGATCCGACGGGGTGAGATTTTTGGGCTTCTGGGGCCCAACGGGTCGGGCAAGACGACGACGATCAAACTGCTCTTGGGCCTGCTGTTTCCCACCAGCGGCCGGGCCTTGGTCTTCGGCCGCGACGCCACCGACGTGACCAAGAACGAGCGGATCGGCTATCTGCCCGAAGAGTCCTACCTCTACAAGTTCCTTTCCGCCGAGGAGACGCTCGATTTCTACGGCCGGCTCTTTAAGATGTCGCGGCGGCTCCGTCGGCAGCGAACCGCCGAGTTGATCGAGCAGGTGGGGCTGGTTCGGGCGAAGCGGCGGCAGTTGCGGGAATACTCCAAGGGCATGACCCGGCGAATCGGCCTGGCCCAGGCGCTGATCAACGATCCCGAGTTGATCCTGCTGGACGAGCCGACGACGGGACTGGACCCGCTGGGCACGCGGGACATGAAGCAGATGATCCTCGATCTTCGCGACCGGGGCAAGACGATCGTCATGTGCAGCCACCAGTTGGACGACGTCCAGGACGTCTGCGACCGCATCGCCATTCTGTACGAGGGCGAACTGAAGGAGTTGGGCCGGGTCGACAGCCTGCTGAAGGTCCACGACGTGACCGAGATCCACGCCAAGAAGGTCAGCGACGAGACCCAGCGCCAGATCAAGCAACTCATCGAGCGCGACGGTGGCGAGTTGGTGTCGATGGGCAACCCGACCATCACGCTGGAACGGCTGTTCCTGGACATCATCGAGGAGAGTGAAGCCCATCCGGGACGCCGCGTGCGTGGAGGCCGGGAGGCATAAGCCATGATTGTTGAAACCCAACAACTGCCATTTCTCGAGTGGCTCCAGTCCGGGCCGTTGATCTGGTTGAAGGTGGTCGGCACGCTGGCGCTGGCTGGGCTCGTCTTGGGCTACCTCGTGGCCGCCCTGCGCAACGGCCCGGTGGCCGCGCTCGGGATCACCCGCCGCGTGCTTTTCTCCGGAGTGGCCGATCTGGTGCTGATCTCTCCCCGGCGCGTTTGGGCCCTGACCCGGTTGGCCATCCAGGACTCGCTTCGGCGCCGCGTGGTGATCGTGTTCGTCGTGTTCATCGTGGTGCTGTCGTTCGCCGCCTGGTTTCTCGACCCCGGCAGCGAGCATCCCTTGCGGCTGTACATCAGCTTCGTGCTCACGTCGACGAGTTACCTGGTGCTGCTGTTGGTATTGTTCCTTAGCGCGCTGAGCCTGCCGAACGACTTGAAAGCGAAGACCCTGCACACGATCGTGACCAAGCCGGTCCGCCCGAGCGAAATCGTTCTGGGGCGAATGCTCGGCTTCACGGTGGTGGGAACGCTGCTCTTGGTGGTGATGGGGCTGGTGAGCTACCTCTTCGTCAACCGCGGACTGGCCCACACTCACGAAGTGGTCCAAGCCGACTTGACGCCGGTGGGCCAGGCGCAGGCTCCTTCGGGCGGCCTTGTGCCGATGAAAGGTTTTAGCAGCAAGTCGCACGGTCATCGCCACGACGTGCTCGTGGACGCCCAAGGCCGCGGCCGGCTCGAAATGGCGCAAGACCACACGCACGCGCTGGTTTGCACGACCTCGGGCGACGAGGTCGCCTACGAAGTCGGTCCGCCCGAGGGACTGCTCATCGCCCGCGTGCCCGTCTACGGAAAGCTCCGCTTCGTCGACCGCGAGCGCGTGGAGAAGGAGAAGGGGATCAACGTCGGCGACGAGTGGGCTTATCGCAGCTACATCGAGGGCGGGTCCCTGGCCGCGGCCATCTGGACGTTCGACGACGTCCGCCCGGAAGACTTCCCCGAACGGCTTCAGATCGAGATGACCCTGGGCGTCTTCCGCACGACCATGGGCAACATCGTGGAGGGACTGCCCGGGAGCTTTCTGATCCGCAATCCGAAGACCGGGTTGACCGTCGAGGCCAGGATTTTCAAGGCGAAGGAGTTCACGACCGACGTCCAGTACGTTCCTCGCGAGATCGCGCCGACGAACGTCTACTATCTCCGGCGCGAGACCATCGCCGGCAAGGAGGGCGAGGAGCCGCAGGTCAAGTACGTTCGCGAGGACGCGGACGCCGCGACCGCCGACAAGGCCCAGTTCGACCTGTTCGAAGACCTGTCGGACAACGGCCGCTTCGAGGTGTGGCTCCAGTGTCTGGCCCCGATGCAGTATTTCGGGGCGGCCCAGGCGGATCTATACCTCCGGGCGAGCGACGCCTCGTTCGCGCTGAACTTCGTCAAGGGCTATTTCGGGATCTGGATGCAGATGGTCCTGGTGATCGCCTTCGGCGTGATGTTCAGCACGTTCCTGAGCGGCCCCGTGGCG
This sequence comes from Planctomycetia bacterium, assembly GCA_026401055.1. GTDB lineage: Bacteria > Planctomycetota > Planctomycetia > Pirellulales > Thermoguttaceae > JAPLNP01. The sequence continues at coordinate 7,721 of JAPLNP010000218.1, forward strand.
ATGATCGCCACGGTCGGCGCGCTGTTGGGGGGGCTGTTCCGGCCGTTCATGATTGCCCTGGCCACCGGCCAGACCGCCGAAGGCAAGGTCTTCTACGGCGGCGGGCCGGTCGAATCGCTAATCCGCATCCTCACCCAGCAGAACGTGGTGACCGAGATGGAGGCCGGCCTGCGCACCACCGTGGCTCAGACCGTCGACGGCGTCCTGCAATTTCTCATTTGGGTCATGGCCCAGGTCCTGCCCGAGTTCGGCCAGTTCGGCTCCGCCGACTACGTGGCCTACGGGTTCAACATTTCCGGCGCGTGGGTGGCCGAGCACGGTCTGAGCACGTTGGGATTCTTCGTGGCGCTGTTTGTGGTCGGATACTTCTTCCTGAAGACGCGCGAGGTGGCAAGATGAGCGAGCATCGTTCCTTCATCCGGAAGATCGCCTATCTGGCGGCCATCGCGTGCTTGCTGCCGGTGTTGTTCTGGTTGGGACAGCCTTCCACCGGCGGCGCCGAGGGCGAGCCCGGCTTGCCGGGCGGCCGGCTGGCCCAGTTGCGCACCGCCGAGGATCTGGACCAGGCCCAGTTGGGCAAGATCGATCCGGCCAGCGAAACCATCAAGCTGGCCACGCTCGGCCTGCGCGGCGTCGCGGCCAACGTCCTGTGGACGAAAGCCAACAACTACAAGATGAAGAAGGACTGGACCAACCTGTCCGCCACGCTCAACCAGATCACCAAGCTGCAACCCAACTTCGTCGGCGTCTGGCAGTTCCAGGCGTGGAACCTCTCCTACAACTGCTCCGCCGAGTTCGACGACTACCGCGAACGCTACCACTGGGTCATCAAGGGAATCGACTTCCTCAAGGAAGGCATCAGCTACAACGAGTTCGAGCCCAAGCTCGTGCGGGACGTGGGCAAGTTCATCTCGCAGAAGATCGGCCGCGCCGACGAACACGAACAGTTCCGGCGGCTCTTCCGCGAAGACGACGACTTCAACGCCTCGATCCCCAAGGACAACCGCGACAATTGGTACGTCGGCAAGCAGTGGTACCTGAAGGCCGAAAAACTCGTCGACACCCATGATGACATCCTCTCCGTCGGCACCAGCCCCCTGTTGTTCCGCTCCGAAGCCCCCATGTGCCAAATGAACTATGCCGACGCCCTGGAAAAGGACGGCGTGTTTGGCGAGAAGGCCAAGACGCAGTGGAAGCGCGCGGGCAAGGAGTGGGAGGATTACGGCAAGCTCGACATTCCGACGTCCGAGGGCCGAGCCATCCGGCTGGGAGAACTCAAACGGCTCGACGACCAACTGAAAGGGCTCAACGGGCAACTCGACAAGTTCGTGCCCGGCGCCCGCGAAAAACTCCTCAATACCAAGGCCGCGATGCTGACCGACCCGCAGCGCGAGGCCATCGCCACGCCGTTGCGAGCGCGGACGGCCGAGCAGCACCAATTGGCCGCCGTGGCCGACGAACTCACCCGCGTCACCCCCGACGAGGTCGCCCGGCAAGCCACCGGCGCCAACCGCGCCAAGGCCAACCAGTTGCTCGAGACGATCCACGACCAGATGGAGACGATCCGGCTCACGAAGAGCTACCAGGGGATCGTCAACTTCGACTACTGGCGGCTTCGGGCCGACGTCGAGCAGACCGACGGGATGCTCGACGCGCGGAAACTCGTCTTCGAGGCCGACAAGGCCTATGCCGAGGGCAACCTGCCGGTGGCCCACGACAAATTCGAGCGCGGCGCGGTCGCCTGGGCCGGCGTGCTGGCGCGGTTCCCCGAACTCATGAGCGACCGGTCCACGATCGACGACATCGACGACTTGGTCAAACACTTCGCAACGGCGCTCGACCAGCGCGACGAACTGTTCCCCGAGAACTTCGCCTTGGCCGCTTTCATCAACTTCCAGGTCCACGCCAATGACAAGCTCTACTCGATCGAACGGTTTCAGGAGAAAGTCGAGAAGGCCGTGGCGGCGGGCGACTATCAGACCGCGCGAAAACACTACGAAGAGACTCTCGGCAACTGGCAGTTGATCATCAACGACATCCCGAGCCTGGAGCAGAACTCGGATCCGGCGTCGGTCCGGGAAATCCTGGCGGCGATCGACCGGTACGCCAAGGTGCTCGGCCAACTCAAGGTTCCCTTCCCCGACAATTTCGTCCTCCAGCAGTTCGTTTGGACGCAGATCGAACACGACCCGAACACCCGCGCGGCCCGCGCCGCCATCGTCCAAGGCGGCCTGCTCGCGAATCAGAAGAAGCTCGACGACGCCCGAGCGGCATTCGACCAGGGGCTTTCGCTGTGGCGCAAGGTGTTCGACCAGTACCCGAGCCTGATCGCCGATAAGAACATCGCCGAAGAAGTGACGGCGGCCATCAGCCGCTATCAAGAACTCTTGAAACAGCAAGACCGGAAGCTGCCCGAAAACTTCATCCTCCAAGACGTCCTCGATCGCAACACCAAGAAATAGGCGGCGGCCAGGGGACTGTCCCGATTTTCGCGGCGCGGAGGACGTCCCCTCGCCGCTGGACGTTGCCGCCGCGAAAATGGGACTGTCCCCTTGCGGCGGCGAGGAAGGGGACAGGTCCATTTTTCGGTCGACGCTCTTCCCGCGAAACACGGTTGCCTGCAGAAAAATGGACCTGTCCCCATGACGCGAGTCGTGTTGGCCATGTCCGGCGGCGTCGATAGCAGCGTGGCGGCGTGGCTCTTGGGCGCGGCGGGCCACGACGTCGTCGGCCTCTTCATGCGCCACGGACAGACGGCCGAGACATGCGTGCACGGCCGGTCACGGGCGACCGGGCTAACCGGCAACCCGCGCGGTTGCTGCAGCGCGGCCGACGCCGCCGACGCCCGCCGCGTCGCCGACGTGCTCGCCATCCCCTTCTACGCGCTGGACTTCGAGGACCAGTTCGCCCGCGTGATCGACTACTTCGTCGACGAGTACGTCGCCGGGCGGACGCCCAATCCCTGCGTCGTCTGCAACACCTGGCTGAAGTTCGGCAAACTCGTCGAGTACGCCGACGCCGTCGGAGCCGAGTTCATCGCCACGGGCCACCACGCGCGGCTCGTCCGGCAGGACGACGGCCAGATCGCCTTGTGCCGGGGCGTCGATGCGTCGAAGGATCAGGCGTACGTCTTGTTCGGGATCGACCGCCGCGTGTTGCCGCGGCTCTTGTTTCCCGTCGGCGAACATCACAAGGTCGAAGTGCGCCGCATTGCCGAGCGGCTGGAATTGCGCGTGGCGGCGAAGCCGGACAGCCAGGATATCTGCTTCGTCCCCGACCAGGACCACGCCGGATTCATTCGCCGGCGGCGCGGTGACCTGGACACCGCCGGCGAGGTGGTCACCACGGACGGCACGGTCGTCGGCCGGCACGATGGCTTCGAGCGATTCACCGTCGGCCAGCGCAAGGGCCTGGGCATCGCCCTGGGCGAGCCGTATTACGTCGTGCGGATCGAGCCGGACACGCGCCGCGTCGTCCTCGGCCGCCGCGAGGACATGGCACGGCGCGAGTTGACCGCCGCCCGGGCGAACTGGCTGGTCGATCCGCCAAATGATTCCTTCCGCGCCCAGGTCAAGATCCGCTACCGCAGCCGCGCGGTGGAGGCGACGGTGACGCCGCTTTCGGACTCGCGTTTCCACGTCGCCTTCGACGAGCCCCGCCACGGCGTCGCCCCCGGCCAGGCCGCCGTCTGCTACCAGTCCGACCGCGTCCTCGGCGGCGGCTGGATCGAGTAGTCGCGAAATCGGGGATCACCACGGGCACCGTGGCGCGACCCTGAGCCCAGGCGAAGGGCGTGGATGCAGTAGGTGCGCATCGGTCCGACACCGTGGGTCAGCAGCAGCCACCCCTCCGGCGTTTCCAAGGGCGAACCGCAGTTGCCAATCTGCACAAACTCCCAAGGATAGCGTGGCGCCTGGAGCAACTCGGCGGTCTCCCAGAAGTGAACGATGTCGGAAACCATGATGTAAAGATTCTCGCCGTCGATTCGGGAGCACATGACATAGTGCCCGCCGATCCGCCGCGGGAAGAGCGCCATGCCCTTGTTCCGCGCGCAGGCGCCGTTGATCGTATGCACGCCGACCCCGAGGAAGTCGCGGGTCTCGATCAGTTGCGGGAGCACGCGGTAGCCGTCGAAGGCCGTGCAGGTGCCGTAGTAGGTGACGGCGCCGTCGTCGTCCACGAAGCGAACCATGCGCAGGTCTTCGATGCCGTGGCTTTCGTTGCTGGTCTGGGGGAAAATGACCACCTCGGACGCCTCCGCTTCCCGCGGAAGCTCCAACTGATAATTCGATT
>JAPLNP010000037.1 GCA_026401055.1 Planctomycetia bacterium
GTAGATCAGCGTGCGTTGGGTCAACGTGCCCGGCGGAAGGTCCAGGATCACCAGCATCTTCTCGGCCGAGTAGGGCACGTCGCCGAGGATTGGAAACGTGCTGACCACGGTGCCGTGGTACGCGGCCTTTTGGTGGACGAAATCCAGGATCGCGATCCCCTGACGGCCGAGCATCTCGGCGAATGCCGGGTCGTCGATCAGCCGCGATTTCCGGCCGTGCGCCAGAATCGTCGCGTCCAGAGGCAGCCTGACGCGGACGAAATGGCGCAACTTTTCGCGGACCGCCGGGTTGGCGAGCACGTCGGCCTCCAGACAGTCGCTCCGCGAGGCGTCCCCGGGAGCGCCGAAGACAACCAGCATCATCCGCCTCTCTCGCTCGGCTTCGGCCATCGCCACGGCGTAGTCGTCGTGCCAGGCGAGCGGCCGCGCGGCGTCCGCCCGGGCCAGTCGATCGGCGAGCAGCCGGGCACGCTCGGCCGGACTGCCCGGCGGCAAGTCCAGCAGGATCGCCAACTCGTCGGACGACAAACCCTCGTCGTCGACCGGCAGCGTCGTGACCACGCAGCCGTAGTACCCGGCATCGCGGTGGGCGAAGTCGACCACGGCGATGCCCGGCCGGCCTTCCAAGCCGGCAAAGGCCGGCGAGTCGATCAGCAACGTGGGCTCGCCCCGCACTTTGATCCGGGCGTCCAGCGGCAACTGGACACACACGTGGCGTCCTAGCCGCTCGACAACCGAGGCCCGGGCGAAGACCTCGGACTCGGCGCTGCGCTGCGCCGCGGTTTTCTCGGGCTGATGGAACCAGACGAGCATCATCCGGCCCTGAGTCTCGGCCTGGGCCGCGGCCGTGGGGTAGTCGGTGAGCCAGTCGATTTTGGCGGGCTCGGCGGCCGTCAGCTTCGGGCTAACCGGCGCGGCACTCACGATCGTCACGGCCAGCAACATAATGAAAGATCGCATCTACGCTCTCCTCGCTGAAAAAGCCCATGGTGTTCCGCGCAGCCGCAACCGGCCGTCGCGCCGTCCGTGGGGGAATGGACCGAGGTTCCGGACTCGGTCTTGACTATTCACACATTCGTCGGGTGGGTCGAATGTGGCCAGCCGCCCTCGGCTGGGACGCGGTTGACTGCGATCACCGCCGGGGACGGCGGTGCGACAATGTGACCCGGCCGCCTTACCAATACTTTGGAGGCCCCGACCCACCCGACATGAACAATCCGAATCACAATGCTTGGCAGACTTACGTTTAACGGGTAGGCTGGCAAAAATCAACTGGTCCCGACGAATTTTCTAATTGAGTGGTTTGCGCAAGATATGGGACTTGCGGCAAGGACAAGCCTCGAAATGCCTCCCAACGGCCGATGAGAATGGTTGAGCAAACCCCCCTGAGTTAAAGGAGTCGTGATATGAGGTCCCGCAGACTGACCCGGGCCGCGTTGACCTTGCTTGTTATAAGTGCTTTTGCAGCAGCACTTTACGCGGATGAAGCAAAGAAGGGGACGCCGCCCGCCGAGGACGTCGCGGAGGCCTGCCGCCAGGCCAAGCAGCACTTTACTCCTCTCACGGGGGAGGACCTGGCTCGCGTCAAAGAGCAACTCCACCAGGCGGTCCGACGGCTCGAGGAGCGTCTGGATCGGGACAGCGAAAACGGCCAGACGTGGAGGAGATACCTCAAGCTGGACGAACTCGGCGCGAATCTGGCCGAGAACAAGACGCCCGACCTGGAGCAACTCGATGCGATCTACTCCCGCTTCGATCGCCAGCACGAAGGGCTCGACTTCGTCTGGTTCGTCGACGTCCGTCTGGCGCTGCGGCGATACCTGAACGTGGCTCGGGCGATCGACAACCCCGAGATCAAGGCGGCGTACGAAAAGCTGCTGGACGTCCTGCCCGATCGGTTGGACGCCTTCGCCAAGAGCCCGACTCCCGACGAGGCGGCGGCGATCGGCGAGGCGATCGGTTGGCTCGAGGATTTTCGGCAGGCCGACGCCCTGGTCGCCGCGTTGCGGGAGCGATTCCGCAGGCCGAACCTGCTTTTGCAGGTCTCCCGCGACCTGGTCGCCGCCGGGTTGGCCGAGCCGGTCGACGAGACGGCGCCGGTTAGCGACGTGATCCTGGGAACACAAATCCACGGCACCGGCCGCACGACCGGCCGCCTCGCCGTCGAGTTCTCGCCAAGCCAGGAGGATGCCGTGATCAACACCGTCTTGACGACCGAGACGCGATCGGAGACCCTCGGCTACAACGGGCCGGTTCGGGTCTACAGCCACGGCCTGACTCAGATCGACGCCCGAAAACGAATCGTCCTCAACGACCAGGGCGTCGAGGGGATGCCGGCGGTCTCCGACGCGAGCACCGAGAGCACGTTCGACGGCATTTGCGCCGTTCGCGGCGGCAAAATCGTCGAACGCATCGCGTGGAAGCGGGCGTACCGCGACAAGCGCCGGGCCGAGGCCATCGCCTCCGCCCACGCCGAAAGCCGCGTGAACCGCCGGATCGACGATCGGGCCGGCGAGATGCTCGCCGAGGCCAACAACTCCTTCCACGCGAAATTCCGCCAGCCGCTATTCCGGCACAGGCTGTTCCCCGCGGCCCTGAGATTCAGCACGACGGCGGACGTGCTCCAGGTGGTGGGATTGGAGGCCGGATCGGCGCAACTCGCCGCCGTCGCCAGCCCGCCGACGCTCGCCGAGTCGTCCGACGCCGTGGTTCGCGTCCACGAGTCGATGATCAACAATTCGGCCGCCACCGTGCTCTCCGGGCGGACGCTTTCCGAAGAGCAGTTCCTGAGCACCATCGGCGACATCCTCGGAAAAGTGCCCGAGAGACTCCTGCCCGAGGAAGGGAAGGAGCCCTGGGAGATCACGTTCGCCTCGCGCGACCCGTTCGTCGTGACGTTTGCCGAGGACGGGTTTTCGGTGTCGATGCGGGCGGTGGGCTATACGCGGGGTGAGAATACCTATGCGGGCATGAACGTCACCGCGCGGTACAAGATCGAGAAGGCCGGCGACGAGTTCCGTGCCGTTCGCCAGGGGGACATCGAAGTGCTGCCGCCCGGCTTCGCCGCCGAGAATCGCAAGCTTTCCGCGCGGGAACAGACGCTCCGCCGGCTGTTGCAGACGCGGTTCGCCAAGATCTTCGACTCGGAGTTGGCCGCCCGGGGAATCCTCGAGTTGCCGGGCCGATGGAGCAAGGTGGGCCCGCTTCGGCTGGCCCGCTGGACGACCGCCGACGGCTGGATGCTCCTCGCCTGGAATCTGCCGGCGAAGGCGAAATAGCGAAGGCGCCACGCGCGCTGATACGGACAGCCAGCGAAGAACAGTGGCGATTCCCCGTCCTTTCGACCCCCCCCGGCGTGTTTTTCCGTTAATTCGCCCGGCTTCGCCCGTAAGGACTTACGTCGAGGTGTTTGCCGTCTTTTCGCAGCCTGTCCTTTTTTTCGCGGGCGGGGACTAGTATGACCGGGTTCGCGGGCCGTCGCTTTCGGCTTCGGCCGGAAGGGTGCGCCGGGGAGTTACGCGGCCTTCAGCATCGGAAGGGGACAGGTCCATTTCTCGGCCGTCATCGATCGGCAAAATGCGTCGTGAGGCCGAAAAATGGACCCATCCCCAACCCGTGTCGGCAACGCTCTCCCATGGGCCGGCGTTCGGGCAGGTCGTTCGGTTCCAGGGGTGTTGGGGTTACTCTCGCACCCATAGAGGTCTGATAACGAGACGCGTTTCCCACGCTAGGAAGAAGAGGCGACGGAAAAGGTGACGGGGGCCTTTTGCCCGAAGGGCCCGAAGGGTGCTCCGCACAAAAAGCGCCTGTCACCTTTTCCGTTGCGTACTTCCAGCTTGATAGGGCCGCTGGTCACGACCGATCACCGTCGTACCACGCTGCCGACACGACCGGCGCCGTGTCGGCCGAACGCTTGCCGGCGCCACCCGGCGGACGTGGCGAACTGGTGACGGGCCGCGCCAAGCCCTCGCCCTACTGGGGCCTGGTCGTCGAATGCCCGGGTGCGAACGAACGAGTGCCTTGGGACTTTGTCCCCGTAGGTCAAGCACGACCTCCGTGCGGGGCCTGGCAGCGGAAGGTTTTACGTGCGTTCCTCGAGACCCTTGTCGTCGAGGTGGGGCCAGCGTAGCAGAAGCGGTGGCCCAATTTCAAGAGCGGTTGTCGGGGGTTGGTTGGCGGTTGACGCGGTGTTGTCGATGAAGGGACGCGACTGCCCGCGCCGTGCCGTCGTTGCTACGCACTATTCAGGATACAGAAACTAGCTGCGTCGAGGTTTCAACGCACGATGACCCCGGCCAACTCCGTGCCGCAGAAGGGAGGGCCGCCACGGGTGGAGATCGCAGCACAGCGGCAACGGCTCCCAACGACAGGCGAGCCACACGTTGGAGAGCGTGTTGCTGCTGTGCGCCCCGTCGCCCTATCACTGCCCGCAGCGGCTGTAATCGTGTGGTGGCCAAATCGTTGCGAGGCACGTCATGCGTCGCGGCAAGCGTTCTCCTGCGTGGAAGATGCGCCGTAAGCACCTCCTGTGGTGGCATTTACCTAGCTCATCTAAGTGGGTAATTGCGAATCTGGTCTTGACGTGCGATGAGTTCGTCGTATGATGATAATGTCGCACGTATCCTGTCCTTGGTTTAACGGGGAGGGGGAAGGCCATGCAGATCAGCCCGCAGAATGTCGTCGGGAGAGATCAACTCATTGAGCAGATATGGAGGAAACTGGCGTCGAAATCGCTCCGCTTCACCGCCGAAAGACGTATCGGCAAGACAACCGTCATGAAGAAGATGTTGGCGGAGCCAAAGCCTGGAACCTCGTTGTTGTTCCTTGATTTGGAGAAAGCCGAATCGCCGCATAGGTTCACCGAAGTGCTGCTGACGGAAATGAAGCCGTTGCTTTCTGCACGGCAGAAGGCAGCCGGGTGGCTTGAGAACTTCCTGACCGAAATCGAGGGGGTCGAAGTCGCGGGCGTCATCAAGATCCCGGAGCGAAACAGAATCGGTTGGAAGGGGATGCTCGAGAAAGCATTCGATCGAGTTTGCTCCCACAATTCGGATACTCTGATCGTCCTATTGTTGGACGAGCTTCCGTACATGCTCCAGAAGATCGCGGCGCACGAGAGGTCGGCGGGAACGCCGGATCACGCGGCCCTCGAAATGCTCGATACCCTCCGGGCGATGCGACACGAGCACGCGAACCTCCGCATGATCTTCGCGGGCTCCGTCGGACTACACCATGTCTTGAGCGATCTGCGGGGAACGGAGTACGCCAGTCAACCGGTCAATGACATGCCTCCGGTCGAGATCGGGCCATTGGCGACGGCGGACGCGGTCCTGTTGTGTGAACGTTTGCTGAAGACCGAAGGAGTCGAAGTCTCCTCGGTCGATCGCGGACTTCTTGCCAGCGAGTTGGCGGCGCTCACGGACCGCGTGCCTTTCTACCTTGAACGCGTCGTGGCTTGCCTCGCGGAGTTGGAAGTTCCCGTTTCCGTCCAACACGCTCGCGAGATCGTTCGTCAACACCTTACCGATGATAACGACGCATGGGAGATGGAGCATTTTCGGAGTCGTCTGAGAATCTACTACCACGGCTCGTCCGAAGACGTGAACGGCAGGCCGATTCCGAATGCAAGCCTTGCCGGCGCCATTCTGGATATTCTGGCGACTGCCCCACGGCCGCAAACGATCGACGAGGTGTGGTCGGCGATGAAAGCAAGAATGGCGCTGGATAATCGCGATCAGATCATCCAACTGCTCAAGTCGCTGGCACAGGACCACTACCTGACCAGCGACTCGGAAAAACGTTACGCATTTCGCTTTCCGTTGATCCGCCAGTGGTGGGTTCTTGCCCAGGGGATTTCTCAATGAAACGTCGACCGGTTATCTCCGTCTACACACCCAGCAACACGGACCGTGAATTGCTGAAGCGAATCTTCGTTCAGCGCGAGCATCTGTTGGACAGGATCGTCGACCGACTCGCCCGTAGCATGTTAACCGACGACAAGCATCACGTCCTGCTTATTGGTCCGCGCGGCAGCGGCAAGACGCATTTGGTCGCTCTCGTCGAATACGAATTGCGCAAACGCGGCGAGTTGTCGGATGCCATGAGGGTGGCGTGGCTCGGCGAAGACGATACATTCACGGGATTGATCGATATCGCGCTTGGAATTGCGGACCAGTTGGCGACGGAATACCCGGACGAGTTTGACGCGGACTACCGCGCGTCCGTTCGCGGCCTGGATGGCGATGATGCCGCCGAATCGATCCTCAAGTCGATTATCGATCGCCTCGGGAAACGGACCATCCTCTTGATCATGGAGAACTTGGATGGGGTCTTCGCTGGACTCGGCGATCGGGGCCAGAGAAAGTGGCGGGCTTTCCTGCAAGAGCACCCGCGCATTGCCACGCTGGCCACGTCGCAGCAACTGTTCGGCGGAATCGGCAGCCGCGACGAGGCGTTCTTCGGGTTCTTTGACATCCAGCACCTTGCGCCCCTGTGCGTTGACGACGCCAAGGAACTGATCCGAAGGATCAGCCTGGAACAGCGGAACCGCGATCTTGTGGTTTATCTCGATTCGGCGGAAGGACGCTACCGAATTCGCGCTCTGCATCACCTGGCCGGCGGCAATCATCGCATGTACGTGCTGCTGGCCGAGTTTCTGACCAAGCAGTCGTTGGACGATCTCGTCGCGGCGTTCGAGGGACTGGCCGAAGACCTCACTCCCTACTTTCAGGAGCGCGTGCGCTCGCTGCCGCAACAGCAGGCCCGACTCGTACAATGCCTGTGCAACGCCAACGGCGCGATGACGGTTAAGGAAATTGCCGAAGAGACTTTCATTGCCGAGGGTAGTTGCTCCAAACAGTTGGGCAACCTTAAACAGAAAGGTTACGTGCAGTCGCAAAGACGTGGCAAAGAGTCGTTCTATGAAATGGCCGAACCTTTGATGCGGCTTTGCCTGGAGGTCAAGAACCAACGAGGCCGTCCACTGAGACTGGTGGCCAAGTTCTTGCGTGCATGGTTCCCCGAATCCCAGTTGCGGAAGACGCCGATTCCGGCATCCGGGGCGTGGTCCCGCGGCGATGCCTATCGCGCGGCCGCCTTGGAGCTGGACACGGGCGTCGACGAATCTCTCAGGACGAGCCTGAGCGATGAAATAAGGAAGAGTATCAGTGGGCAGCAATTCGACAAGGCCCTTGAACTATCGGGCGAGTTGAGTTGTGTCGCACCGCTCTTAGCGGGTTTTTTCAGCGCAGAAGCTCTGGCTTGCAGCGGCGATATTGAGGCGTCGGTGAAGGCATTGTCTCGCGTTATCGACACGGCTGATGCCCCGGTGGAGCAAAAGGCAACGGCGCTCTTCTGCCGAGGTTTGGCCCATAGCGAACGAGGTGACATGGAACACGCATTGGCGGACTTCAATGCTGTCATCGACATGGCCGATGCCCCGGTGGAGAAAAAGGCGAGCGCGCTCCTTGGTCGAAGTGCGGTCCATACGCGGCAGGGCGAAGTGGAGCAGGCACTTGCCGATTACGCTGCTATCATCGACATGGCCAATGCACCGGTAGAGACAAGGGCGGCGGCACTCTTCAATCGAGCTGCGGGCTGTAAGCACCTGGGTGACATCGGACAGGCACTTGCGGACTATACGACGATCATTGACATGGCCGATGCTCCAGTGGCGCCAAAGGCGAACGCACTCTTTTATCGAGGTGTGGCCCACGCGCAGCGGGGTGACAGGGAGCATGCACTGGCGGACTTCGCAGCCATCATCGACATGGCCGATGCGCCAGTGCAGCCAAGGGCGACGGCGCTCTTCAATCGAGGTGTGGCCTATGCGCAGCGGGGTGACAGGGAGCATGCACTCGCGGACTTCACAGCCATCATCGACATGGCCGATGCCCCAGCGGAGCCAAAGGCGAATGCGCTCGTCAATCGAGGTGTGGCCTATGAGCGGCGAGGTGACATGGAGCAAGCACTGGCGGACTACACGGCTGTCATCGACATGGCTAATGCGCCGGTGGAGCCAAAGGCGAAGGCGTTCTACAATCGAGGTGTGACCTACGCGAAGCGGGGTGATAGGGAGCGGGCACTGGCAGACTACACGTCTGTCATCGACATGGCTGATGCGCCGGTGGAGCAAAGGGCGGACGCGTTCTTTAATCGAAGTGTGGCTTTTGCGCGGCGGGGTGACACGGAGCATGCACTGGCGGACTACACGGCTATCATCGCCATGGCAGATGCCCCAGCGGAGCCAAAGGCGACGGCGCTCTTCAATCGAGGTGTGGCCTATGAGCGACGGGGTGACAGGGAGCAGGCACTGGCCGACTTCACGGCTGTGATCGACATGGCAGATGCCCCAGCGGAGCCAAAGGCGTCGGCGCTCTACAATCGAGGCACAACCTGCGTAAAGCATGGTGATGTTGAGCACGCACTGGCAGATCTCACGGCTGTGATCGACATGGCCGACGTCCCGACGGAGCAAAAGGCGAATGCGATCTTCAATCGGGGTGTCGTCCATATGCTGCGGGGCGAAGTGGAGCAGGAACTGGCGGACTTCACGGCTGTCATCGACATGGCCAATGCCCCAGCGGAGCAAAAGCTGAAGGCGCTCGTCATGCGAGGTGTAGCCTGCAGGGAGCGTGGTGACGTGGAGCAGGCACTGGCGGACTTCACGGCTGCCATCGACATGGGCGGTGCCCCGGTTGAGCAGAAGGCGACCGCGTTCTTCAATCGAGGTATGATTTTCACACAGCGGGGTGACGTGGAGCATGCACTGGCGGACTTCACGGCTGTCATCGACATGGTCAATGCCTCAGCGGAGCAAAAGCTGAAGGCGCTCGTCATGCGAGGTGTGGCCTACAGGGAGCGTGGTGACGTGGAACAGGCACTGGCGGACTTCACGGCTGCCATCGACATGGGCGGTGCCCCGACGGAATTAAAGGCGATGGCGCTCGTCATGCGAGGTGCGACGCAATCGCAGTTGGGGCAGTATGGGGCGGCCCAGGGAAGCTTCGAACGGTTCCTTGCCATTTCGAATCTGTCGTCGTCTCTGAGGACGACTGCGTTGTTTGCACTTCCGGAAGCGATGGTCGCCGGTGCAAGTCGCGATCAGGTCATTGCAGCCATCGAACTTGCGTTCCGTACGGGCGACCGCGCGGCGGAAGGCTACGGCGGAACGCCGGGCGATCTGTTGGCGATGGTTCTGCGTCGAGGGCATCAGGAATGGGAAGGCTACATCGCGGCGCTGGTTCCCCTGTACGTGCGCCACGGGGCCGCCGCCAAACTGGGGCAGGGTGTGACGCACACCATCGAACTGCTCGCCGGGGAAGGCTACTCCGAATCGCAACTCGACGGGTGGAACCGTGCGTGGCAGAAATCCGGCAAGGGCTGCGAAGAACTGGAGATACCGCTCCGAAGCTTGGAGGCCGCCGTCGAAGCGATCAAGACAAGAAGCGATCGTCCCCTATTTGGTCTGCCTCTGGAGATTCGCGAAATCGTTCGACCCCTGCTTGCGAAAGCGCTTTCCGAGTGAATGTTTCCCGCCGAGTCGTTCGCGATCCTCCCGGTGCCACCCGCCGTGGGGTCGGCCGGTTGCAGTCGGCAGCGGCCACGACGGAGCGTGACGCTCCAGGCCACGACGGAGCGTGGCCCTCCATCCGGCCCAACCGGCAACCGACAACTGCTCACTGTCCACTTATCCCATCTGTAGCGGTCCTGTCGCTCGGGGACCGAAAAATGTGGCGTTTTGGCAACCTGTTACGTTGAAAAAAGCCCCCATGTTGCCAAAAAAATGCTACGGTTGCCTAGCGACGCCATGCGGCCGGAACTCGCATGGTTGGGTCGTGGTTTGCTGTCCACGCCAAGGAGGCACCCTCGGAGGCCGGGTGCGTGGCCATGAGGTGGTTCGGAACCGGAAGCCGATGGGCATGGCTCGCGTTGACGCTTTGCGCGACGTGCGTCTCCGGCTGCGCGAACCTTCGCACCGGAATCGATCCGAGCGGACAGCGCGTCTTTGCCAGCCAGCCGTTTCAGCCGCCTCCCCGATTCCACGATTACCCCGGCGGCCCGTTGCCCTGGGAGGCCACCGAAGTGATCCTCACGCCGGCGCGGACCATCGCGCCGGTCGGAAGCGACGTGGTGCTGCTGGCCGGGGTTCGGGGCCGGGATGACTATTTGCGGACCAACGAACGCGTCGATTGGCTGATTGAGCCCGGCGGCGTCGGCGAGATCGTCGATTACGCTCCCGGGACGTGGACCGATCTGGCGCTGGGCGATTTCACCTGGCCCCGGCGGGTCGCCCCCAACTGGGCAATCACCAGCACGTCGCGGCGATACCTGCGGCTCAACCGCGAGACGTCCGTCGCCAGCGACGACGTCAACGTGCTCGCCGGGCAGACCTGGGTCACGGTCACCTCGGCGGTCGAAGGGACCAGTTTCGTGACGGCGTTGGCCCCGGACGTCTACGGATGGCCCGCCCGAAAGCAGATGGCCACGATCTATTGGGTCGACGCCCAGTGGAGTTTCCCGTCTCCGGCGATCCTTTCGGCCGGCGGCAAACAGGTGCTCACGACGACCGTTACCCGGCAAAGCGATCGCGCGCCGTGCGTCGGCTGGATTGTTCGCTACGAGATTGCCGACGGCCCGGCGGCGGGATTCTCGCCCGCGGGCAGCCCGAGCATCGAAGTCGCCACGAACGAAACCGGCCAGGCCAGCGCCGAGATCGTACAATTGCAGCCGGCGGCGGGCACGAACCGGATCAACATCCAGGTGATCCGGCCGGCGACGCTGGCTGGCTCGTGCGCCCAGCGGCTGGCGATCGGCAACGGCGGCACGATGGTCACCTGGAGTGCCCCGGGACTTCAGGTCCGAAAGACCGGGCCGGCGTCGGTCGGCGTCGGCGCCGAGGTCACTTACCGGATCGACGCGATCAACTCGGGCGACCTGCCCGCCGACAGCGTGCTCGTGACCGACGAGATCCCCGCCGGGTTTGACCTGCTGGGCACCAACCCGACGGCCGAGCAGACCGGCCAGCAGTTGCGATGGACCATCGGGCGGCTCGAAGCCCGGCAGACCCGGGCGATGGAAGTCCGGCTGCGCGCGGGCGGCCAGGGCAGCGTGACCAGTTGCGCCGAGGCGACCGGCGCCGGCGGGTTGACCGCGCGGGACTGCGCGACCACCACTGTCGGCGCCGCCACGTTGGACCTCAAGATCCTGGGGCCGGCGACGGCACGGGTCGGCGATCGGGTCAACTTCGAGATGGTCGTCACCAACCGCGGCCAAGTGACCGCGACGGGGCTGTTGATCAAGGTCACCTTCGGCGAGGGCTTGGAGCACGCGGAGGCCGCTAGTCCGATCGAGAAAGACCTGGAGAACCTGGCCCCCGGACAATCCACCCGTATCGGCGTCACCTTCCGCGCGACCCGATCGGGGTCGCTTTGCCACGGCGTCGCGGTGACCGGCGAGGGCGGGTTGCAGGTGACGGGCAAGGGATGCGTCAACGTGGCGCCCGCCGCGTCGCCCACCACGCCAGCACCGACCACCCCGGCACCGACCACGCCGGCACCGACCACGCCGGCACCGACCACGCCTGCACCGACCACGCCCGCGCCGACCGGTCCGGCCATTTCCGTCAGCAAGACGGGCCCCTCGACGGCCGCGATCGGTGCGACCCCCGAATTCGTCATCCAGGTACGCAACACCGGCTCGGTTCCCTTGACGCGGATCAAGGTGGTCGACACGTACGACCCAAGTCTCCAACCCATCATGGCGTCCCCGGGTTACCAACGCGGTCAGAACGAGCTGAGCTGGACGATCGACTCCCTGGCCGTCGGCGGAAGCAAGGAATTCGGCGTGCAGTGTCGCACGCTGGCCGAGTCCGCCCGGGCGTGCAATCGCGTCGCGGTCACGACGGCCGAAGGTGCCCAGGGCAAGGGCGAAGCGTGCCTGGAGATCCGTAGTGGTTCGCCCTCGACCCCACCCGGCGCCGCGCCGGCCGGACCCCCGGGGGCCGGACTCACCGTGACCATCGCCGATTTTGGCGATCCGGTGACCCTGGGCAAGAAAGTGACGTATGAAATCCGCGTCACCAACGACGCCAACGTGTCCGATCGGCAGGTGGTGCTCGTCGTGACCGTGCCTCCGGAAATGGAGCCAATGAAAATCGGCACCAACGGCCCGACGGAGGAGTTTTCCTTCGAGGGCCAAACCGTCCGCTTCAAAGCGGTGGCCGAGATACGGCCCCATGAAACGCCGCCGCTCACCTACCGCGTCCAGGTCAACACGCGGAAGGTGGGCAAAGTCCGCGTCCAGGCCAAGGTCACCAGCGCCGCCGTCCCGCAGGGAATAACGGCCGATGAGGAAACGGAAATCCTTGCGAAGTAGGGTTGTCGGTCGTGAGATGTCGGTGGAACAGCCGCGAGGCGGAACCCCCGTTTTGGGGGCGTGGATAGTCATGCCGCGATTCGTGGTCCTCGAACACGATAGTCCCGACGGGCGGCACTGGGATTTCATGCTCGAAGCCGCCGCTGTGCTGGCGACTTGGACGCTTCGGGTGCCCCCGGACTCCCCCGGGTCCATCGCCGCCGAAAGGCTGGCCGACCATCGGCTGGCCTATCTCGATTACGAAGGCCCCGTCTCCGGCGAGCGTGGCTCCGTCACGCGATGGGACCGCGGCGACTACGTCGAAGTGCTCCAGACCGATCGCCGGCGAGTCGTGCTTTTGGCGGGCGAGAAACTCAAGGGAACCGCCACCTTAACCCAGTCGCCCGAGGACGCCAATCGTTGGCAGTTCTCGTTCGTGCCGGAGTAATTCCCTCGGTTTGTTTCTTGGACAGGATTTACAGGATTCACAAGATATCGTTTTCATCTTGTTTATCTTGCCGATCCTGTCTATTTTTCATGTCAGTAGACACCGGGGGGCAGCGTTCCCGCCGGGTTTGTTAATGCGAAATGGCGAAAAAAGCTAATTGCTCTGACGCAATAAGCCATTGACTTCCCCCCAATTGAGATCATCCTATAAGGATGCTGCTCCGGTCTCTCCGGCGGTGAGACCTTGCGCCGAACCGCCCGGAGGCGCCGTGGACGGCGGACGATCGGGGCAGACACCCAGAGCGTCCCACCTGAATCATGGACGATTGCCGCGCCGGCCTGCCTTGAACTTCCCGTCGAAACCCCGCCCGTTGCGGCGGAGATTTCGTGCCTGCAGATCATCATGCTCCCCTAAATCCACCCTAGCCGATGGAGATGTTCCCGATGCAAGACAAAGCAAGTAGCAAGCCGTCGAAACCGACGCGCCGCGCGTTTCTGAAATCCACCGGCGCGGTTGCCGCCGGGCTGTCGCTGGCCTCCGCGTCCCGGGCTCAGGACGCGAAGGTCGAGACGCTCGCCCTGGACGGCGGCCCCAAGGCCGTGACGGTTCCCTCGCCGGGCAAGGCCTGGCAATGGCCCTTGTACGGCAAGGAAGAAGAAGAGGCCATGGTCCAACTGGTTCGCGACCCGAGCTACACCCCGATCGACGCGCTGGAGAGCGAGTGGCGCAAGCATTTCGGCGTGCCCCACTGCAAGGCGCACTGCAACGGCACCGCCGCGCTGACGTCGATGTTTTTTGCGCTCGACCTTCCGCCGGGCAGCGAGATCATGGTGCCCAGCTACACGTTCTTCGCGACGATCGTGCCGATGCGGTTGTTCGGGCTGGTGCCGGTCTTCGTCGACATCAATCCCCAGACGCTCAATTTCGATCTGGAAGACGCCAAGAAGCGGCTGACCAAGGACACGAAGGCCGTCTTGCCCGTCCACTGGATCGGGTTGCCTTCAGAGATGGACAACATCTGCGACTGGGCCAAGGAGAAGGGGTTGATCGTTCTGGAGGACGCCTGCCATGCCCACGGGGCGAAGCTCAAGGACAAGTACACGGGCTCGTGGGGCCGGATGGGCGCGTTCAGCTTCCAGGGCAGCAAGCCCTTGCCGGCGATCGAGGGCGGCATGGGCGTTTACCAGGAGAAGAACGACTTCGATCGCGCCACCGCGTACGGCAACTACGACAGGTGCGCCGGCGAGTACGCCCAGTACGCGGGTTCGGGCTTGGGCGTGAAGCTGCGGATGCACCCGATGGCCGCCCAACTCGCCCGGCTCCAACTCAAGGTGCTCGAGCCGCGCAACGCCGCGGGCGTCAAGCAGACGCGTTCGCTCAACGACCGCATTCTGCAACTGCCCGGCCTCTTGGAGCAAACCTACAACCGGCCGGACATGCAGCGGCTTTACTACTCGTCGAACATGCTGTTTATTGACGAGAAGAAGGCGGGCATGACGCGCGAGGCGGCGGTGAAGGCATTGCAGGCCGAGGGCGTCAACACGAGCAACCACGGCTACACGTTGCAGCACAAGCTGCCCTTGTACAGCCAGGCCCAGTGGTGGCACCATCTGCCCGTCATCCCCGAGCTGCCCGGCTCGGACAAGGCCAACCAATGGGCGATGCCGCTGCCGTACTTCACCTCGGAGCAGCCCGAACTGGTCGAACAGTACGCCAAGGCGTTCGAGAAGGTCTGGGCACACCGGGAGAAGCTCGGCAAGGTGTAGTGGTCGGTTGTCGGTTGTCAGTTGTCGGTGGCTGGTTGTCGGTTGCCAGTTGTCGGCCATGAGAAAGAAACGCCCCCGCGCTGCGTGCGGGGGGCGGCGCGTCGTGCGGCTGTCTGAACCCTGAACCCTTTTGCACTCCGGAGCAAAGAACATGACTTCCAACGGTAACGAAAAGAAATCCGCGAATTCCCGCCGGGACTTCCTCAAGACCGGCGGCGTCGTGGCCGCGGGCATGTACCTTGGCGGGAAGCAGACGGCCAGGGCGGCCGACAAGGCCCCCGAGGCACTGGCGCTGGACGGTGGTCCCAAGGCGGTCACCAAATCGTTCGGCAAGGCCGGCAAGTGGCCCCAATACGGCGAGGAAGAGATCGAGGCGGTCACCACGCTCTTGAAGGACCCCAACTACGGGTCCATCGCCAAGTTCGAGGAAGCGTGGAAGAAACACTTCGGCGCCAAGTACGTCAAGGCGCACTGCAACGGGACCAGCGCGCTGGGCTCGGCGTTCTTCGCCTTGGAGTTGCCGCCGGGAAGCGAGGTCCTGGTGAGCAGCTACAGCACCTGGTTCCCGCTGGTCCCGGCGCGGTTCTTCGGCATCGTTCCCCGTTTCGTCGACGTCGATCCCAAGACGTTCAACATCGACATCGAGGACTGCAAACGCCGGCTGACGAAGGAGACGAAGGCGATCATGCCGGTGCATTGGTGGGGGCTGCCGTGCGAGATGGACCTTATTTGCGACTTCGCCAAGGAGCACGGCCTCGAGGTGATCGAAGACTGCTCGCACGCGCACGGCGCCTCTCTGAAAGACACGAACATCGGCAACTGGGGCCGGGTAGCCGGTTTCAGCCTCCAGGCTTCCAAGCCCCTGCCTTCGATCGAAGGCGGGATCGGGGTGTATAAGGACCAGGGGGACTACGAGCGGGCGACCACGTACGGCAACTACGATTTGCCGAGCAGCTTCCCCGAGAGCAGCCCCTATCGGAAGTACCAGGGCACGGCGTTCGGGTCGAAGCTGCGGATGCACCCCATCTCGGCGATCCTCGCTGACCTCCAGTTACAGCGTCTGGCCGAGAACAACCGGATCGTCGGCAGCCAGGTTCGCAAGCTCAACGACCGGATCACGCAATTGCCCGGCTTGACCGAGCCGACCTGCCGGCCCGACATGAA
>JAPLNP010000583.1 GCA_026401055.1 Planctomycetia bacterium
CGCGCAGTAGTGACTCATCGTGCCGTCCGCTTCTTGCACGACTTGCCCAAACGGCGCGGCGAGCCCTTCGACGATCGCGGGCAGAAGTCCCGGCTCGTCTCCAGCCCGAAACGCGGGAGGGGGCACCGGGTGGAGAAGCCGTTCGGCCTCCGGGTGTTCGCGGTAGAACCGCTCCCGGCGGAGCTTCGGGTCGCGATCGGCGCCGACGTGCTTCTCGCCGAATCGGAGATCCAGATAGCGGCCGATCCACGCCTTGCACCGTGACTCCAGGACGTCAGGGGCAATGAACGGAAACGCCTGATCCAGCAGACGGGCCGCCATTTGCTCGAAGTCCCGCGCCGACGTCGTGCTCGTGAAGCCGAGAAACGCTCTGGTCGCGGCCCCTTCGTCAACTACGTCGCAATTGTAGAGCTTCGTTGGTTTCCACAGCGGCGGGAATGGTTCGCCGTTGTCGCCCAAGAGCCGTCGGCCGCGAGCGTCGAGACGATACTCCTGATCGGAGTTGAGAACCAGACTTGCGCCGAGCGCTTCGGGATCCTCTTCGGCCAAGTCCAGGAGGTAACCCCCCAAGTTGCCGTTAGGGTTGGCGTCAAACGCCGTGTCCGAGAGGTGGAGGTCCGCGCGAACGGCGGACACCTGCTTGCCGCCGCGCCAAACAGTCACGAGGCGTGGGCTCTGCATACGGCCCAAGAACTTCCCCAGGCCGTCGTCAAACAGCGTGGGATGCGAGAATCGGGACTTTAGGCCGCCGGGCACCCGCGCCATGAGGTCGCGGATTGCCCGGATGCCCGCCGCGTCAAACTCGCCGCGGCCGTCTCGGAACGGCCCTTCTTCCGCGACGATTACGCCGCGGATGATCTGCTCGTCGCGATCGACTCCGATGTCAACGGCGCGGCTGGTGGGGTTTGCCCGGAGCCCGGGTTCGGTTGTGATGGTTGCCATAAGTCACTTTCCTTTCGCGGTTGGGGTGGGTTTTTCAAGCCGGAATCGCTCGGCGTTGGCTCGGCGGAGAGTGTCGCGGATTCCGCGCTGAAGGAAGAACCGCAGCCAAGGGGCTTCGGTGGTCTTGATCGCCGGCGCCACGGATGTGCTCCACCGGCTCTGGCGCGCCGCTTCTGAGACGCGCTGTTCGTTGACCTGGATCGCACGATCCAAAATCTCAGCCTCGTGCTCGAGCGCCGCGCGGTCCACGACTGGAACATCTTCGTCGCCCGGCCCATCCAGCAACGCAATTGCCTGTTGCCCCGTGTCTGTGCGCGGTGTCGCGGCCGACGCCAGCAGCGGCGCAATCTCGGCCCGCCGGCTTCGCAGTTCGTTCTGTTTCCGCTGTACCACGTCGTAGGCGGCTTCGGTTTGGGCGATGGTCGGAAGGGTTGTCGGTTTCATGGGGTTGTTCCTTTCGGAAACGGGGTTTGCTCCATCACGGAGCGGTAATGCCGCGGCAACAGCGCCAGCGGCCGTAGTAATTGTGCAATCAGTGCCACGGCAATCGCGGCGAAAATCAGGTATCGCATGGATCACTTCCATCCTGCCAAGCATCTTCGCGTGCCCGCAGTTCGTCCCGCTCGTCGAAGGACAGCAGGCTGTGACGCTCCAAGTATTCGGCCTCCGATTCCTGGAATGCGGGGGTTGTGTTCGTGTGCAAGATCCCGAAGTGGTGCCAGTCTCCGCCGGAGCCGTACACTCGCGGGTACTGGTGGAGGAGTTCCTCGAATCGCGGCGTCGTGGTTCGCGGACCGTAGTTTGGCACGAGTTCAACGGCCCACATAGCGAACGGCCGCGTCCCGGCCTCGTGCGAATCTTTCCACTCGGCAAGGATCCGCTCGCCGTGAATTTCCCAGGCCGCCGCGAGGTCTTCGATCGAAGCGAATGAACCGCCGCCGGTGTGAAAAAATGGACGGCCGTACCGCAGAACAGCCTCTTGCGAGCTGTTCAAAGTCAGCAGGTCTTGCCGGTGTTGGCGTTGTTTTCTCAATTGAACCATTAGCTTGCGTACCTCCCCGCCAGTCGCGGTAAACGAGTCTCTTCAGTTTCCGCCGGCTGCAATCCCATTTCGCGGCACAGCAGGCGGTGCAAGTTCATTGCGGCCCGCTCCGTCACCAGAGACGGGTGCTCTTTCGGTTTTCCAAACCGATCCAGCGGGGCAACTCCGTCGCGGTCAATGGCCTTTCGGGCTTGCTCGGCTCGCATCAACTGCAGCGCCGCGCCGTCGAGTAGGCTCCGGGCGTTGGGCTCCACGTCGAAGCCCGAGTAGGCGTCGACCATCGCCGACCACCACGCGCGGGCGGGGCCCTTCAGGTAGGCCGGCGGCTTCAGCTTCGTTCTCATTTTTCACCCCTCAAAAAAAGTCTGTCGTGGTGCCGTGCGAACAAGCGACACTGGCAACCCGGTACTGCGTCCGAAAGCCCTAGAGATTCGACCCCCCTCCCCCTGGGGGGTACGTCCCTGTCGTCAGCCTACCGGCGCCGCTCGTCGCGGTGGTCATCGCGCCGGCCGGTAGTGCGGCCGATCGCCATGCCTCGTGGATTGCCTCGATCGCGTCCGGGCTGAGCGTCACGTCGATCAGGATCAACACCTCGGGCCACCCGCCAAGCCGGCCGGCTGTGTGACGGTGAAGCCGGCCGAGGCGTGCGGCTTCGCGTTGGATGTCATGAATCGTTCTCATACCGATACCCCCTTCTCTCGGCACCCGAGCGGCGAGCCGCAGTCGTGGCACACGAGATTGACAAACCCGTCGAAGGTGTCTTGCTCGTCAACGGTCGCGTGGGAGCACGTTGCGGGACTAGGGGCACTAACGGGACTATTCCCGGTCGGTCCACGTTCTTGCGCGTGTGTGCGCGTGTACGCGTGCGCGTATGGGGTAGAAATAGTCCCGCTAGTCCTGTTAGTCCCACACTTTTCGCCACCGCCGACAGTCCACATTGCCCCCAAACGTGTGGTTCTGCTATCCAAAAACAGTCCAGCGATGACTCGCCGTCGGAGGTGGTGAAACTTCATGCCGATGCTTCGTGGGTTCAGGGTCTTTCCGTCGCGCGGGGGGGCCAACTCAAAAAGTGCCGCCCGGACAGCCTCGTAATCGTTAGGACGGTCGGCCAGTTCGCGGATCACGTCCGCGAGTGTGACACCCTGCCCGTGGGGGTCGAGTTCGTGCCATGATTCCAGGAGTTGCCGAAGGGCGACGGCCTCGCGATCAGCAACGCTTGCCAGTTCCCGCCGGCTCTCGCCGGGATCTGCCATTCCGGCCCAGACGACGGCTTGGCGAACGAGATCTGACCAGCCCTCGAAACTGCCCCAGGGCTTCAGCTTCATGTCCGGCCGCCCGGCGGCGCAGTAGGCCGCCAGCAACGTCACGGCCGCCGCCGCGAGGCGTGGCCGCTCATGGCGCACCCATGCCAATAGATCGGGATGATGGAACCCCGTGCGTTCCTCTGGCATCTCCTCTGGACTTTCCAAACGCACGTGGCAGACGCGACGGGCAGTGTCGGCCGCCAGAATGACGTTGTTGCCGGTGGCGTACCACGTCGCGTACATCGGGATCCCCGCCGCCATGGCGGTTTGGCCTAAAATCCGATCGGACCACGAGACGCTGGTCAGCGCCGCGTCGAGGCTCGGGGAACCAAATGTGCCCGCGATATTGTCGATCAGGATGAGCGGCTCGCCGGCCATGGCCAACGAGGTGATCCTTTTTCTCAGTTCGTCGTCGTCGCGTGGAAGACTCATTCGCGCCATTTCCCGACCGACCGTCGTAATCGACGCGGAGTCGGTCAGGAGGCTCTTGCCACAGCCGCGGACATTGGCATCGTACAAGAACAGCGGCGACGGCCCAAAAATCGAGTAGCGCGCCAGTGGTGTCAACACGCTCGCCACCCACGCTGCTAAGTGGTGATCGGCGGCAAACGGGAAATCCTCGACCACCTCCAGGAGCGCGTCCCTTGCGGCAACAGCGTCGGCCTTACTCGGCTTCTCCGGAATGATCGGAAAATCACATTGCGGCATGAACACGATGCCGGTGGTGGGATCGTATCCAGGCGTTTGTAGAACCGACCCATCGGCGCGGAGTACCGGGCACTGGACCACGGCCTCCAGGCGTCGGATCTTGGGCCACTGGCCGCGAGCATCGACCGCCTTGACGATCCAGTCCGCTGGGTGACAGCGCTCCGGCTCGCCTTGCGAGTTGATGCGAACCCACATCGCCCCTTCGGCCAGTCGCTCGCGGATTCGTACCGGTCGCATCGGCGCGATATGCGGCGATTCCTTCGGCCGGGCGATGCCCCGCGGTGCGTCCGCGCTGTCGATTACCTGGGCAAGGCAGCCGCCGCGCTGAAAAACGTTGTCCAGACTGGCGAGCACTTCGACCGCCTCGTCGATCACGCGGGGCTCGTCGGTCCCGATGACGATGCGTCGGCCGTCGGCTCCGTCGGCCGCATCCTTCGGCTCCCACTCCGCCATGGCGGCGACGATGCCCATCAATTCGTCGATCGTATGTCCGTCGTCCAACCAGTCGGAGACGTCGCCCTTGGGCGGAAGCCCCGGCAGCGCGACCACCTTGACCGACGTGGCGAGCCCCTGGAGCGATCGTGCGACCTGCTGGCCATGCTTGCGGCCCGCGTCGTCGTTGTC
>JAPLNP010000190.1 GCA_026401055.1 Planctomycetia bacterium
GTGGACCTACCACGCCGTGGCTGCCGTGATTCGCGGCCATTCACTTCTCGCCTCGCGCAAGGAGGTCGACGCCAATCGGATCGGCATCACCGGCATTAGTTGGGGTGGATACCTCACCTCGATCGTCGCCGGGCTGGACGATCGGCTGAAGGTGGCCGTCCCCGTCTACGGATGCGGATTCCTCCACGAAAACAGCGCCTGGATGGACGGCACGAGCCGCTTCTCGAAGATCACCCCGGAGCAACGTGCCCTGTGGGTGAAGTTCTTCGATCCCTCGCGCTACCTGCCGGGCGTCCGCTGCCCGATCCTGTTCCTCAACGGAACGAACGACGCCGCTTATCCGCTGGACAGCCACCAGAAGTCCCGGCGTCTGGTGCCCGGCCGGGTCGATCGGTGCATCACGCCGCGAATGCCGCACAGTCACGTCGACGGTTGGGCCCCCAAGGAAATCGGCCTCTACGTCGACAGCGTTCTTCGCTCGGGCGATCCGCTGCCGGTGCTCGAGCCGATCGAGACCGCCGGCGGCAAAGCGACCGCCCGATTCACGGCGAAAGTCCCCGTCGTCAAGGGCCAACTGCACTACACGACCGACACCGGCCGATGGCAGGACCGCCAATGGAAAGCCGTCGACGCCCAACTGGGCGAAGGGCTGGTCTCGGCCGAACTGCCCAAGGAGCGTCCGCTGACCTATTTCCTCAACGTCGTCGACCAGCGCGACGCAACCGTGAGCACGGACTACGTCGTCCTGCCGTAAGCGTCATCAACGGGAACGTGACCTCACTGTTTCAGAGAATTCCTCGGGAGAAACACGATGGACAACGATTTGACGCGTCGAACCTTCTTGGGCGTCGCCGGCATCACCGCGGCCACGGCGGCGCTTCCGGCCGGTTCCACGGCTGCCGCCCAAGACAACGCACCCCCGGCCAAGCCAATGAAGATCGTCGGCATCGCATGCAGCCCGCGCCAGGGCCAATCGACCGCCGCCGCATTGCAGGTCTGCCTCGAGGCCGCCCGGCAGGTCGATCCGGCGAACATCGAAATCGAATTGATCGAGCTGGCCGGCAAGAAGATCAACGGCGCGGTCGCCGCGGGCGTGCCGCTGGCCGAAGGCGAAGTCGACGATTTCCCGGCGTTGGTTCCCAAGATGGCCGATCCCCGGGTTGCCGGCATCGTGATCGCCACGCCCGTCTACTTCGCCAACATGAGTTCGCTCTGCAAGGCGTTTCTGGAACGCTGGATGGCCTTCCGCAAGGACGACTTCTCGCTGGCGAACAAGGTGGCCGGCGTCCTGGCAGTCGGCGGATCGCGCAACGGCGGCGCGGAACTCACCATCCAATCCGTTCAGGCCGCGCTGTTCTCCCAGGAACTAATCGTCGTCGGCGAGTCGCGTCCGACCGCCCATTTCGGACCGGTCGTCTGGAACCAGAGCGACCGCAAGGTGACCGACGATGAGATCGGCATGACGGCGACCAAGGCCCTCGGACGCCGCGTCGCCGAGGTGGCCCAGCGGCTGCATTCTTGCTGAGCGAGCACGATTGGTCCCGCCCGACCGCCGCCGAGGAGTATCCATACCGACCACGATGTGGTCGCCGTCGTCAGAGATCCGTCCAGAGAGCTATACAGTCACCGATTTTCTCTCGGTCCCGGCGGACTTGCTGCGCCATTTTGTTGTGTTACAATTATCGGTACTGAAGATGCTTTGTCCGGCGTCAAGGGCGTTGCCAAATCGGCGGCAACCCGTTGTCATTCAAGGCTTTAGGAGAGGTGGCTGAGTGGTCGAAAGCGCGGGTTTGCTAAATCCGTGAGGGTGTAAGTCCTCCGCAGGTTCGAATCCTGTCCTCTCCGCTAATGTATTTTGCAGGTCTTCGCACGACATTGCAAGGATCTCGCATAAGCCGTTGTTTTGCAACGGCTTATGTCGTTTCTTGCGACCTCCCGCGAGTCGCTGCGGCAGGCTGCTGCACCGTCTTTTGCGCCGGAATTCTGCTCCAACTGCACCGGATTTTGCATCGACATTTGGACCAGTTTTCCGACCGCTTTCGAGAAGTCGGACTCCGTGGTCATCAGGTGGTGCTTCATCGCAATCTTGGGGGTATCCCCCAGCCAGACCGTGACGACATGGATCGGAAATTCTCGGGCAAGCTCCGTTTCCCTGGAGGCCCGCAGATTGTGAGACAGCCGGGGCCGCGGCTCTAATCCGGCCCGCCGCGGAATTTGGCCAAACTGGGTTCGCGGGTTGCAGCGACTCGATTCGCGGCTTGACCGTCTCCGCGATGCGTTGCGGCGTCTTGCCCAGCCGGATGGATCGCCTCTTGTCGTCTGGAGCCATGAACTGAACGCGCGGCGACCGTTGGGTTGCCTGGAAATGCCGGCCGTTCAAGTTGCGTCTCGAGAAGTCGCCTGCGCCGGTTGATTCTCGCCACTGCCGTGACTACCGATTTCGACACAACAGTCTCCGAGTGCCGCCAAATGATTGACATCGCCCGGTTTGGGGGCTAGGATCATCCTCGGCACTAATCCTTTCGACGGGAGCATCAACCATGAGCAGCCGGGACCACCACGCCGGGCCGGACGTGTCGCGCCGGCGGTTTCTCAAGTATTCCTCGCTGGCAATGGCCGGCGCGGCCGCGATGGAGATTCCCTTCGTCCACACCGCCTTCGGCGCGGAGGACGTCGAAGTGAAGATCGGCCTGATCGGCTGCGGCGGACGCGGGACCGGCGCCGTGTTGGACGCGCTGGGCGCCGCGACCCGCGTCGTCTATCCGTCGATCGGCTACCACACCGAGGACGTCGCCGACGCCGCCAAGATTGAACGCAAGGGCATCAAGGTCGTCGCGCTGGCCGACCTGTTTGAGGACCGGCTCGATAGTTGCCGGCGGCAACTCGCCAAGCTCAACATCGCCATCCCCAAGGAAATGTGCTTCACCGGCTTCGACGCCCACAAGCAACTGCTGGCGGTGCCGGAAATCAACTACGTCATCCAGGCCACGCCGCCCCATTTCCGGCCCGCGCACGTCAAGGCGGCCATCGAGGCGGGCAAGAACGTTTTCATGGAGAAGCCCGGGGCGGTCGACGCGCCGGGTGTCAAGCTTTTGATCGAGGCGGGCGAACTTGCGAAGCAGAAAGGGCTCGGCATTGTCGGCGGCACCCAGCGCCGCCACACGAAAAGTTACCAGGAGACGATCAAGCGGATCCACGACGGCGCCATCGGAGAGATCGTCCAGGCCAAGTGCTATTGGAACGAGGGCGAAATCTGGGTCATCCCGCCTCGGCCCGAATGGGACGACCTCCAGTGGCAGATCCGCAACTGGAACTACTTCACCTGGCTCTCCGGCGACCACTACGTCGAACAGCACGTACACAACCTCGACGTGATGAACTGGGTTCTGGGCGCGCACCCCATCCGGGCCGTGTCCGGCATCGGCGGCCGACAGGTCCGCACCGGCAAGGAGCACGGGAACATTTTTGACCACTTCGCGGTCGAGTTCGAGTATCCCGGCGGCGTGTCGATGTTCAGCCAGGCCCGGCAAATCAACGGCTGCAAAAGCCTCGTCGGCGAGAGCATCCTGGGCGCCGCCGGCACGAGCAACTGCCGCGACCAGATTCAGCCCAAGAAGGGCGACGCCTGGCGATTCCGCGAGCCGCAGCAAAGCCCCTACTGGCAGGAGCACGAGGACCTGATCCGCAGCATCCGCGACGGCAAGGCGATCAACGAGGCCCAGACCGTTGCCGAGAGCACGATGACCGGCATCCTCGGCCGCGAGGCGGCCTACAGCGGCCAGGGCATCGACTGGGAGACGGCCATGAATTCGACCTCGCGGCTCGGGCCGGAGAAGTACGAGTTCGGCCCCTACCCGACACCCGCAGTCGCCATGCCCGGCACCTACCGACCGATGTAGAATGACGGGTAAAGCCTTACGCGAGTTGAAAAGGGGGACTGGCGCGGTCGCGGCCCTGCGGCGGGGGGGATCTCGTGCTTGTGCATGTGAATGAGGCGTTAGGAATGAAGTTCAAACTGGAACCCTACAACCGCAACATCTCAAAGCAGCAAGTTGTAGATGACATTCGACGTGTTGCGACGAAACTGGGAAAGGATTCAAACGGCACACTGACCATACAGGAATACGAAAAGCATGGTTCATTTGATCCGGGTGTGGCAAGAAGAGCGTGCGGATCATGGTTTGACGCCATATCAGAGGCTGGGCTTTGTCCCAGCCGGCTCTTGAGCGTATCTGCAGAAGACTGCATTGCAGATCTTGGAAATGTGGCACGCAAACTCGGAAAGAGCTCCGTCACACAGCGTGAATACAGCGCCCATGGCAAATACAGCCCGAAACCTTTACTGCGCCATTTCGGGAGCTGGTTTGCGGCGATTGCGGCGGCAGGTCTTGAAAGGACGCGAACACTTCACGTTACCGAACAGGATTACTTTGAAAACCTAGAGGCTGTTTGGGTACGTTTGGGCCGTCAGCCCACCTACTCGGAAATGCGAAAGCCCTTCTCAAAGTACTCGGTTGGGGCCTATGTGTGTCGTTTCGGATCATGGAGAGGCGCTCTCGAATCATTCGTTGCCTTCGTGAATGACGAATCTGAGACGCGTGCGGGCGGAAGACAATACATCGAACCTAGTGAAGAAGAACCAGAGCAATCAAAGGATCAGCAACGCATACCAGGCCGGACTTCTCGTTCCATCTCATGGCGACTGAGATTCCTGGTGATGCGAAGAGATGATTTCAGGTGTACAGTCTGCGGTAGAAGTCCCGCCATGAATAGAGGTGTGACACTCCATGTCGATCATATCCATCCGTGGAGCAAGAGTGGCACAACCACGTTGGAGAATCTTCAAACGCTCTGTGAAGAATGCAATATCGGCAAGAGTGATCTCCCAATGAAAGAGGGACCCGAACAGGACTGTTTCAAGTAGGCATGCTCCCCGGCGGCGGCGAAGCCTGCCTGCTTGACGCCGACCGGGAGCGGGTCGTTGTTCTTCGATAGGCTGAGCTGCTCACCAACGCGAGATCAAGAGGATCCGGATCCATGACGACATCATTGCGTAAGACGGGGCTCGTTGCGGCAACGGCGACGGTTATCACGGGGTACTGCCTATGCGCCGCCACCCTTCGAGCCGAACCCGCCGCGGTCAAGGCGGTCGACGCGGCCGGCTCCTTTTTGATTCCCGCCTACGCCTTCGACCGCGGAAACGCGAAAACGTTCACGAAGGAGTGGGCCGACGCCGGGCCGATGATCGCCTACGGCGGCGTCTCGCCCGTGGCGGCCGTCTACGACATCGACTTTCCCGTCGCCGCCACGTACACGATCCACGTCCGCTACGCCGCCCAGGAACCACGACCGGTGGAAATCTCGCTCGACGACAAGAGCCTCGGCGCGTGCTGCCGAACGGCCACGGGCAGTTGGAACACCAGCTCCGCGCAATGGGAAGCGTCCTGCACCGTGGCGATCGCCGCGGGCAAACACACGCTCAAGCTCCAGCGCGACGGCAGCTTCCCGCACGTGGTCAGCCTGCGGCTAGACTCGTCCGTGCCCTTTGCGAAGGACTGGAAGCTCGAGCGTCCCAAGGCGAGGACGCTCGAAAGTCCCCCGCTCGTTCCCGCCGAGTTGGGAACCCAATACACGGACGTCAAGATCCCCGCCCTTCGCTTGGCAATCCAGGACCTCGTTGACACGTTCGGGCCGCAATATCCCGGCGGGCCGGACTTTCTGAAGAGATTGGACGCCTTGCAGGGCGAGTCCGAGCGTCTGGAGCGCGAGGCCCGGCAAATCCCCGACCTCGAAGCCCGGCGCAAAGGCGTGACCGACGCCCTGGTGGTCCTCCGCCGCGAGGCCCTGTTGGCCAACCCGCTGTTGGACTTCGACAAGCTACTGGTGGTGGTCCGGAAGTCGAACTCGCCTTCGCTCGGGCTGCCGCAGAACTGGCAGAGCAACTCGTGCCTGCCCCGCGAGGGTTTTCACGATCGGGTCGCCGTGCTTTCCTCGCCGTGGAAGGACGGCGAGCTCACGACGCTCTTCGAGCCCGACAAGCGGTTCGTCGGCGACGTGGACTTGCACTTCGACGCCAACCGGATGCTCTTCTCGATGCGCGACGACAAGGGCCGTTGGCAGATATTCGAGATCGGCGTCGACGGCAAGGGCTTGCGGCAACTGACCGGCGAGCAGCCGGACGTCGACTCCTACGACGCCTGCTATTTGCCCGACGGAAGAATCCTGTTCACGTCGACCGCGTATTTCGTCGGCGTGCCGTGCGTGTACGGCAGTTCGCACGTGGCGGTGCTGTACATCATGGACGCCGACGGCCGCAACATCCGCCAGCTTTGTTTCGACCAGGAGCACGACTGGTGCCCGGTGGTGCTCAACAACGGACGGGTCATGTACCAGCGGTGGGAATACGCGGACACGCCGCACTCGAACACGCGGTTCTTGTTCCACATGAATCCCGACGGCACGGAACAGATGGAGTACTACGGCAGCAATTCCTACTGGCCCAATGCGACCTTTTTCGCCCGGCCCATCCCCGGCCATCCGACGAAAGTGGTGGGCGTGATCGGCGGGCACCACGACCGTCCGCGGATGGGCGAACTCGTTATCTTCGACCCGGCCAAGGGACGCCGCGAGGCCGCCGGCGCGGTCCAGCGAATCCCCGGCTACGGGAAGAAGGTCGAGGCGATCATCAGCGACGGGCTGACACTGAACAGTTGGCCCAAGTTCCTGCACCCGTATCCACTGAGCGAGAAGCACTTCCTCGTCGCGTGCTCGCCGGGACCGCAGTCGCTCTGGGGCATCTACCTGGTCGACACGTTCGACAACATGGTGCTCTTGAAGGAACTGCCCGGCCACGCCCTGTTCGAGCCGCTCCCGCTGCGCGCGACGCCCCGGCCGCCCTCCCTCCCCGACAAGGTTGACCTCGCCCGCAAGGACGCCACGGTCTATCTGCCCGACATCTACGTCGGCGACGGCCTCAAGGGCGTCCCCCGCGGCACGATCAAGTCGCTTCGCATTTTCACGTATCACTTTGCATACCAGGAGATGGGCGGACTCTTGGGCGTGGTCGGGATGGACGGGCCGTGGGACATCAAGCGCGTGGTGGGCACCGTGCCGGTCAACGAGGACGGCTCGCCGCAGAACTCGGCTCCGCCGCGGATCACGACAATCGCCTTGAACCGCCCGGCGGAGGACATCAAGCCCTGGCGCGGCCCGATGCGGGGCTTCAGCTACGCCCGCGAGGTTCAGCCGGTGATCGACAAGCACTGCGTGGCGTGTCACGACGGCCGGGCGCTGCCCGACGGAACGACGATGCCCGACCTCCGGTCGACAAAGCTTACGGATTGGAGTTCGATCACGCCCGGCAACGGCGGCCCGCACGCCGGCAAGTTCACCGTGGGCTACGCCGAGTTGCACCGTTACGTCCGCCGGCCGGGCATCGAGAGCGATTACCACCTGTTGGAGCCGATGGAGTTCCACGCCGACACGACCGAACGTGTTCCGATGCTCCGCAAGGGACACCACGGAGTGAAGCTGGAATCTGAAGCCTGGGACCGTCGCATTACATGGATCGTCCTGTACTTCCCTTTCAACGGCACGTGGGGCGAATAGATCGAAACACCCG
>JAPLNP010000243.1 GCA_026401055.1 Planctomycetia bacterium
CGCCACCACCCGCCCCGCCTCTGCCCGGACCCTCCCGAACCGCCGGCTGACACCTACGGCCGACCGTTCTGGCTGGCCTTCACCGCCAACCTGCTGGTGGCCACCGCCGTCGCGCTTTTGTATCGCTACGCCGACCTGATCACCTACCTGGACGGCACCGAATTCCACCTCGGCTGGATCGTCGGGGTGGGCATGGTCGGCAGCCTGTCGATGCGGCTGCTGTTGGGCTGGGCGATCGACAGCCACGGCGCCCGGCGAGTCTGGCTGATCTGTCTGGTGGCCTTCTCGCTGAGTTGCTTCGCCCATCTCTGGGTCACCAGTTGCAGCGGTCCGGCCATCTACCTGCTGCGAATCGTCTATGCCTCGTCGATTGCGGGCGTTTTCGGCGCCGCGCTGACCTGGGTCTCGGGCCGAGTCTCGATCACCCGAATGGCCGAACTGATCGGCATGCTCGGCGCCGCGGGATTCGCAGCGATGGTCGTCGGCGCGATTTTGGGCGACTACCTGCTGGGCACGGAAACCATCGGAGCCGAGCAGATCCAGCGGATGTTCCTGGCCGCCGGCATGTTGGGCATCGTGGCCATGCTCTTCGCCTTCCTCGCCACCCGAGGCAGCCTCCCCCCGGCCCGGCGTCGACGCCCGCCCGTCACCCTGGTGCTGGTCCGCTATAATCCCGGCATGATTCTGCTGGTGAGCGTGGCGTTGGGCATGGCGCTGAGCGTGCCGGGCAGCTTTCTGCGGCCTTTCACCGTCGAATTGGGCATCCCCCACATGGCCACCTTCTTCACCGCCTACGCCTCGACCGCCTTCGTGGCAAGGGTCGTCGCGAGCCGGCTGTGCGAACGCCTCGGCCTGCGGCGGGTGATCTTCCTCGGCCTTGCCATACTCATCGTCGGCTTATTGCTGTTCTTGCCGGTCACGAACGTCTGGCAACTGCTCGTGCCCGGCGTCATCTTCGGCATCGGCCACGCCCTGGTCTTCCCGCCCTTGGCCGCCCTGGGCAGCCAATCGTTTCCCCAGCGCTATCGCGGGCTGGCCATCATGCTGATTCTGGCCGCGTCCGACCTGGGCGTGCTGGTGGGGGCGCCCCTGGCGGGCGCGATCCTCCAATACAGCGGCGGCTTCGGACTGCCGCCGTATCCGACGATGTTCGTCACGATGGCCGGCGCGCTTGCCGTCGCCGGAGTATTCTACGCGACGGCCGGCCGACGCGAGCAACCTCGCCGCCGCCGCCGCGTGGCGCCGGTCCGCCGCCGGCGTCTTTCGGCCCCGCCCATCGCGGTGCCCGAGGTCGTCGAAGCCGCCACGACCATGACCGCCCAGCGGCCGTAGCGGCGAACGACACGCCCGCCGAGACCGCGGCCGGCTCATTTCCGCGCGGGCGCCTTCAGTTTGTCGATCAGATAGTCGCGTGCCGTCGGATGCTTCACGTCCGGCGCGCCGGGATAGACGAGTTCACATTCGACGCCCGCGGCGCGTAGTTTCTCCTCGAGCTTCACGCCGAAGTTGGCCGTGTGCGTCGGGTCCTTCTCCTCCTGGCCCAACGCCGGCGGCCAGGAGTAGATCATGTAAATCGGCGGGTCGTCGGCCGTGACGTGTTCGTAAGGCGAGTATTCCTTGATCCACGGCAGAACCTCCTCCCGGCCCGCCAGGAACCGCGAGAACTGCGAGTCGCGCGTTTTGGCATCCTTCGGGTCGGGCATGAAGCCGAAGGCGTGGCCGCCGTAGCGGCTGTTGGGCGTCCACTCCTTCATCTGTTGCGGATCGAGCGTCGTCTGCGCGCCCACCACGGCGGCGCACCACAGCCTCGTTGACTCCCGCGCCACGGGATC
Source organism: Planctomycetia bacterium (assembly GCA_026401055.1). Taxonomy (GTDB): domain Bacteria; phylum Planctomycetota; class Planctomycetia; order Pirellulales; family Thermoguttaceae; genus JAPLNP01. The sequence continues at coordinate 1,833 of JAPLNP010000243.1, forward strand.
GTCGCTCTTGGGATCCGCAAGATCGTCGTGCAAGGCCAACCACAGGCTCGAACACGCGCCCGCCGATCCGCCCGTCGCGCCGATCCGCTGTCGGTCGAGGTTCCACTCGCCGGCCTTCGACCGGACGAACTGCAGCGCCCGGGCGGCGTCGCGCAACGGCCACTCGACGGGCGGCTTCACGCCGGCGGTCTGGGCTTGCGTCGTGAACCGGTAGTTGATCGCGGCGACGGAGATCCCCGCCGCAAGGTACTTCTCGACATCGCCGGCGCCAGCCTTGTCGCCGTTGACCCAGCCGCCGCCATGAATAGTGAACACCAGCGGCGTGGGCCGCGAGGACTCGGCCTTGTAGAAATCGAGCACCTGCCGCTCGTGCTCGCCATAGGGGACGTTGGCAAGCGCGGGCTCGGGCCGCGCGGGCGCCTTCTTCTCGGCCTTGGCCGGGGCCTTGGTCTTGGCGTCGGCCTTCGATTCGGCCGGCGCCTGGGCGTGCAACGTCGCCGGCACGGCCAGCAGGAGCACGACCGCAAGGCGAATCAGGGTGAGTCTCGTGGGCTTGTTCATGGGCAGGGTCCTTATGGGGCGAGCAAGAGGTCTCCGGCCTTGTTCACTCACGGCCGGGTTGGGCACCTCGCCATTGTAGACCCGCTTGGTCGCTTGCACAACACGCCGCGATCGCGCACCCTACATCGGCGTTCCGCCAAGAATCGACCGATGTTATTGGACTTACGTTTCGTCCGAGGCCAAGATCGGGTAGAATCAGCGTACAACAGCGTAACTTGGGCTAGACTCGTTTCATGGCGGGATACGTTTTCGCCGCGCATGTGCGAACCTTGACAGGTTGCGGGTCCGGCGTTAACGTAAGTCCCCATGGGAACGAGGGCCCGTTGTCAGCCTTCATGTCCGACGCCAGACGCCATGTCCGCCACCAATCCTCTTGCCCCGAAGACCCGCCCGTCGATCGAACTCCTCGATGAGGCGGTCGTGGAGGTGCTGCGTCGAAAGACGCCGGTCGAGCGGGTCGCCATGATCTTCGCCGCCAATCGCACCATGCGACTGAGGCTCGAAGGGCACCTTCGCACGCGGCACCCCGAGTGGGACGATCAGACCGTCATGCAAGAGATCGCCCGGAGGATGAGCCGTGGAACAGAATGAGCTGCTCCGCCGCGTTGTGGATATCCTGGAAGAACAGGGGATCACGTATCTGCTTGTGGGTTCTCTGGCCAGCGGCGTCTACGGCGAGCCGCGATTGACGCACGACATCGACGTCGTCGTGGACCTTCGGCCGGAACAGGTCGCGCGACTCTGCGATGCCTTCCCTGCCCCAGACTACTACGTCAGCGAGAAGGCCGCGCGCGAGGCGGTCGCCGGGGGCCGCCAGTTCAACGTGATCCATCCGGCGTCAGGCAACAAGATCGATTTCATGATTGCCCGGCGGGATGCGTGGGGGCGCAGCCAGATCGACCGTCGTCGCCGGGAGCAGATCCTGCCGGGTCGGCCCGGCTACACGGCGGCGCCGGAGGACGTGATCGTTGGCAAGCTGTGGTACTACCGCGAAGGCGGCTCGGAAAAGCACCTCCGTGATATCGCCGCCATGCTACAGGTGAGCGGCGACGAGATTGACAAGAACTACATCGACCACTGGACGCGGCAGCTCGGCCTCGCGGAACAATGGCGGGCGGTGCTCGATCGGCTAGTTCAGTAAGGGTGTGTGCTCGCGCGCACCGAGACCCTACTCCCCCCGGCGAAACGTCGCGTAGCGGTTCCAATGCTCGTCGTCGCGGGTGGGGAAGTCGTTGCGGATGTGGCAGCCGCGGGTTTCCTCCCGGGCCAACGCGGCTTCGATCACAAGACGGCCGGCGGTGAGCATGTTTTGCAGTTCCCAGCCGGTTGGGTCGGAAAACTGTCGCGGCAGCACGTACCGGCACCAGTGGCCGATGTTTTCCAGAGCCTCCTGCAAGCCGTCGCGGTCGCGGCGAACCCCGGCGTTGCGCCACATGAGGCTCTTGAGCGAGTTGCGGATGTCGGCCAGGTCCAAGGGCTCGCTGCCGGGCTCGACGGCGGGATTATCCAAGGGCACCGCGCGATACGAGTCGTCCAACTCGGCGGCGGCCGCCGCGGCGCCTTCGCCGGCATGGACGCCGAAGACCATCGCCTCGAGCAGGCTGTTCGAGGCCAGCCGGTTCGCCCCGTGCAAGCCGGTCGAGGCCACTTCGCCCGCCGCCCAGAGCCCGGGCAGAGTCGTGCGGCCCTCGCGGTCGACCGTCACTCCGCCGACCATGTAGTGGGCCCCGGGGCGGACCGGAATGCGGTCGCGGGTGATGTCCAGGTCGAAATCGCGACAGACCGCCGCAATGCCTGGAAATCGCCCGAGTACCTTCGCCGGATCGAGGTGGGTCATGTCCAGGTAGACGTTCGGGTGCTTCGTCTTTTCCATCTGGCTGACGATAGCCCAGCTCACGACGTCGCGGGGGGCCAGTTCGGTGCGGTCGTCGTACTCGGGCATGAAGCGGAGGCCGTTGCGGTCGACCAGACGGCCGCCTTCGCCGCGCATCGCCTCGGTGATCAGGTGCCGGCTGCTGCCGGCGATGTACAGCACGGTGGGATGGAACTGCATGAATTCCATGCCGCGCAGCTCGGCCCCGGCGCGATAGGCCAGGGCCAGCCCGTCGCCGGTGGCCACGTCGGGATTGGTCGTCTCGCGATAGATTTGTCCCGCTCCGCCCGTGGCAAGGATGGTCTGCTTCGCCCAGACGAGCGTCTTGCCGTGCCGGGGGTTCCAGACCAGCGCGCCGCGGCAGGCGTCTTGGTGGGTCAGCAAGTCGAGCGTGAACGTGTTGTCCCAGATTTCGACGTTGGGCGTCTGCACTGCCCGATTGTCGACCGCTCGCATGATCTCCTTGCCGGTGGCGTCGCCCTGGGCGTGGGCGATCCGGTTCCGGCCGTGGCCGCCCTCGCGACCCAGGGCCAAGCGGACCCCTTGGCGGTCGAAATTGGTTCCCCAGGCGATCAGTTCCCCAACCCGCTCGGCCGACTCACGGATCACTTGCTCGACGACATCCTGGTCACATAAGGTCCCGCCGGCCAGAATCGTGTCGGCCACGTGGTCCTCGCACCGG
>JAPLNP010000597.1 GCA_026401055.1 Planctomycetia bacterium
CCCAATTGTTGCATCAGGCTTCGCACGCGATCGCGCCCAACCTCGTGCCCCCGCGTGCCAAGCCAGTCAACCAGCCGTCGGGTTCCGTAAAACGGATGGCGTGTGTACTCCTCATCGATCAGACGCAAGAACAACAAGTCACGCGCCCGAAAACTCCCGACCATTATAACTAGTGCCGTGCAGAATGCGCCGCCGAACAAAAGAACCATTAGCGCATTATAAGGACTCGCTTTCGGACACGGCGGATCGGATCGTCATGCGGAACTCGCGGGTGCATACGGTCATTTTACGCAAACAGCGGCGGCGTGGGAAGGACGGCAGTTAGTGACCGCAGGGTCGAGACAATAGGACCAATGTCGTCATTCAAGGTGGCAACTGTCTGACGCAAGGTCCACTCATCCCATGAACCAATCCATCATTCTCGGCATCGGCACCGGACGGTGCGGAGCGGCGTCGCTGGCGAAGGTGCTCAACCAGCAGACGGATGCTGTATGCTCCTTTGATGAGCCGCCGTTGTTGCCCTGGAGGCACACGGACGGCCCGCGGGTGATCCGGGAACGGTTTGCCCGGTTCCGGCTTCACGGCGAGGCGCGACGGTTGGGCGACTGCGCCTCCTACTACTTGCCCTACCTCGAACACGCCATCGCGGCGGAGCCGGACCTCCGCGTTGTGTGCTTGAAACGCCCACGGGAAGAAGTCGTCGTGAGCTTCTGTCAGTGGCTCGACCAAACGATGCCCTTGCCGACGAACCACTGGGCCAGGCAGCCCGCGCCGGGCTGGCACCACGATTTTGTTCGCACCCGAACTTATCCCCAGTACGACACTCAGAATCGGGAAGAGGGCATCCGCCGCTACTGGGACGAGTATTACGAGCGGGTAGGAGAGCTAATCGAGTGCTATCCCGACCACATCCGCCTTTTCGACACCTACGAAGCGCTCAACACCGAGTCCGGCTTGCAGGAATTGTTGGGGTTCGTGGGAATCCCGCCCGACGAGCAGGTGCTGACGGGGGTCGAAGGGCGGGTCAGGTTGGCTGTCGGTGGTGGTTGGCGGCCAGGGTAGCGGGATTGGCGGCAGGCGGGTGAGTACGTCACGGGGGTCGAGGTTGTGTCGCTTGCGCGAGGCGATCAGGCCGAGAGACGCCGAGAATTCGGGTGGCGGATTGCGTTAACCCGCCAATCACGGTTTCGAACGCCCACGCAAAGCGCGCTCTGGGTTAACAGCCTTGCCGCTTTGGCTGTTAAGCTGCTTCATGTGATTTCGCTACTGGTTGGTATCGTGCAGAGGGCAACCGAACGAGACTCGAAATCAGCAAGTGCTTGCCCAGCAACCGCTTGTGACAATCGCCAAAAAGAGAGTTGTTACGAAGAGAGTTGCGTTCGGGGAGCCATGGACGTTTGTACATCCCGGCAAACGTCCGCAGTCTGTGGCACAAGCCCGTGGCACTCATGGGCTTGTGTCGTTTCTTGCCCGAATGTGCCGGAATCGCCCTGTGGTTGCCGCGTCGGATTCTGCGTCGCGCATCGCCGCACGGTCGAAATCCTCGTCGCGCACCTGGAGGTAATGTCTCGCGGCCACGGTCGACGAGTTGCCGATCCACGAGCACACCACATGCATGGGGTGTTCCTTGGCCAACTCCGTTTCGCGAGTCGATCGCAGGTTTTGAAATGGCTTGACCCACGGCTCCAGCCCCGCCCGCCGGATGATCCGCTCCAACTGCGTTCGGAGGTTGGCGTTGCCCGACCGATAACGGGTGACGATGTACTCGGTGCCCGGCTCGGCTTGCTCCCAAACGACCTCCAAATACGGCCGCAGTTCACTGAAAATGGGAATCTGACGGCTCTCCCGCCCCTCGTGATGCTCCGTCTTCGGCGAGTGCACTGTGATCCGGTTCCGCTCCCAATCGACATCCCCCCATCGAAGGGCAAGATGCTCCGAGGGGCAACGCAAGCCGCCAAAACGGCTCAGTGAGGCGAACAAGAGCCTCCATTGGGCGTCCGGACACGCCGCCAGCACCTTGTCGGCTTCCTCCCGGGTCACGTAGTAGAACCGGTCCGTGGTAGCCTTCACCGCGCAGCCCTTCATATCTGCGAAGGGGTTCTCCTGGATCAGCCGCTTGCGGACCGCCGCGCGAAAAAACTGCTTGGCCCGGCCGCAGTTCCGGCGCACGGTGTTCTCGCCCAGCTTGCCCATCAGGTTGATCCGGAATTCGTCGGCATCGCCGGGCGTGATGGTCGCCAGCCGCCGATCGAAGCCGAAGTAGTCCACGAGATTCCGGCGCACCTGTTCCAGGTTGCATCGCGTGCTCGATTTGATGTCGGTCCGGCCGCTGAGGTACTGTTCCAAATAGACGCCGAGGGTGATGTCCTCCGGCCCGGCACCAGTCGCAGATTCCCGCTCGGGCACCAGTCCCACCCGGACCAGCTTGCCATACAGCACGTCCTCGATCTCCCCAGCCCACTTTGCGGTATCGGGATCCGGGGCGTGTCGCCCTAGCATCGCGGCCGCCAGATTCTCGACGTGCGACTTGATCGTCCGGGCCGTCTTCATCGGGACTTGGCCCAAGTAGATGATCCGGCGTCTGCGGTTCGGACCCGAGAAGAAGACTCGCCGGTTGCCGTTGCGATCCGTGGAAATGCTTGCCATGTTTTCACCCTTTCTTCTTTCGGGGCTTCGTCGCCCTGGTCAGGCTCACCCCGAGACACGCCGCGATCAGGTCCAAACCGTCCATACTCAGGCCACCCCGCTTGTGCATGAAGCGCGAAATGGTGGCAAGGTCGATCGTGCTCTCCCGGGCAATCTGCCCAAGGCTCTTCCCGCTGCCAACGATTGCCGCCCGCAACTCGTCCGTCAATCTCGTTTGCTTCTTTGTCATCGGCTGTATCCTAGCAACACCTTGATTATTGGTCAAGCCCCCTCCCGCCCGATTTTTCGGTCCCGTGGTTTCGGGTCCAAGCCGAACAGCCGCCGAAGCCGGCTTTTGCGCGAATGATCGAGATCCTTGTCGAACAGATTTAACGGCGTGAGGGAGCCGGCCTCGATCGCGTCGAGACTGTCAGGGAGGCGCGCCCACGGCGGGGGCCAGTCGGGTTTGGAACGCTTGGAACGCATCGCCATACCCTCACCCCCTCACCATGGCCCGGTTTTCCCGCCACCGGCGCCGGGCTGCAATGAACAACAGCCGCGACACGCACCGCCCGGCCCGTTCGTGGTCGCCGGCCAGGATGACCGGCAGCCCTTGCCCGATCCACCCCAGCAGACTCCCCATCGCCGCCGCAGGCGTCACCTTGGAACGCCAGCCGCCGGCCTCGATTTCCGGCCACGAGGTTTCGACCATCAGCGCCCGGACCGGGTAGGCGAGTAACCGTTGCACCTCCCGCTCGAATCGGTCCCGCTCCCCGGCGACGCACCCCAGCAGGTCGGCGAGGGACTTCCGCTCGATCGCGACGACGTGCTCCAAGCCGACGACGGAGTAATCACCCGTGCTCAGTGTCCCGGCCACACTCTTGAGCGGTGCCAGGTCGAGGGGCGTTTGCTCTCGGCTGTCCACGATCGCCGTTACGTGTTCCGGCTTGAGGTCTGCCGGGATTCGCGCTTTCGGTCGTGCCGTTGTCGTGCTCATCGAACGCTCTCGCTGGTTGTGGGCTCGGCGCGCTTTGGCTTCCGACCACTCGGACAAGATTCGCTGTTGCGTCTCAATCGGATATTCCCAACCACCGACCAATCAGACAGACGAGAGCCCATAAGGCACTATGCCCCGCCGAGCCACCCAGCGCTTCTTTGCATTCTCCAAGTGTATTGACCGTCACGGACGCATAGCTTGCATCCGCATCGTAACAATTCCGTGTTGTTGCCGGCGGTGCAGGCGGCTCGCGAGGCGGCGCGACGCATCACGTACGCCGATCATCTCAAACAGATCGGCCTGGCGCTGCACCAGTACGTCGTGGCCCGCCGCGTCCTGCCGTCTGGCTGCGTCGTGGTGCCGGCTTATCCGGGATCGCGCGACTATAGCGCGTGGATCGAGGCCCGCGACGGCCCGCAGGGCACCAGTTGGATGCTGGCGATTCTGCCCTACATCGAGGAGACGCGGCTGTTCGATCGCTGGGACTTCCACGCCACCGCGCCGGCCAATCGCGAGGTGGCCGGCACGGATATTCCCACGTACTATTGCCCGAGCCGGCGAAGCAGCGTGCGAGGAGCCGACTTGGCCAGGATGCTGCCCGGACTACTGGGCGGGGGGAACGATTACGGCGGCTGCCTGGGTCGCGCCAACGGGTATCGCAACGAATGCAGCGCCACCGTGGGTTGTGGGCATAGTCTCAACGGCTGGGCCGTTGGCGGCGCGGCGACGCTGTTCGTCACGGCCAAGGCCGGCGAAGGCGGCGACAAGGGCCAGCCGGGCGGACTGAACAACGGTTATTTCGAATCGGCCGGCAGCGAGCACCCCGGCGGCGTCCATTTCGGTTTGGTCGACGGTTCGGTCCGTTTTCTTGGCGACGAGGTGGATCGGCAGATCTACGCATGGCTGGGCGCGATCCGCGACTCCCACGTTTTCCCGTTGCCCGATTGAGGGGGCGGTTACGGGGAGGACTCGATGACTGCGTGGAAGCTCCACGAAAAAGGCCCCTCGGGACGTTGGTCCCGAGGGGCTTATTGATGAAGATCCGGCGACACCTACTCTCGCACTTTTGGTACTACCATCGGCTCTGAAAGCTTAACTACCGTGTTCGGGATGGGAACGGGTGTGGCCTTTCAGATATGGTCACCGGAAAGTGGCGGGCGGCGTTTCGAGGCGCCTGCCCGCCGGTTGTGATTCAAGCGGTGGTCTTCTTTTGCGGACTCGTCTTTTGGGGACGGGACCGAGGGCCTTGGGAGCATTGGATACATGCGGCCAAGCATTCGTCCTTTAGTACCGGTTAGCTGAACGCGTTACCGCGCTTACACATCCGGCCTATCGACCTGGTCGTCTTCCAGGGGACTTTCGGACTTTTGGTCCTTACGAAACCTCATCTTGGAGCGGGCTTCACGCTTATATGCTTTCAGCGTTTATCCGATCCGTAGATAGCTACCCAGCCGTGCCGCTAGCGCGACAACTGGAACACCAGAGCTACGTCCTTCTAAATCCTCTCGTACTAAAGAAGAATCTCCTCAAGTTTCGTGCGCCCACACCAGATAGGGACCGACCTGTCTCACGACGGTCTGAACCCAGCTCACGTACCACTTTCATTGGCGAACAGCCAAACCCTTGGGAGCTTCTCCACCCCCAGGATGTGATGAGCCGACATCGAGGTGCCAAACCGCTTCGCCGCT
>JAPLNP010000297.1 GCA_026401055.1 Planctomycetia bacterium
TCGACTTGTACGAAGCTAGTGCTTTTTCTAGGGGCTAAACGCAACAAACGCACCTGGAATGGCAGTTTATGGCAGGCTGCCGTTTCCAAAATCGGGGCGAAAGGATTTGCATCCCGACGCAGCCGCGCCTCCGCCACGCACAGCTACACCAACCCCCAAGGGCGGACCCCGGCCGGCAAACGGATCTGGGAGAAGCTCGTCCGCAAGCATCCCGGCGTGTTCATGGTCCTTAGTGGCCACATTGGCGCGGTTTCGCTCCAGATGGCCCGCAACGACGCGGGCGCGATCGTCTACGAGATGCTGACCGACTACCAGTCGCTGCCCAACGGCGGCGACGGCTTGCTGGGGACGTTGCGTTTCGTGCCCGGCGAAAACCGGATTCACGTCGAGGCATTCTCCCCCACGCTCAAAGAAGAGAAGAAGTATCTGAAGGCGACGTACTCGCTCGACTACGACATGGGCGCCGCGCCGCTGAAGAAGGCCGGTTGACGGCGCCGGCTCTTGGTGGGCGGATCGAGCGCGGCGAGCCCCATCGGGAGGCTCGGGGACGCCGCTCCACGCCGTTTGCACGGCATCTTGCTGAACGCCTGATGACCTCCGGCCGGCTCCTGTTGCTCGCCAGAGCGGTTGATGATAATCTTGCGTGCGATGGTTGGCAGTCTGAGTAACGGAAGAACATCCCCCCATGCCGTACATCCCCAATACCCCTGAAGACCAAAAGGCAATGCTCGAGGCGATCGGCGCGAAGTCGATCGACGAACTTTTTTCGATGATCCCGGCCGAGTTGCGGCTCGACCGGGACCTGGATCTGCCGCCGGCGATGGGCGAAATGGAATTGGCGGCCCACATGCGCCGGCTGGCCGAGCGTTCGACGGCGGCGTCGGAATCGGTCTGTTTCCTCGGCGGCGGCAGCTACGATCACTTCATCCCCGCCGTGGTCGACGTGGTTAGTGCCCGGGGCGAGTTCTACACGGCCTACACGCCCTACCAGGCCGAGGCAAGCCAGGGCACCTTGCAGGCGATCTTCGAGTATCAGACGCTCATCGCGCAACTGACCGGCATGGACGTGTCCAATGCCAGTCTTTACGACGGCGGCAGCGCGGCGGTCGAGGCCGTGTTGATGGCCCTGGGCGCGACGCGGCGCTCCGGCCGCGTGGTCGCCGCCGCGAGCGTCCATCCCGAGTATCGCCAGACCGTGGCCACGTACCTCGTGAATCTCGGCGCCAAACTGGTGACCGTCGGCACGCCCGAGGGAACCGTCTCGCCCGAAGCGCTCGAAGCCGCCGTGGACGACCGGACGGCCTGCGTGCTCGTCGAGCACCCCAACTTCTTCGGCTGCCTGGAGGACGTCGAGACGCTGGCCGAGATCACCCACCGGGCCGGCGCGCTGTTGATCGTGGCAGTCAACCCGATCAGCTTGGGGCTCCTCGCGCGGCCGGGAGACTACCACGCGGACATCGTCGTGGCCGAGGGACAGCCGCTGGGCAACCCCATGGCCTACGGCGGCCCCTACCTGGGCATCCTCGCCTGCCGCGAGGAGTTCCACCGCCGCATGCCCGGCCGATTGGTCGGACAGACGCTCGACCGCCGCGGGCGGCGCTGCTGGGTCCTGACGCTCCAGACCCGCGAGCAGCACATCCGACGCGAGAAGGCCACGAGCAACATCTGCACGAACCAGGGCCTCTACGCCCTCCGCGCGGCGGTGTATCTGGCGACGCTGGGACCCCGGGGCCTGCGAGAAGTGGCCGAGTTGTGCCTGCAAAAGGCCCACTACGCGGCCGAGCGGCTCACCGCCACGGGGCGGCTCGCCCGGGCGTTCGACCGGCCGTTTTTCAACGAAATGGCGCTGCGCGTCGCCGACGGCCGCGTGGACTCGCTGCTCGAACGTGCTCGCCGCGAGGGCATCTTCGCCGGCATCCCGCTGGGGCGCTGGTACCCCGAGATGGCCGATTGCCTGCTGGTGGCCGTCACCGAGAAACGCACGAAAGCCGAGATCGATCAATTGGCGGCACTCGTTGAGTAAGAACTTCCGTCCATGCAAAATCATCAATCGACGCAATTGTTGTTCGAGATGTCCAAGCCGGGGTGCCGGGCGGTGCGGTGGCCGGAATGCGACGTGCCGGTCCGCCCCGTCGAAGAACTGCTGCCGGCCGGCGCCGTGGCCGCGGGGCCGCCGCCGCTGCCCGAGCTGACCGAGCCCGACCTGACGCGGCACTTCGTCAACCTCTCGACGCGGAACATGTCGGTCGACACCCATTTCTACCCGCTCGGCTCGTGTACGATGAAGTACAACCCCAAGCGGAACGAGCGGATTGTCGCGTTGCCGTCGTGGTCGGGTTTGCACCCGTATCAGCCCGACGAATCGATCCAGGGGATGCTCGAACTGCTCTACCACGCCCAGGAGATGCTCGCCGAGATCGCCGGCCTCGGCGGCGTTTCGCTCCAGCCGGCCGCCGGGGCCCACGGCGAGTTGACGGCGCT
>JAPLNP010000554.1 GCA_026401055.1 Planctomycetia bacterium
GTTGTTGAAGACGTAGCCGCCGCCGGGCTTCCAGATTTCGAGGTTCCGCCGGACGTGCTCGCGGACCTCTTCCGGTGAAGCGGTGGGCAGGACGTGCTGCGCGTCGATCGCCCCGCCCCAGAAGACCAACTCCCGCCCGAATCGGGCCTTCAACGTCGCCGGGTCCATCCCCCGGGCGCTGATCTGCACCGGGTTCAGGATCTGCACGCCGTTGTCCAGCAAGTCGGGAATGTACTCCGTACACGCGCCGCACGTGTGGTACCACACCCGGGCCGCCGTCCGCGAGCGAATGTACTCGACGAGCCGCTTGTGTCGCGGTTTGACCACGCGGCGGTAGAAATCCGGCCGGAACAGCGGGCCGTTCTGCCCGGCCAGGTCGTCGCCGATCATGATGACGTCGACCAGGTCGCCCACCTCGTCCAGGAAAACGCGGAACCAGTCGAGCCAGAAGCCCAGCGTCCGGTCCAAAAGCGTCTCGCAGACGGCCGGCTCGGCGAGCATGTCCATGAACCACCGCTCCAGCCCGCGAAGGTACCAGCACGTCTCGTACACCACGCCCGAAATGCCGCTTACGACGGCGTAGGGCGTTTCGAGTCGCAGCGCCAGTGCCCGATCCCGCAGGCCCTCGAACCGGCCGGGGTCGTCGCCCTTAGGAAACGGGTACTCGCGGATCGCGTCGAGCGAGGCGTCGGCCAGCGGGTGGCGCGAGATGTCCATGTAAAGCGGTGCGTCGTCGGGCATCGACCAGACGACGCCGAACTCGTCGGTCAGATCGTGCCACCGGCGGCCGTCGCGCTGGCGCTGGACGATCGTGCCGTCGAATCCCGACGCCGCGCCGGCGGCGATGTATCGCGTATCGACCCGCAGCCGCTGGAGCACCGCCTCGGACGGCCGGGCCAATTGCTGCACGGCGTCCATGATTACCGGCTCGCCCTCGCTAATGCCCAGGTAGTCCACCAGTGCCCGATAGGCAACCTTATGGATGCCCGTCTGATTCCCCCCAAGATCGATCGGCACCCGATCCGGCGTCCGGTGGTCCAGCGCCGCAAGCAGCCGCTCGCGCGGGGTCATGGTTTCGTGGCGTGAGGAGGTGGTCATTGCGTTCCCACAATTCTCGCAGAAAACTCGTACTCGCCCGAGCCCACCGTGTACACGGCGCAGCCCGGCTCGACGCCGCGGGGCGTGACGCCTTCGGCCTTTGCGGCGGGCACGCCGGACTCGGTGACCGCCTCGGGCGAGCGGGTCGGGACGTACACTGTCGCCGTCGTGTTGGCCGGAATTGTCACCTTCACGATGAGCCGATCGCCCTGGCGCTCCCACCGGCAGGCAATCCGCCCGTGAACCGAGCGGTAGCTGCCCTCGGCCCAATCGACGCCATCGACTACCCGGGGCCTGACGACGCTGTGCTGGTAGCCCGGCTTGTCCTCGCCCGGGTTGATGCCCACCAGGCCGTGGCCAAACCATTCTTCAAGATGGCCCAACATGCAGTGGTTCTGCGAATTGCCGACGCGCGGGTCCCACGTCTCGCTCAGGGCGGTCACGCCGTGCTCAATCTGGAAGCCGTAGCTGGGCAGATCGGTCCGGTTGGCCATGGCCGCGATCACGTCGGATCGGCCGGCCTGCATCAAGGCCACGAGCATGAAGCGGAAGCCGACGTCGCCGCCGGTCATGTGGTCGCCGCGGCACCGGACGTCCTCGACCAGTCGCTCGATGACCCCGGAGGACCGCGACGGCTCGACCAGGCCGAGCACCAGCGGCATCGCGTTGGAGGTCTGGCTGCCGGTGCCGTATTGGCCGGCAGCCGCGTCAAAGAACTTGGCGTTGAAGGCGTCGCGGACCTCGGCGGCGAGGGCCGCGTAGCGACGCTGGTCGTCGGGCTTGCCCAGCAACTCGGCCGTCCGGGCGAGGATCGCGAGGTCGTGGTAGTAGGTCGCCGTACTGGTCAGGGCGATGGGCGTCAGTTGGGCCGCGCCATAGGGAGCGGGCCCGAGGTCGCACCAGTCGCCCAGCCCGTGCGAGACGATGTGCCCCTCGGCGCGACTCGTCAGATAGTCGACGTAACGGACCATGTTCGGCCAGTGCTCTTCGAAAATCCGCCGGTCGCCGTAGCGTCGCCAGGCCAGCCACGGGTTGACGACGCACGCGCTCCCCCAACTCGGCGAATCGCGAAAGCCGTCGTTGAAGACGGTGTATTCCGGGGCGATGTCGGGCACGAGCCCGTCGGCCGTCTGCGACTCGCTCATGTCGTCCGATATCTTCGCGTACAACAGCGGCACGTCGTAGTTGAACATGATCGCCGGCCCGAGCAAGTGGCTCACCTCCAGCCAGCCGAGCTTCTCGCGGTGGGGGCAGTCCGTAATCACGCTTTGCATGTTGCTTCGGATCGCCATGTCGATGCAGCCGTGGATGCGATTCCACAGCGCGTTGGAGCAGGAGAACTGCCCGACCCGCTCGGCCGCGAGGTGCGTGAACTGGCCCTCGATGTCCTCCAGGACCGGCTTCGCGGCATCGCCCGCCGCCATATCTTCGGCCGGGTCGCCGTCGCGCGTGGCCCCTTCGACCTGGACGTAGCGGAAGCCGTAGTAACTGAATCGCGGCGACCAGGTCTCCTGACCTTCGCCGCGCAGGGTGTAGTTGAACGAGACGGGCCCGCCGGAACTGGCCTGCGTGACCCGGCCCTTGTCGTCCAAGAGTTCGCCGGGCACGAGCCGCACCGTAGCGCCGGCCGGCCCGGAGACCTTGATCCGCGGCCAGCCCGAGAAATTCTGCCCCAGATCGACCACGTGGACCCCCGGGGCGAGCCGAGCGATCTTCGCCGGCTTGAACGTTTGGGTGACCTTGATCGGCAGCGTCTGCGCACGGAGCGCGCCGCCGGGGCCGTCCACCTCGGCCGCCGGCTGCCAATCGGCCTCGGCGAAGCCGGGCTGATCCCAGCCGGGCCGATCCCGCCGGGCGTCGTGGTCCTCGCCGCCGTAGATGCAGCTAAACGTGATCGGTCCCCGCGCCGCCTTCCACGTCGCGTCCGAGCCGATCGTCTCCGACGTGCCGTCGGCGTAGTCCAGCCGCACCTGGGCGATCATCTTGGGCGGCCCCATGCTGCCCGTGAATTTCACGTACCGGCCGCCGACGACGTTGTACATCCCGTTGCCGAGCATCACGCCGACGGCGTTGCGGCCCTGCACGATCCGGTCGGTCACGTCGTAAGCGACGTAAAGGCACCGCTTGCGATAATTGGTCCAGCCGGGCTCCATCACGTTGTCGCCGACCTTCCGGCCGTTCAGATGCAACTCGTGCTGCCCGAGGCCGCAGAGTGAGATCATCGCCCGGCCAACGGGCTTGTCGACCTGGAACTCGCGGCGCAGAAGCGGCAGCGGCGTGGTCGGGCCGGGCGGCGTCGCGGCGTCTTCGGGATGGACGATCCACCGGGCCTTCCAGTCCGCCGGCGCCAAGAGGCCCATCGTCCACCGCGCCGGCTCGCTCCAGGCGGAAGGCCGGTCCTGCTTGTCCCACGCCCGGATTTTCCAATGACACGCCGCCAGCGACCCGAGCGGCTTTCCGGCGTAGGGCACGAGGACCGAGCGGTCGAAGGCCACCTTGCCGCTGTCCCAGAGGTCGCCCCGATCGGCATCCAACTCCCCGCGGCTGGACGCGACGAGCACCTGGTAGGCCGTCTGCATTTGGGCCCGTTGGTTCGATGCGAGCACCCAACTGAGCCTCGGCGCGGGGGTGTCGATGCCCAGCGGATCGACGCGGTACTCGCACCGCGACTCGGTGACCGTGAATTCCGCCCGGGCGTTGGCCCACGGGATAAACAACGCCACGGCAAGCCCCGCGACGATGGAAAGCCAAATCACAACATGAGTTTGTTGGTTCATAGTGGTGTTCTCTTCTTTGGAGTGCGGCAATTCATTGCCGCTTTTCGTGTTACGTCAACTTGCTCGAGAACGTCGGAAACAGCGCGCTATCGCCCGACGAAAAGCGGCGATGAATCGCCGCACTCCAAAAAGCTGACTTCTTTCGCTCCTCTGGTGTAGAGACCGCGACTCCCATGGTTTGTATGGGATACTGCCCTGTTCATCCAATTGAGCGAGCACGTGATCCGCAATGAAGATCGGACAGTCGAAAAGCACGGCCAAGGTGAAGGCATCGCTCGGTCGAAGGTCGAGCGACAGCAGCTTGTCCTGATTGCGAATCCGAGCATCGGCATAGTAGACGAAATCCTCCAAGCGGCTGATGATAACGTCCTCGAGTTTGCCGCCGAGCAATCGGATGCCTGCGGCAAACCCATCGTGCGTCAGCGGACGGGGCAGCACGTATCCCTTCACGCGCCGGTCAAGCGATGTCGCCTCAAAGATGCCGATCGTGATCGGAACCACTCGCGGTCCATCCACCTCGTGAAGGTACACGGCTTGCTGATCCGAGATCTCCGAAATGACGACGAAGCCTATCTCAAACTGTTGTGCCCCTTGCACGGCGCGGCGAAGGCCAGAGAACTCCGAGAAAGGTGGGGCGTAAGCGGAGATAATCTCCCGGGCATGCTCTTCGCACCGATGCTCTTCCTTGGTGCATTGCCGATTCTCGACCCATGAAAAGTGAAAGACAGCGCGTTCGCTGCATCCGGAGAACGTGCATTGCATGTGCGATGGCTCCTGGATCTGCGACGCCAAACACGCGGCATACCCCCAACGGGGTTTCGCAGGGAAGTGTCGCCCGACGCAACCCCTTCGGGGTTGATGCGGTCGTGATCCGATCGCGACCCAGGGTAGCGGCTGCGCCGCAACCCTGGGCTGTGTTCCCTAAGCCCGTCGGGCTAGCCAAATGCTAGTCGGACCCTGCGTCTCACTGCGCACTACTTCGCGGCGTCGCCTT
>JAPLNP010000031.1 GCA_026401055.1 Planctomycetia bacterium
TGTGCGAGCTTTTGCGAATCCCGAGCGTCAGCGCGGATTCCGGGCGGCGCGACGACATCCGCCGGGCGGCCGACTGGGTGGCCGGCCAGTTCCGCGGGCTCGGGTTCGCGACAGAAATCATCCCGACCGCCGGCCATCCGCTGGTGTATGCCGAGTCGCCACAAGTGGAAGACGCCCCGACCGTGCTGGTCTACGGCCATTACGACGTCCAGCCGCCCGAGCCGCTGGAAAAATGGACCTCGCCGCCGTTCGAGCCGACCATCCGCGACGGCTGCGTCGTCGCCCGGGGAGCCACCGACGACAAGGGCCAGTTGTTCACCCACGTCAAGAGCGCCGAGGCCTGGATCAAGACCGAGGGCCGGCTGCCGGTGAACCTCAAGTACCTGATCGAGGGCGAAGAAGAGGTGGGCAGCGCGAACCTCGAACACTTCATCGCCGCCAACGCCGAGAAGCTCGCCTGCGACTGCGTCGTGATTAGCGACAGCTCGCAACTGGCGCCGGGCCAGCCGGCGATCACGTGCGGCCTGCGGGGAATCGCCTACTACGAACTCGTGCTTCGCGGCCCGAATCGCGACCTGCACTCGGGCACGTTCGGTGGCACGGTTGCCAATCCGGCCAACGCCCTGGCGCGAATGCTCGCCGCCTTGATCGACGGCCGCGGCAAAATCCAGGTGCCCGGGTTCTACGACGACGTCGTGGAACTCTCGGACCGCGAGCGCGAGCAAACGGCCGCCCTGCCGTTCGACGAGGAGCACTACCGGGAGGAGATCGGTGTCGCGGCTCTCTCGGGCGAGGAGGGATACACGACGCTCGAACGGCGCTGGGCCAGGCCGACGTTCGACCTCTGCGGCCTCACGAGCGGTTACCAGGGCGAAGGCGCAAAAACCGTCCTTCCGGCTGTCGCCAGCGCGAAAGTCAGCTTCCGGCTCGTACCGAACCAGGACCCCGAAAAAATCACCCAGGGCCTGAAAACGCTCCTGGCGGAAATCTGTCCGCCGGGCATCGAAATGGAACTCTTGTCCCACCACGGTTCGCCCGGCGTGCTCGTCCCGCAGGACAGCCCGTACATGCAAGCCGCCGCCCGGGCAATCGAGTACGCCTTCGGCGTCCGTCCGGTCTTCATCCGCGAAGGCGGCTCGATTCCGGTGGTGGCCACGTTCGCCGACGCGCTCGGGGTGGACACGCTGCTGTTGGGCTGGGGTCAAGACGACGACAACACGCACAGCCCGAATGAAAAGTTCTCGCTGGCCGACTTCCACCGCGCCATCAAGGCGAGCGCCCGGCTGTGGGAGGAGATCGGGAAGTGCCGAGGGTAGGATTCTCGAAGGCCGGGTGGCACGCTACGCCGTTAACCCTTTCTTGGTTTCGCATTACCCAGATTCCCCGTGTTTTCCAGGCTCTAGCTCAAACGGTCCCCGATTTGAGCGACAGTCATCTTGGCAAGATCGGAGGTCTGGGATGCAAAATGCCCTAAATACCTGGTGTTTCGGCAGTTCGGAAAAGGGTTAACGGCGTAGGGTGGCACGTCCCTGAGCCCCAGGCGAAAGGGCGTGGCAGACATCCGCGCCGATTCAGCTACGTACTTCGGGGTTCTCCGGGCACTATTCGATTGCTACGAGGCGGCTGACGAACGCTGTCAGACCGACTTTGATCGGCCCGAGGCGGCCAACCTGCGCCCATTCTACCGCCGGGCTCTGATCGAGAGTCAACTGCGAGAGGTCGCAGCCTCGTTTCCTGAGATCACAGCGACGGCTCGGCGCAGCCCAGCCAGCGGTTGGAACCACACGCTGGTCCTCTGTGGTAGGATCGCGCTGACCCAAAACGCAGTTGGCGGTCCCGAGGAAATCGTACAGCCTTCGCTGTTTCGGCAGAGGTACGCCGCTCGGGACAACCAACGGTACTTATTTGTGGAGCTCGAACCCGAGGAGCCGCCTCCCGACTCTGTACTGTACGGGATCCTGATCCATGGCCAGGCGAACGAGGGCGTCGTTTTCCCTGGGTTTGCCAGGATCGTGTTTCCCAAAGAGGATCTGCAAAGCTATTTGCCTGGCCAGATAGACCTGTTTCGGGAGTTCCCAGAAGTCGTGCGGACCAAGACGGAAGGTCTGTTTGAGGACGCGACCAATCTCGAACAGATCGCAGAACCAGAACCGGAACTCCGAATGGATCGACGCCAAGCTGCTGGTGAGAAATGAAACCAGGAACACCAGGATTTGTCGGTACACGCCTGCGAGAATCGCGCGAAGCACGCTCGCTGTCGGCCATCGCCTTGGCCGATCTGATCGGTGTGACGAGGGCGGCTGTGTCCCAGTACGAGCGGGAGCATCAGTCGCCGTCCCCCGAGGTGATGCGGAAGATCAGCGATTGCCTCAACGTACCCGTGCAGTTCTTCCTGCGTCAGCCATGGCCCGGGCAATCAGGGACGGTCTTCTACCGCTGTATGAGCGTTGCGACGAAGCGGGCGCGCTTGCGCGCGCAACGTCGATACGAATGGCTACGCGAGATAGTGGCCTTTCTCCGGAATTACGTGCGTTTTCCCGAGGTCGAGTTCCCTGCGTTCGACCTGCCGGACGACCCGGCCCAGATCGACAATGATCGTATTGAGGAGCTGGCCACGGAGGCCCGGAGCGCCTGGCGTTTGGGACCGGGACCGATCAGCAACGTCACCTGGCTACTCGAGAATCATGGAGCCGTGGTCACGCGATGTGAGTTGGGCGCGGCCACGCTGGACGCCTTCTCCGAATGGAACCCGAACGATTCCACACCGTATGTCATCCTGGGGTCAGGGAAAGGCTCCGCAGCGAGGTCCCGCTACGATGCGGTGCACGAACTCGGGCACACGGTCATGCATCGGCATGTCCGCAAGTCGCTATTGCAGCAGGCCGACTCTTTCAACTTCATCGAGGCCCAGGCACACCGGTTCGCGGGGGCCTTTCTGCTCCCGGCGCGGACGTTCGCCGAGGACGCGCATTTGCCATCGTTGGACGGTTTCCGCGCGCTCAAGGAGAAGTGGCACGTGTCGATTGCGGCTATGATCAAGCGGGCCGTGCAACTCGACTTGATTAGCGAAGGCCAGGAGCGTCGTCTCTGGATCAATCTTGGACGACGGAAGTGGCGCACCAAGGAGCCGTTGGACAACGTGCTGGAGCCGGAGCAGCCGCGGTTTCTTCGCCGGGCGATGGAACTGTTGATCACGAAAGGCATCGTCGCCCCCAACGAGTTGCCCTTGCGATTGGCACTTGCAACACACGATATTGAAGAACTCACCGGCCTCGACCCAGGCTACCTCGGTGGGGCCGAGCCCGACATAGAGCTGGTTGGCAGCAAGAGCGAAAGAAAGGAGGAGGCCCAGATCATTCGATTTCCGAACATGAAGTGACCGGCAACAAAAAAGGGCCCCGACACGAATGGCACTGCCGCTTTGGTGGTAAGGGTTTACGTCGAGGCGCCGGCGAGTGGATCGAGACGGGCTTCGGCGCGGGGCTTGGTCAATAGTGGGTGTGGTTTCGGGCGGCGTTCTACCGCCCGGGGCTCGACGCGATCGGGACGATGGCCGACGCGATGACCAGCCAGATTCTTCAGGTGCGTCCGCGGTTTTCGGCGGACCATTTCCGGTGTCTTGCAGCGCGGCATGTCCACCGTGGTCTTGACGACGCGGATATTGAGTTCCGCCAGCCAGCGATCGCGGTAGAGTTGGGCGATGTCTTCGGCGGGGTATTCGCCCGCATCGCAGAGCGTGGTAACCACCACCAGCGACTTGGTGCGACAGCCCGGCTGATCCACTTGCACCAGGACTTCGCGAAGCTCGATCGACTTGGGCATCCGGTCGTAGGTCTGCTGGTCCATCCACGTGGGTTTGGCCGGCCGAACCCACTGGACCAGATGATCGCGTTTGCCGCTGCTCGCCTTTGTGAAGCATCTGCGAGAGAAACGCCCACAGCGTGACCGCGGATGTGTAAACGGTGCCTTGCCCGTCGTCTCCGGAGCCAATCGATACGCCCTCCTCCTCGAAAGCCCGCTCGATCTCCTCCTCGGGCAAGACGTCCGCAAACGGCAACCCCTCCCCTTGAAGAAACGACGAAAGCACCAAACGAAACCGATGTGGCAGCGTTCTGCATCCGTGGTAAAATGACATGAGACCTTCCCTGGTTCATAACAAAGGCTCCACGCCATCCAAGGAAGGTCTCAGTCGATGGATAAGATACGACCAAGGTTGGTC
>JAPLNP010000670.1 GCA_026401055.1 Planctomycetia bacterium
GTCTGGGACTACACCACCAACTTCCGCGACTACACCAGTCCCTTCCCGAACGTGCTCGCGCTTCAGGGCAACGTTCAGTTCTTTCACACCAACCGCGTGGACTACCTGTTCGAACAGGGCGCCTACCAGGGCCGCCACGGCGACTTCGCCGAACTCAAGGCGTGGCTGCTGGCCAAGTGGCTGTGGAACCCGGACCTGCCCGCCGAGCCTCTCCTGCAGGACTTCTTCAAGGGCTACTACCTATATCCGGCGTGAAAGCAGGCCGGCGAAGCGATTCTTGCTCGGCATTGACAGGTGAAAATGGCCTTTTTAGATTTTGAGCCTCACCTCACTTTTGGTGAGGTGAGGCTCAACATGCGACGGTCGCCTACAAATGTGAAGATCGCCTGTAATCATAGGGGCCTGACGCATTACGGCGGGGTTTTCTTCTTTCACGAATTTACACGAGTGCTGCAATTGCGAGATTTCCTTGCCCGGCATTTGCGGTATCCCCGACGCAATCAGCGCTACTCACTGTCCCAGATGACCTTGGCTCTGGCGTATCCGATTCTGTTGGGTCTGGGACGAATCGAGACGGCCTCGTTTCTACGTTCCAATGGAACGTTTCAGTATCTGACGGGACTCCCTGACTATCCCGATCCACAAACGCTGCGGCGGTTTCTCGGCGGGGCGCCGGCGGACTTTCGCCACCAACTTCACCGCATCAACAACCGGCTCCAGCAACGGTTTATCCACTGGCCCGAGCATCGCTCGCGTTTGATTCTGGACTTGGACAGCACGGTGGTCACTCTCTTCGGCCACCAGGAACAAGCCGAAGTCGGCTACAATCCACGCTACCGCGGCAAACGTTCCTACAATCCGCTGCTCTGCTTGGAGGCCAATTCGTCGTTGCTCTGGGACACGGAACTCCGCGCCGGTAATGCGGGCACCTGGGACGGCAGTGTCGAACTACTGGCTAGTTGCTTCGGGAGCCTGCCCTCAGACGTGCGCGAGGTGCGAGTCCGAGCCGACGCAGGTTTTGGCTACGGCCCGGTGCTGGAGGTCCTGGAGGAGCGCCCCGCCCAATACGCCGTGGTCGCGCGCATGACCGCTGGACTCAAGCGCAAACTCGGCGGCCTGCGTTATCAGCGCTGCAATCGGCGGTGGGAGATAGCGGAGTTGGAGCTTCGGCCATACGGTTGGTCCCAAGCACGACGCTTTATCGTAGCGCGCCGACGGATCGAAGCGACGGAACCAGAGCCAACGTTGTTCAACTTGAATCGCTACTTGTATCGGGCCTGGGTAAGTAATCTGCCGCTGACGCCAGAGGGAGTGTGGCATTTCTATGATGGGCGCGCGGGCATGGAGCCGAGGATTTACGAGCTGCGAGAGAACTTCGCGTTGAGAAAGATCCCCACCGGCGACTTTGCTGCCAACGCACTCTACTTGGAAGTCATTCGACTGGCCCACAACTTAGTCACCAGCTTTCAGCAAACCTGCTTGCCCGAGGACTGGCGAGACTTAACCTTGGGGACACTACGCTATCGACTGTTCTGGCTGCCCGGAGAACTCACTCGACCGCAGAATCGGCCCACACTCCGGTTGGCCGACTCGCCGACGATCCGGTCCTGGACCGGCAGAATCCTAGCCCGCATCCACAAGCTAAAACCATTGGAAGATTGAACCGATGCCGATGAAAA
The DNA here is from genome assembly GCA_026401055.1 of Planctomycetia bacterium. GTDB lineage: Bacteria > Planctomycetota > Planctomycetia > Pirellulales > Thermoguttaceae > JAPLNP01. The sequence continues at coordinate 1,680 of JAPLNP010000670.1, forward strand.
ACCATCGAGTGCTGCAGAGAATCCTGGCCCCAACCTCGACTTTAGGCCGGTTTCGGTCAGAAAGCCGAGAATTCACGCCGGATCCAGGTCGTAGCCTCCTGTTTGATCCACTCGCCCCACTTAGTAACTTCGTCCGCGAGGTGCTTACCGTATTTGGGGATATATTCGAGAAGAACCTTGTTTAGTAAGACCGGGACGGGATTGAGGTCGCTGGCGAAGGCGTCCGCGCCTACGCGCAGGGCCTCCAGCGGAATGGAGCCGCCGCCGGCAAAGGGATCAACGACGAGTGGTCTGGTTCCCTTTTCGCCGCCAAGGGCCTCGTGTGCAGACTGGGTGAGCGCGCGGCTGGTCGACAGGAAGTCGGCGTTGGTGCAATTGTCCCAATTGGCAAAATCGGCGATGAAATCGAGGAGGGCACCGCGCAGTTGCTCGGGGTCTTTGAAAAGTTCAGGACGCTTGCGGGCCTTCTCGAATCGAGGGCGGCTCTCCTCGCTGAGGAGGGCCTGGCGGTCATGGGTAGCCCACTGCTGCATTTCCGCAGCCGCCTTTTTGCGGAATGCGGTGGAGCATTGTGGATCCGCTGGGTCTGGCCAG
>JAPLNP010000294.1 GCA_026401055.1 Planctomycetia bacterium
ATCCGGTGGCGGCGGCCGACCGTTTCCGCCGGGTTACGCTGCTGGACCCGTTGGCGGCAGCGCCGGCGGCATTTGCCGGCGGACTGTTGGTCCCCTGCCAGGTCGGCCAGGTGTTTCTTGTCGATCCGCGGACCGGCGGCAAGATGGTCGAGCCCTTTCAGGGGGAACTGGCCGGCGGCGGCCGGCTCCCCTGGCGGCAAGCGGTCTTGGTCGATGAGAACTCCGTCGTGCTGGCCGATGGAGGCAGGCGGATCTATCGGCTGGAAATCAAGGACCAGCCGAAACGCCACCTGGCCGCGATGGATCAGGTCGAGACGGCCAAGCCGATCGTCTCGCCCGTGGCGGTGGTGGGCAACGTGGCCTATGCGGTCGACGAGGCCGGCGTTCTCCAGCGGTTTGTGCTTCCCAAGCTCACGCCCGGCGAGCCCACGCCGCTGGGCGGCAAGCCGGTTTGGGGACCCCATCGCTCCGGAGACCACGTCTTTCTGGCCACCGACGACGAACAACTGCTCTGCCTCGACGGCGAGGGAAAGGTGGTCTGGAAGATCGCGCTGTTGTACGGACCGCTGGCCGGACGCCCCTTGCCGCTGGGCAAAGAGTACCTGCTCGCCTCCGCCGCCGGCGTCGTTTCCCGCGTCGACGCCGCCTCGGGCAAGGAACTCGGCAAGCTCGAGACCGGTCACCCCTTGGGCGCCGGAGCGGTACTCCTCGGCGAGCAACTTCTACTCTCGGGCAACGACGGCACGCTCTATGTGGTAAGTGGTAAGTGGCCAGTGGCAAGTGGTAAGTGATGCCGTGACGGCAGTTTGGCGGAACAACGTGACGCGATTCGGATGGCCGCTTGCGGCGATCGGCGTTCTCTCGCTGGTCGCTGCCGGCGCGATTGCGCAGGTGGACGAGCCGGCCAAAACTGCGCCGGCCAAAACCGCGCCGGCCAAAACCGCGCCGGCCGAAACCGAGCCGGCCGAGACCGGACCGGCCGAACCGCTCTACCAGCAGGAACCGTACGACCTGATCACGCTCAACGCGGCGAACAACAGCGAGGTGCTCAAGGTCGAGCCGCTTCGGCGACCCGTGTCCAAGACCCACCGCCCGAGCGAAAAAATCGAGGTCCGTCTTTGGAACGACCCGGCGAAAACCTACGAGTTGCGATGGTCGGCCGTCGAGAAGGTCGAAACGTTCGAGGAACTCATCCTGGCCAAGGCGGTCGAACTCGTCCAGGCAGGCAGCCGCGAGGAAGCCTACGACTACTTCGAGTTCCTCCAGACGAAGCACCCCGACTTGCCCGGGCTGAAGCCGGCCGTTGACGATTATCTCTACCACGAGGCGGGCCTCAACCTGAAGGCCCAGCAGCATTTCGCCGCCCTGGCCATGCTCCGGTGGCTCCACGAACGCAATCCGCAGTATCCCAACCTCCAGCAGGCGCTGGACATGACCAATGAGAAGCTCATCGAGGAGTACGTCGCCAAGGACGACTTCGCCTCCACGCGGATCCTCGTCGAGAAACTGGCCGCCCAATTCTCCAACGACCCCGTGGCCGCCAAGTGGGAAGCGGATCTGAAAGCCCGGGCGGGCAAGCTGCTGGAGGAGGCTCGCGGCGCGCTGGCCGAGGGCAAGTTTCGCGAGGCGGACAAGGCGTGTCAGGGGGTCGCGCGGATTTGGCCCAGACTGCCCGGCGTCGACGAGACCCTGGCGCTGGTGCGCAAGAAATACACCCGCGTGCTGGTCGGCGTCGGCGCGTCAGCCGTTGTATATCAGCCCGCCCGGCGGGACGATTGGGCCTCGCGCCGCGCGAGCCGGTTGCTCTATCGGACGCTGACGGAATTCACGGGTCCGGGCTCGGAAGGCGGGAAGTACCGCTGTCCGGTCGGCACGGTGGAAATCGACACGCTCGGCGCCAGCATGACGCTCCAACTTCGGCCCGGCGTGACCTGGTCGCGGGGCGACGCCACGCTCACCGGCGCCGACGTCGCAAGACGCCTGCTGGTGATGACCGATCCGGCGGACCCGGCGTACCGCGCCGGCTGGGCCAGCCTCTTCGCCGGCGTGGCCGTCGACGACGTGTATCGCGTCACGGTCCGCCTCCAGCGTCCCCACGTCCGCCCCGACGCGCTATGGCAGACCACCCTGCCCCCCTACACGGACGCGCAGCTCGCCGACGAGCCGCAACCGACCAACGGCCCTTACCTGGTCGACTCGCGCGGTGACGACGGCGCGGTCTACATCCTCGCCAAACGGTACTTCGCCGCCACGCCAACCCAGCCCAAGGAAATCGTTGAAAGGGTGTTCACCAACGACCGCGAGGCGATTCGGGCGTTGCGGGACGGGCAGATCAACGTCGTGGACCGGCTGAATCCGTGGACGTTGTCTGACTACCGCTCGGTCGAGGGTTTGACGGTCGAGCGCTACGCGATGCCACTGGTCCACTGCCTGATTCCCAACCAGAACAAGCCGCTCCTGGCCCGGCGGACCTTCCGCCGCGCGCTGGTCTACGGCATCAATCGCGCCAGGATTCTCAGCCACCTGCTGGGCGGCAAGACCGTGCCGGGTTGCGACGTCCTCAGCGGCCAGTTCCCCCAGGGCGAATCGTACGACGACCCGGTCGGCTACGCCTACGACGCCGAGATCAAGGTCCGGCCCTACGAGCCCCGGTTGGCCCTGGCCCTGGCCGGCGTCGCGGTCGACTCGGTCGCCGCCGCCGAAGCGAAGAAGGCGGCCGAGGCCGAAGCCAGCGGCGCCAAGCCCGAGTCCAAGGATGCCGCGCCGAAGTCCCAAGAGGTCAAAGCCGATGCGAAGGACGCCAATTCCGCGCCCAAAACAGGACAAGACGGCAGCGCGGAGAAGACGGAGGACACCACGCGGCTGTCGGTCAAGCTGACGTTGGCCCATCCGCCCACCGAGATCGCCCGTGGCGTCTGCGGGCAGATCAAGGAGCAACTCAAGCTGATCGGAATCGACGTGACGCTCAAGGAGCTTCCGCCCGGCCCGATCGACCGCGTGCCCGAGGACGTCGACCTGCTCTACGCCGAGTTGGCGATGTGGGAGCCGCTGGTCGATGCCCGCGAAGTGCTGGGCGCCGGCGGTCTGGCGGGGTCCGCGAGCGCGTACATGAGCTTGGCGCTCCGGCAACTTGAACATGCCTCCGACTGGCGCCAGATTCGTCCCCGCCTGCGCCAGATTCACCGGATCGCCTACAACGACGTCACCGTGATCCCGCTGTTCCAGTTGGTCGATCACTTCGCGTATCGCAAGGGGCTCCAAGGGCTCAGCGGCAACCCGGTCTCGCTCTACGAGAACGTCGAACAATGGCAGATTATTCCCCAGACCCCGGCGGAGGCGAAATGAGCGCGACCGGCCGCCGTGGGTTCGCTTGCCGCTTGGGTCCGGCGATGGCCGTCGCCGCCGCCGCGTGGATCGCCTGCGCGTGGACCGCCGGCGCGGCGACCCAATCCGTCTGTGAACTCGCGCCGTATCGCGTCCAACTGATGTCCGAGCGGCTACGAAATCCGCGCCCGCGAGTACGACGTTCGCACCGGCGTGTTCGGTTCGATGGTCCGCCTTCCGGTCTGGCAGCCGGCCAAGCTTCGCGACACGGCCTTCCACGCCATGCTTGACGCCTTTGCCCCTTTGGCGCTCGTGGTCAGTTCGGAGAAGAAGACCGTGACGCTCCGGCTCCGGGCGGGCGGCCTGCCGGTCCGCGACCCGAGCCTCGTCCAGGTTCGGCCGGGCGACGTGTTTCAACCGATGATTCGCTACAACGATCGCGACGGGAACGCCCGCAAGGTCATCACGATTCCTTGGACCGTCTTCATCGTCGAGCAATTCACGCCCAGTCTCTTCCAGTGCCAGATGTACTCCGCGATCGTCAGCCCCCTGAGCGGCGTCCGCCGGGGTCGGGTCGAGCAGTTGGCGCTGGCCGTGCGTCCCGCGGGCGACACCACCCGGCTGGTCTTGATGACGCGGACCGAGCCCAAGCACGTCCTGGCCGGCTACGACGTCTACGCTCATCCACCGGACTCAACCGCCACGACGCTCTTCTTGGGCCGCACGGACGCCCAAGGCGGCATCCGTGTGCCAGCGGCCGAGCATCCGGTGCGCGTGCTGATGGTCAAGAACGGCGGCACGCTGTTGGCGCGGTTGCCGATCGTGCCGGGACTGGCCCCCGAACTCGTTGCCGAGATCCCCGACGACGACCAGCGGCTGGCCGCCGAAGAGTACATCACCGGCCTGCAAGAGGACCTATTGGACGTGTACGTCCGGCGCCAGGTGTTGCTCACGCGGGCTGAAAAGCACATCGAGGACGGCGAGTTCGACAAGGCGGCGCAGCTCGTCGACGAGCTCGAAGGCCTCGAAACGCGAAGCGAACTGCTTCGCAAGCTCGACCAACAGCAGCGGAAGCTCGCCACGGACGATGCTCGCGTGGGGAAGAAGATCGACGCGCTCTTTGCCGACACGCGAACGCTGCTGGAGAAGTTTCTCGATCCGGAGCCGATCGAGAAGATCGGCCGCGACCTGGTCAGTGCCCGATCGAAGCCGCCGGCCCAGAAGACGCCCCCGGTCAAGGAAACGCCGGCCGAGAAATCGCCCTCGCCGGCCAAGGAAACGCCGGCCGAGAGACCCCCGACCACCCCGACCCCTCCGCCCGCCCAAGTAAAGAGCGACGCCGGCCTGGCTCCGGGGTGAGCGGGGGTGTTGCGCCGGTTTGCCGGTGGCGCCGCCTTACGGCTTTGCCTTGCCTTGGAGATGCTCCAGCCAACCGAGGCGGTTCTTCTCCTTCTCTTTCTCTTGCGTTTGGGCGCCGTCGAGTCGCTTTTTCTGCCACGGCAGGCACTGCTGGAGAAGTCGCCGCTCGTCGGCCGAAAGAGCCACGGTCGCGTCCTTCTCGGTATCCTGGGCCTTCTTCATCAGATAGTCGACGCCTTCGATGCTGATGTTCGCCAGCAGCGTATCGGCCTTCTCGAGAAGGGTTCCCGCGTCTTTCTTCTCGCTGGGGTTCTCGGACATGGCGACGACCTCGCGTTGCCACGGCACAATCAGGGCAAGGAGTCGTTGTTTCTCCGAGATGGCTTTCGGCGTCTTCTCGCCCTGGGGCGACGTTACCGCCACGATGAGCATCGCGACGGCTTCTTTGCGGCATCCCAGCCCTACGGGCCCGGACGGAGAAAGCGACACGGCTTCGGTCAGACTCGCGACGAACGGATCGAGATCGGCGCCGCCCTTCTGGCAGTAGGCCACGCAATGGGCCCCGGCGGTGCTCAGATAGGCGGTCGCCTTCTCCATGGGCGCCACGGCCAGCGCGGCCGCGCGCGTCCCGTCGGCGATGACGGCTTCGGCGGTCGACGGCTTCCACTCGCTCTTGAGCCACTGCAAGTTGGCGCGCGCCCGGGCAAGCAAGAGGCGAACGTCCTGTTCCTGTGCCTGGCTCGGGTCCTTCGGCAGGATTTCACCGTAGGCCGCGACGGCTTCGGCGAATTGCTTCTTCTTCTCGAACATCTCGCCCCGAATGCCCGCCACCGCGCGTTTCCGGCCGGCGGCGAGGGCGGGCGGCACGTCCATCTTCTCGATCTGCGCGGCGCGGTCCAGCGCCTGTTGGTACTGCTCGTCGGGCGTCTTCAGCTCGGCGTTGGCCAACGGGAACCGGGCCCACTGCTCGGCGTAGCCGACACAATCGAGCGATTTTTGCTTGCCGGCCTGGGTCTTCGCCGCCTCGAACCACCGGTCCGCTTCGGCGTAGCGCTTCCGCGACAGGTGGACCCGTCCGAGGTAATAACAGGCTTCGACAAGATCGGGCTTCAACTGCACGGCGCTGGCCAGGAGTCGCCCGCACTCATCGAGTACCTGCTCCGCCGTGGTGAGCTTGGGGTCCTTCAGAATCGCGGGGTCGAGGCCGCTGTCAACAACCATCTTGTAGTAGCACCGGGCAAGACTGCATAGCGCGGCGGCCGGGAAGTGCTGCTTGTCCGAGGCGTCCTTGAACGCCTGGATCGCCTTCGGGTAGTTCTCCGCGGGTTTCTCCCGCACGATCCAGGCGAGGTCTTCGTACGCATTGCCCAGCGCGAGGTAGGGGAAGTCGGGGTTTCCCTGGGCCAGGCTCTTGGCGCGCTCGGCGGACTCGACGGCGAGCTTCAAGTCGTCGCCACGCCGGTCGGAGCCGTGCGAGTAATTGGCGTGTTCCAGGTACGCGCAACTGAGATTGACCAGGTAGTTCGGAAGCGAACGATCCTTCGGGGGGCATTTCGCGACCGCCTGCTGGCCGGACTGCACGCTGCGATCCAGATCCTTCAGACGATCCGCGTCCTGGGACTGGGCGCGAGACCGCAGCAGATAGGCGTGTGCCAGCAGACCGTGGGCGCCGAAGAGATCGGCTTTGGCGAGCGCCGCGGTGGCGTCGGCGATGACACGTTCCCGATCCGACGCCGGCGCCTCGAGCCGCGCGCGGCCGCGCTGGACGTAGTACTCGGCGAGCCGGTTCGGGTCCGCCGCCGCGCCCTTCTTCTCGCACGCCGCGATGGCACTGCCGAAGAGGTCCTCGATGGTCTTGTCTTTGTTGTCGACCGGCCACGCGGCGTACCGGTGGTCCCAGACGACCTGGCCGACGCCGGCATACAACGCCTCGGCGGCAACCCCGGCGTCGCCGGCCTGCTCCAAACCCTGGGCCATCGCAAGGATCGGTTGGATCACTTGCCGGTAGAGCGTCGCGGCGTACTCGTCCGTAAGCGTCCCCGCGCACGCCTCCCGGCTGCGAAGCACCGCCAAGAGCCGCGAGCAGCCGGCAACGGCATTGCGCCGGTCCTCGGTCGAAAGCGGCGCGGCGGCCACGGATGTCAAGTAGCTCGCCACGCACGCATAGACGACGGGAACCGCATCGGGCGCCAAATCGGCGTCGGCGAGTTGCAGCACTCCGGCGGCCGCCGACCGGGCCAGTGCGACGTCGGCGCCGGCATCACCCCAGCCGGCCAACACCAGAGCGACGGCGATTTCATGCTGCTGGTCCGCGGCCAAGGCGTCCAACTTCAGCCCCGCCAGTCGCCGGAGCACCGCATAGTAGCCGGCTTCTCCGAGAAACGGGTTGCGAGGCGGCTTGTCCAACTTCTGGTAAGCCCCCGCCAGCGTCCGCCGCCGCTTGCTCGCCTCGACCATCAGCGCCGCGGCGTGGTCCAGGCGACCGCGCGCCTTCAGGGCTTCCGGCGGAAAAGTGCCGCCTTCCAGCGCCCGGGCGAGTTCGGCCACGGCGTCGTCCAGCAAGCCGTCTTGGGCCGCGATCCGCAAAGCCCGCGCCCGCACGTAGCGCACGTAGGCCGTCATCGACTCGGGGAGCTCGCCCGGCTTGGGCTCGCGGAGACTGTCGGGCACGTCGCCGGGGCGATCCAACTCGATCAGGCATTCCGCCCGCCACGCGTCGACGAGGCTGCTTCGCTCCTCGGCCCGCTCGAACACCTTCCAATCGGCCTCGAATCGACTGAAGGCTTCCTTGGTCACCGGTTGCGGTTCGGTGACGCAAATCTCGATGCGTTTTTCCCAGAGCCGCCGGAGCGACGCCGCAACGCGGTCGTCGAGCCGATTGACCCGCCAGGCAGCGCCGGCCAGAACGAGCGCCGTGTCCAGTTCACCCGCAAGCTCCGACGGCGCGTGCGTCTTTCCGGCCACGTCGCCCAGCGCGGCGGCGATCTCTCCGGCAGCGGCGGCATCCACGTCCTCGGGCCAGGCGCCGCCGGGCACGAGCTTCGCCAGGGCATCGAGCGCCGCGCGAACCTCGCCCGGAGCGGCATCCTTGCGCCGGCAAGCGTCGATGGCAAGGATCACGACCCGCCACCGCGCGACCTCCGGGTTGTCGCTCTTGTCGCCGAGCAACGCATCGACCTTCTCCAGCGACTGCTTGGCCTGGTTCAACTGCTCGGGCGACAACTGCCGGCGGACGGCCTTCAGCAACGTTCTGACCACGTCGGCGCGAATCTTCTCGATCTGTTTCAACTCCTCGGTGTCCGGGCTCCAGAACGACGGTTGGCCGGCCCGGGCGGCGGCGTCAAGGACCAGCAATCGATCGGCGACGCTTCCCGGCTGGTCCGCGACGATCGACGACGTGCCGTACTCCGCCACGAGCCCCAGCGCGAGGCATAGCGGGCGCAGGGATTCCGGCACCGGCTCGATCGGCTCCAATTCCTTCAACTCGGCGATCGCTTCACGATGGTCTCCCAGTCGCACGTCGGCCCGGCAACGCAGCACGCGCACCTCGGCGCGCCGCGGCCACCGGGCAAGCAGCGCCCCGCAGGAATCCCGGACGTCCGGCCACTCCTGGTTCCGCCACCGTCGTTCCAGATCGGCGGACCACGCCTTGAGGATCCGCTCGCCGAGCGTCGCTTGTTGTTCGGGCGGCGCCTTGTCGAGCATGGCCGCCGCGTCGCCGAACTTGCCGCCCTGGATCAATTGGTCCAGTGCGGCGGGATCCCAGCGCCGGGGCGGCGGGGGTGGCGGCGGCGCGGTGGTTTTCGGGACCGAGGCTGGTGATTGCCGCTCCAACTCGGGCGATCGTTCGGGGCCGGACGCCGTTTGCCCCGGCTCGGGCCGATCCTGGTCGCCGGCGAACAAGCCCGCCAGTCGCGCAACAACCGCGTGGGAAACGCCACCGCCGAAGAAGAGGTCGGCCCCGACCCCCAGACCGACGACGAGGACCATCGCCGCGCAGACCTTCGCAACCCGGCGAAGCCGGGACGGCCGTTGGGCGGCCGGCATCGCCGAGGAGGGCCGAAACGGGAGCGTCCTGGTGGCCACCTGCGAGGAATCCGTGCTTCGCTGCCCGGCCGCCTTGGACGACGGCGGCAGCAGCGTTCCTTGAACCGAACTCGCGGAAGGCAGCGCGGGGGGAGCATCCGATTCCCGATCGCCCGGGCCCGGCCGCGTCGCGTCCCGTTTCTTCTTGGCCCGACCGGTCTCGTGCCGCGGCGGCGCGACGGGTTGCTCCTCTTCCGCTTCGATGGCTCGGCGCAGCGCGCGGACCATGTCGCAACAGCACGGCCACCGCTCGTCGGGCACCAAGGCGGTGGCTCGTTGAATCACTTCTCGTTCGCCCGGCGGAAGTCGGGAGAAGTCCAGATTGCCTTCCCGATGTCGATCGGCCACTTGAAAGGCGTTGGTCTCGTCAAAGGGCAGCGACCCGGTGCGGAGTTCCGTGTAGCTGATTGCCAGGCAGTATTGATCGCTGGCGCGGTGCGGCCTGCCGTAGAGCAACTCGGCCGACGCATAGGCGCACGTGCCCAACGCCGTTTGGGTCATTCGGAGATTCTCGACGGCGCGGGCAAGGCCGAAATCGCAGACTTGCACCGCATTGCCGACGACCAGCAGATTGTGCGGCTTGATGTCGCCATGGATGATGGGAACCGGCCCGTGGCCCAAATCGTGGATCGGCTGGTTGAGATAGTCGATTCCCCTGGCGGCTCCTTCCATGTAGTCGAGCAGTTCATCCAGCGGGATGCCCGGCTTGCCCTCCCGGGTGCACTGCGCCAATCGCTCGAAGAGACTCTTCGAACCCAAACCCATGGCGACGACGAACTCGGTTGCCGTCGACGCGGTTTGGTCATCGAGGATCTGACCCGTGGCGTCCTTGAGCCAGGAGGCGAAGATGGGCATCAAGTTCGGGTGGTGGACGGATTTGATCTGTTGCAGAGCCGCCAGCTCCCGGCTGCCCTCGCCGCCGGTCAGATCGATGATCTTCAGCGCAACGTCGTTCTTGCCCGGCCCGGCCGCTTTCCAGACGTCCCCGAACTGCCCCCGACCCAGGAATCCGGTCAGAACGTAGCCCGGAACCGGCTCACTTCCAACGCAATAGCGACCTCTGGCAGGAGGCATGGGTCGTTGCTTGGTTCGGGAAAAAACAACAGCGCGAACCTCGGCCTCGTCCGGCTCGCCGAGTCCGGTTGTCTCCGTCGCTGGCTGCGATGGCGCCGGCCAGAAGCCCCCACCGTGGCAAGACGCGCCCACCACCTCTAGGATACCAAGCGTGGGTTGCGGCCGCAAGGGACTGGGCGTCGACGACGGCCGCCGGGAAGACAACTGGCATCCACGCCTCCGTAGGGTGGGTCGAGCAAACCATGGTCCCGGTGGAGATTCGGCCGCTGGTCGAACGTCATTCTCCGGGAAGACAGTAGTCCGGCGAGAGGCCGGGTCGCGAAGCCCCACCAAGCGCCTCGCGGTCTCGGCCGACCCAGCATTCCCCCCTTTTGAGCGGAACGTGGCGGCAAAAGCCACTGCACCCAAATGGCCGCGAACGCATTTTGTCCTCCCCGAGAGGGTATTCGGGCACCCTTGCGACCCCGGGGTGCAATGTCCGCTAAAGGCGGGGCATCGCGTGGGCCGAAGATTCTGATGGTCGTATTGCCTTTCGGGCTTGTTCCGCATTGCACGACAATACGCGTTGTGGGTGTCGTAGGGCATCTATGCCCCACTCGTCAACGCATCCCCGGGGCAGAAGGGGAGCGATCGTTCATGAGAACTATCAGCATCGGCGTGATGGCACTGGCTACCGCACTGGTTGTGTTAGCCACCATCACAGCGGGGGCAGCCGAGCCGGCAGCCGCCCCCACCACGCTCTTGAACACCTTGGGAATTCCGCAAGGAGTTCAACGCTTTCAGGATGCGCTGGTCAACCGTAACGGGAACTTCCCCCAACTGGAACGAAAGGACCCGATCCGGCGAATCGCCGATCCGGCCAACCTCGAATCCGACAACCCCGCCATCAAAACCGCGGCCAAGATCAAGAAAGACCAGGATCTCGCCAAACAGAAGATCAAGGCCATCAAGCACTTGTCCAGCGTGGGTTGCGGCTGCTATCCGGGCGTGGCCGAGGCGCTCCTCGCCGCTTTGGAAGACTGCACCGAGGAGGTCCGTTACGAGGCGGCCGTCGCCTTCTGCGAGGCGGCGGGGACTCCGTGCGCCCTTTGCGGCACGAGTTGCTGCAACGCCCAAGTCATGTCGAAACTGCACGACATGGCATACGGCACCGACGAAAAGAACTGCCCGCTCGAGGCCTCGTGCCGCGTTCGAGCCGCGGCATCCGCGGCGTTGAACGCCTGCCGGAACAAGATGCCCGCGGGCACGCCGGCCCCCGTCGAACCGACCCCGGACGAAACGAAGCCCAAGGAAACACCCGTCGAAGCGGCCTCGGACACGTCGCTCTTCAAATCGGCCGGTATTGCCGCGGTGTCCCAAACCGGTGACGGCGCCGCGTCGGTCGAGTCCGAGGCCCAACAAGCCCAACAGGTTCGCCCGACCGTGTATCCTCGCGACGGCGCGGTCCAGTCGGTCGGGGGTCGATTCGGGCTGGTGGCGTTTCAGGAACCGACCACGCCGACCCAGCCGTTTCAGCCGTTTCAGCCGCCGTTTTCCGGCGAGCAAGCGGGCGCGTCCGAATTAGCGGCTTTCGGCAACGTCTGGGGAACGGAATCGACCCAAGCGTCGCTCGAGCGAGTGAGCCAGGCGCTGGAGAATTACAGCACGCCGGCCACGGGGGTCGCCACGGCACAAGAGGCGACGGTCGTCGCTCCGACGGCCTTGGGAGAGCTGCTGTCCGAGTCCAACACGATACAGACCGTCAACGTGCAACGCCGTTCCCCCGTCTCGCTGGATCCGAATATCCGCGGCTATAAGGCCGGCCAGGTCTACACCGGCGCCGACGGCGTCTACTGGACGCCCGCCCGGCTCGACTTGGACAGCGTGTTGACGTCGATCGATCCGGGCATGATCCAGGACGTGGTGGTCATTCCGGGTCCGTACGGCTTGCGGTATGGGCCCGGTTTCAGCTTCATCGACGTCATGAGGGCCCCCACGCCGCGATACCGTTGCCCGGAGGTCCATTTTGACACTAGCGGCGACGTCCGGACCAACGGCGGCCAGGTCTACGGGCGCGAAACCGTCGTCGGCGGCAGCAGCAACTATGGATACCGCTTCAGTTACGGCCATCGGCGCGGCAGCGACTACACCGCGGGAGATGGACAGAAGATTCCCTCCAGCTATGAAAACCGAGACGCCTGGGGTCAGTTCAGCTACGACATCAACCCGAATCAGCGGGTCGACTTCGCGTACCAGCGACTGGACCAGACCGACACCGAGTATCCCTGCCAGTTCTTCGACGTCAACTTCCTCGTGATGGACGGTTTCCAGTTGCAGTTGGCCGACGACGATCCGTCGGCCCCGTGGACCAAATTCACCGTCGACGGCTGGTACAATCGCACCCGATTCGAGGGCGACACGAGCAACAGCAGCAACCCCCATTTCCCGGTCATGCAACGCGTCGAGGCCGCGCTGGACCACGAGCTGCCGCCGTATGTGCCTGGTACCTATACGCTGGCCGGCGACACCCACGGCGCGCTCGCCAACGGCGGCTTCCGAACGCGGACCACCTTCGGCGAAAGCGACGAAACGCGGCTGAGCGTCGGAACGGACTTCCGCTACTTGTCGCAACAGATCATCGAAAACTACGCGCTGTGGCCGAACCCCGAACCGTTTGTGCCGTCTCCCCTCCGGTGGACCACGAACATGCCGCACGCCTGGTTCGCCAACCCGGGCGCCTACGCCGAATTGGCGTCGCCCCTGACCGATGCGTGGACGGCCACCACGGGCGTCCGCGGCGACTTCGTCGGGACGCGCGCCCGAGCGAGCGACCTGAGGCCGGATACCATGCTCGAAGGCGATCTGACCCAGAATGACGGCTTGTGGGCGTTCTACCTCACCAACGAGTTCAAGGTCAACGAACACTGGCTGTGGACCGCCGGCTTTGGGCAAGCCCAGCGGCCGCCCACCATGGTCGAACGCTACGCCGATGGACTGTTTCTCAGCCTCGCGCAGACCGGGTTCTCCCGCATGATCGGCGACCCCACGCTACGGCCGGAACGGAACTGGCAGGTCGACCTCGGCCTCGACATCCAGTATGAGAGCTGGCGGGGCAAAGCGAGCCTGTTCCACGCCTGGGTGAACGACTACATCACCTGGGAAGACGACACCGTCGTCGAGTTTGCCGACGCCCGGCTGCTGCGATACATCAACACCGATCTGGCAACCCTCGCCGGCTTCGAACTGGCCGGGGAATATGACCTGTTCCCCCGCCTAAGCGCGTTCGGCAAGATGTCCTACGTCGAAGGCCGCGACCAGGTCATCAACGCGCCGCTGCCCGCCATTCCGCCCCTGGACTCGACCGTCGGCCTCCGCCTGCACGACACGAACAAGGGACGCCACTGGGGCGTCGAACTCGCCTCACGCATCGTCGACACTCAGAACCGCCTCGGCACCATCCGCTTGGCCGGAGGGGATACCGTGATCGAAGAACGCACCCCGGGCTTCACCGTCTGGAACCTGCGGACGTACTACAACTACACGAAGGATTTCACCCTCGTCGCGGGCATCGACAACCTCTTCGACAGGAACTACCAGGAACATCTCGACCTGAGATTGCTGGGCCCCAGCTACTTCCCCGGACCGGCGACCCGCGTGCTCTCACCGGGCTTCACCCCCTACTTCGCCCTGAATTGGGTCTATTGACCCGCGGTCGATCAACTGCAATTGGGGAACAAGAGTATCCACGGCAGTGCGAGGGCCTCTCCGAGGAGGCCATTGACCGTCCCGGAAGTCGGTTTGGCGAACCGCGCCATCAGCCAGTCGAGCGTGGTGAGATGCAGCCCCTGGCCGATGATGTAGTTGTTCACGCCGCCGCCGTTGACCGTGTCCGAACCCAACGCCACGAGCGTGTCGTAGCCGGCGCCGCCCCAAATGAAATCGCCGTCGCGCGTGTGGGCGACGGGCACGCCCCCGTTGTACTCGTGATCGGCGAATAGATAGTCGTCGCCGTCCCTGCCGTAGAGCTTGTCGACGCCGTCGCCGCCGAAGATCACGTCCTGCAAAGTCCCGCCGACGACAATGTCGTCCCCGTCGCCGCAGTCGAGGAGCGAATGGACCGCCATGTCGTTCCAAATCTGGTCGTTCCCGCCCTCCCCGAGCACCTCGAGCATGTCGACCGCTTGGGCGTAAAACTTCTGGAACGCGCCGAAGTTCGGCGTGGGATCCGCATAGTCCGGGAAGACTCCGGAAGGAACCGCGCCGAAGCCGAGCGCGATGATCTCGTCGGCCCCCGGGCTGCCGATAATCCTGAAGCCGTCCACGCCGCCGCCCGCGTCCACCCAGACCGTCGTCGACTTCGCGCCGTTAATGTGGAACGTCACGCGGTCGTCGCCGCCGAGGGTCTCGAATTTCAACGTCTCGACGTTCACGTAAGACGCCAAGGGATTCCCGTTCCACAAAACAGTGCCGGTCACGTCGTTGACACAGAAGACGTCCGGCTGACTGGTGCCGACGATCGAGAAGATGTCGCCCGGGTCGGCGTCGTTCGGATCGATCGCGCCGTGACCGCCGCCGTTGAAACGCACGCCCGCGGCCGGCAGCACGGCGGTGCCGAGTTCGATCGTCAGGACATCGTCCCCACCGCCGCCGTTGACCTGCACCGCGGTGCCGCCGGTCTGGATCGTGCCGCGAATCAACGCCTCGCCCCCGTTGCCATCCCAGCCGATGTTCAACGTTACCGCGCCGCCCGCCGCGATCACAATTCCGCCGTCAACGGTGATCCTGCCCGTCGTGGCCGTCGCCGTCAGGCTGCCGCCGACCGTGCTCGCCGCGAAGTTGATCGCGGCGTCGTTG
>JAPLNP010000658.1 GCA_026401055.1 Planctomycetia bacterium
GGCGTTTGGCCTTTTCCACAAACTTCTGGTCGCTGGTCTGCTCGAACTTAGCCCGGTCGTCGGCCAGGACCTCGGGGCAGGGCCTACGCACCGATCTGTTGACGTAAGTGTCGATGAGCGTGTATCTTGTGGGTGAGGCGAGGAGAATGATAGCGGCTGGGATGCCGCGCGACCTCGCCAACGTTCTGGGAGCACGCGGCCATGGATGACGAAGCACATGACTTTCTGGACGGAGTGCAGTACTGTTTCTCGGACCTCGAAGAGCCGCGGATTGCGGCGTCTTGCAAGCACCTGTTGCTGGACATCCTGGTCGTTACGATCCTTGCCGTGATGTGTGGGGCGGACGACTGGACCGATTTGCAGACCTTTGGCCGTCTGCGGCTGGAGTGGTTGAAAACCTTTCTCGCCCTGCCTAACGGGATCCCCTCGCACGACACATTTCGTCGCGTGCTCGGCCTTTTGGATCCAGGGCAGTTCGCGGCGGGGCTGTTCCGGTGGACGCAAGCCCTGCATGAGGCCACCGGGGGCAAACTGATCGCCATCGACGGCAAGACACTGCGTCGCTCCTTCGCGAAAAAATCGGGCAAGTTGGCGTTGCACCTGGTGACCGCTTGGTCCAGCGAGAATGGGCTCACGCTGGGTCAGGTGGCCTGCGAGGAGAAGTCCAATGAGATTACCGCGATTCCCGAACTGCTGAAGCTGCTGAGTCTTCGCGGCTGCACCGTCACGATCGATGCCATGGGCTGCCAGAAGGACATTGCCTCGCAAATTCGCGAGCAGAAGGGGCATTACCTGCTCGCGCTGAAGGGAAACCAGCCGGGGCTGGAGAAGGACATGCAGGGGATGTACCGCCAGGGCACCGACAACGATTTCGACGGGATGGAGCAGGATCTGTACGAGACCAACGAGAAGGCCCATGGCCGCACCGAGTGCCGGACCTACCATGCGGTCGAGATTCCGCAAGAGCACCCTCAACGTCGGGTTTGGAACGACCTTTGCACACTGATCGTCGTAACGACGTGGCGCATCATCAGCGGATCGGAGACCAGTGAAACGCGATGGTATGTGAGCAGCCACGCGCCACGCGCGAAAGCGTTGGGGCGTGCCATTCGCAAACATTGGAGTATTGAGAATGGCCAGCATTGGGTTCTGGACATCGCCTTCGGCGAGGACTGGCGTCGTCAACAGGCCCGACAGGGGGCGACGAACCTTGCTGCCGTCCGTCGTCTGGCGGTCAGTCTCCTCCGGCAGGATAAGACTCTCCAGCGTGGAGCCAAGTGCAAACGAATGGCCTGCGCTCTGGATCCCAACTATCTCCTCCGCGTGCTTCACCATGCTAAATTCGATGCGTAAGCCCTGCGGTTACCGGCTTCCACGCCTTGCCCTGAGTATTCCGGAACAGCGGGATCCCGGACCCCCTTGGAGCTGTCTCCATCAGTCGGCGGGTCAACTCGGCGACCTCCGGCCGCACCGGGATCTTCGAGGTCCTCCGCGTCTCCAAGGAGATCCGCCGCCTGATCGCCGATCGCCGCACCGTGCGCGAGATCCGGGAGCAGGCAGTCAAGGAAGGGATGCTCGACGTGCGCCGCGCGGCCCTGCTGAAGGTCGCCGAATGGGTTACCAGCACCGAAGAGATGATGCGCGTCATCCCGGCCGAGCACCTCATGCCGGCGGAAGAGGAATGAGGGGCTGCGGGATTAGGGATTAGGGATTGGGGATTGGGAAGCAGGCCAATTACCTAATCGTCCCAAGGCTCCCAAATAC
>JAPLNP010000065.1 GCA_026401055.1 Planctomycetia bacterium
CCCGGACTTTCCAGACGCACCGCCCTGCCGACCTCCCGCCAGTCGGCGTTGACGAAGTGCGATTCCTCCAGCGAGGCGACCGCCTCCGCAGGATCGGACACCACGGCCCCCGGCAGAAGCGCCCGGCAGACTTGGCCTAGAACTCGCTGTGACAAGATCCAGCACAGCCAATGGTAGTTGCTGGCGACCTCCCCGCAGCTATCGACGGGGGTGGGTTGGACAGCCGCGAACTCGTATGGGAACTCGTCGTTCGGTTCCCGCCATGATCGGCAGAGGTCAAGCAGGTAGGCCAGCGGCTTCCAGTCGGCTTCCGGGATTCCGACGTGATGTTCGGACGGGCGACGCTTCGGATCGAACGCATCGACCACAAGTGCAAGATTGTGAAGGAACTCGCGGGCGCGGTCGTGTTGGACTTCCACCGCGTCTTCACTGTGATCTACGGACATAGCTCACCTTCCTTTCACGCCGGGCGGTCGGCCGGGCATCGTGGCGAAGGTGTTTCCACGACGCGCCGGCCGGCCTCTGCGGGGATCAACCGCGACCCGGCAATACGATGATGTTACCCTGTTTTCTTCGAGACTTCCACGGCAAGCCGGGCATCCCGCTCGGCGTAGGTTTGCGTTACGTCGGCCCGGGCGTGGCCCAACACGACTTGCGCGGCTTCGAGCCCGAATTCCCGGCGCACTTCCGTTGCCCGGGTGTGGCGCAACTGGTTGGCGTGCCAGTGAGGCAACAGGATCGGGGCGATGCCCATATCGGACGCCTCGTCCGTCCGCGTCTTGTTGGCCTTGACCACCGCGCGGGCGATGGCGCGCTGGTAGGAGTCCTTGACGTAGCACATCGCCGGGGTCCGCGCCGGCTTAGCCTTGCGGCGGTTCCGCTGGGAGGGCTGGACACGGGTCTTGCGATTCGCCCGCTTCTCCTCGTTTTGCTGGGCGACACTTTCGGCCGGGGAGAAGCAGTGAGCATCGGCGGCGCGAAGCAGATAGGGCTCGATAACCCGCTGGGCCTTGGGGCCGACGTAGATTGTCCGCTCTCGGCCTCGGTAGGCGGTCTTGTGTGACGCCGGGGAATACCTCCAAACCTCGCCGGATCGGTCCAGGTCGCGGGGGCGTAGCTGGCAGACCTCACCCGGGCGACACCCGGTCAGCCGCTGGAATTGCACCATGGCCGCCACGATCGGCGGCATGTACGGCAAGGTGGCCTCGACCAGTTCGTCGGCAACGGGCAGAATGGGGGCAGTCTCCCGCGCGGCGGTCCGTCCGCGCTTCAAGCCCGGGACGGTCACGAGGGCATGGTAGACGGAGGGGGGCAGCAGTTCGACCGACACCGCCCACTTGAACAACCGTTTGGTCTGGCCGGTATGCTGGTTGATGTACGACCGGGCCGCGCCGTCGGCTACCATCTTTTGCTGGAGCGCCCGGAGGGCCAGCGGGCCGAAATCGGCCGCCGGGACGGAGCCGTAGAGCTGCCTCAGAATCCGGAGGGCTGCCCGGAGCGGTGGCAGGTGCCCGGAGGGCCGCCCGTCCTTCTGGTAGTACCGCTCGGCGTGATCGAGATAGGCCGCCGCGACCTCGACCACGGTGATCGTCGAGGCGTCCTGGGCGGTTGGCGGAGGGGTGGCGGTTGGACTGGACGCCAACTCGGCGACGAAGCGGGAGTAGCGTTCCTTACTGGCCGGGGTGTTCCACTTGCCCAGGTAGTGCCGTTTGCCGGCCACCTGGACGAAAGATTGACCGCTGCCTTTGTGGTGGCGGTACTTGGGGACGGGGGTAGAATTCGACATAGCGCGGGTCCTTTCTGTCAGGGCGGGGGTAGTCACTACCCTTTTTCCCGTGACTTTTGGGCCGCGCTTCCGACCGTCGGAAGGTATCCTAACTCCAGGATTCGGCTAGGTTTACGTCAAGTGGAGCGGAGGAGGGTCGAACTCCCGACCTCTGCATTGCGAACGCAGCGCTCTCCCAACTGAGCTACCGCCCCAAAATCGTTCTAAGTGCTAACCCTGTAATGCCTTTCGTGTTTTAGGATCACCCCCCCGAGGGCTGTGTTCCACCCGCGGTTTGGACCTACCGAGAACCCATTGCGGGCTGACGGAAACCGTCGACTGAAACTTTGAATCGAAGATAGGTTGAGCGACCCTGTAGGAAACGCTGAAACATGATGGTCAGCCGGTCCAGACTGCGTCCCGGTGCCAGTATCTTACACCAAGAAGACGAGCCTTCGCAACCCCATGCTTGGCTACGCGGGAACATCGGGACAACGGCCAGAGCCAAAACCGTGTTGACTCTCTTGGGAACGTCCACTCTTATCTCAACGAATATGTCCGGTTCGCTGATGCGAAGGCGGGGTCGGTCATCCGCCCTTGGCGCCTGCCGCGTCCTTTCCTTGCCGCTGCCGATAGCGCCGGCCCATCTCGCGCCAGGTGGTGAACTCGACGCCCTGGTCCTTGAAGAACTGCTTGACCTCCGGGTCGGCGAAGAGCCGGGCTTCCCACGTCCGCTGACGCCAGCTTCCGGTGATCCGCTTGAGGGCTTCGCTTTCGACCGACGGGTGGAAGATGATCTGCGTGATGCCCGGCGGAAGCGACCGCACCAGGTCGAAGAACTTCGCGCGGACTTCTTCGTAGCTCTTGCCGCGCGGCACGTCCGTGAAACGATCGAGCTTGGGCATGGGGTACTCTCGCAGCGCCCGGATCATCTCCTCGGTCGCCGGAAAGCCCTCGCGACGCAACTTCTCGATCATCTCCGGCGTCGGCTCGATCGCGAAAGCCGGAATCTTGTACTCCAGGGCGAGCTTGAGAAACACCTGGGCGACGTCGGGCCGGCAGTAGACGGCCCCCATGTGCGTGTCCAGATGCGTCGGTTTGATCCCCGAGGCCAGCGCCCGCTCAATCTGCGCGCGGATCTCCGTCTCGACCTGCTCGCGCGTCGCGCCCAGCGCGGTTTGAAGGACGTTGGAGTACAGCATCCCGTCCTTGTCGACCAGGCCGGGCACTTTGCCGCGCGGGGCGACGGGTCCCCAGCGATAGTGTTTCCATTCGCTGTTGAGCGTGACGTGGACGCCGCAATCGGCCTCGGGATGCTCCTTGTACCACGCGGCGAAGTCGTTGAACCACGGGCAGGGGACCATGATCGAGGCCGACTGAATGTCGCCGGTCCGGAAATACTCCTCGGCCGCGAGATTCGCCTCGCAGCACATGCCGACGTCGTCGGCGTGCAGGATCAGGACGCGGCTTTTGGGGCCGTATCCGAGTCGCTCGGCCCAGGTCTCGCCGGAGGCCGCCGAGCCCGCCCAGGCGGCCCAGGAAGCGATGAGAATGACCGCGGGAACAAGCCAAGAAAATGCTCGTCGCATGGATGCCTCCGGTTGCGATTGTTGCACGTCGCCTTTCGCTCCGCGAAAGCAGCGGTCTTTCGCGGGACGAAAGGTGACTCTCGCTGGCGGCCGGTCGCGGGCGACCGGGCTAACGGTGATACGCCGACCACTCTGGCAGTGCGTCAGTTGTTCCGACGGCACTCCTGGCCGCCTCCCGTCCATCATACCCGCTCGATCCGTGGCGTTCAACCAAAGCGGGCCGCGGGCGTCACGAAAGGTGGAAACCTTCCCCCCGAAAACCGGCCTCTCGCGTCTGGCGACCGGAAAATCGAGCGGGTATAATGCGCCTGGGGACACTTCCTACAACATCCTGCAAACGAGGTGGAACATGCGGCACATCGCGAGACTTCTGGCGTTGGTGACGGCGGCCGTTGGCCTGGTCGGGTCCGGGCTTGCGGCCGAGGACCCCTGGGTCGTGTTCGAGGGCAAAGAGGGGCCCGGCCTGGGCAAGCACGTCGTCCTGGTCTCCGGCGATGAGGAGTACCGCTCGGAGGAGGCCATGCCGCAGTTGGCCAAGATCCTGGCCGTGCGCCACGGCTTCAAGTGTACGGTCCTGTTCGCGATCAACCCCGCCGACGGCACGATCGACCCGTTGAACCTCTCGAACATCCCCGGCCTCGAAGCCCTCGGCACGGCCGACTTGATGATCATCGACACCCGATTCCGCAACCTGCCCGACGAGCAGATGCGCTACATCGCCGAGTACGTGGACGCCGGCAAGCCGATCATCGCCCTGCGCACCGCCACCCATGCGTTCAACATCCCCGACGGGCGGAAGTACGCGAAGTACAGCTTCCAGAGCCAGGCGTGGGACGGCGGCTTCGGGCGGCAGATCCTCGGCGAGACGTGGATCAACCACCACGGCAATCACGGCAAGGAAAGCACTCGCGGCGTCATCGCCGAGGGCGTGAAGCAGAGTCCGCTCGTGCGCGGTTGCGAAGACATCTGGGGCGAGACGGACGTGTACACGGTGCGGCTGCCGCTGCCGGGCGACTGCCGTCCGGTGGTGCTCGGCGCGGTGCTCGAGGGCATGAAGCCTGGCGACAAGCCCGTTGCCGGCCCGAAGAACGATCCGATGATGCCGATCGCCTGGACCAACACCTATCGCGGCGACGGCGGCAAGACCGGCCGCGCCTTCACGACGACGATGGGCGCGGCGGTCGACCTCAAAAGCGAGGGCCTGCGCCGGCTGCTGGTGAACGCCGCCTACTGGTGCCTGGGCATGGAAGACAAGATTCCCGCCCGGGCGAACGTCGACCTGGTCGGCGAGTACGATCCGAGCTACTTCGGCTTCGGCCAGTTCAAGAAGAACGTCAAGCCGTCGGACCACGCCTTGAAATAGGCTCTGCTGAAGCGGGTGGACAATCGTGACAGGCTATTGACTCAGTGCTGCTGGGTCAACAAGTCATCGTGACAACCACGAACCGCCAACGACAAAGACAAGTGCAAGCCAGAGCGGCGTCGTTGGTCCCCATATCTTTTCCTTCCGCATGGGGTAGGAAATCGCGGCATTATGGATTGCTGCGCCCCTTGACAACCCCCGTCGGCATACATGAGAATATCCTCCCAATGTGGGGTGTGGCGTCGGCTCATTGAGCATTGATTGCCAACCGTTTCACTGTTTCTCTCTTCTCCCTCTGGAGGAGTGGCCATGGGCAGGTTCTCCGCGGCGCTGGGCAGCTTTCTGGCAACGGCACATCTCGGGCAGGGCGGTCGGAGGCGCCACGCCAAGCATGTTGATCGCTCGCCTTACCTGCGAGCATTGCGGTTGGAACGGTTCGAAGAGCGCGCGCTGTTGGACGCGACGCCGACGGGCACGAGCTACATGCTCTACGAAAACTGGGGTGGAACCTGGTGCGACGCGGAAAAGGACACACAAGCCGGTGACGATCTGATGTGTTGGGCCGCCGCGGCCTCAAACGTGCTCGAATGGACCGGATGGGGCCATGTAGGTGGGATGACAAATGCCGATCATATGTTCCAATACTTCCAGAACCACTGGACCGACGCTGGAGGCCTCGCACGATATGGCTGGAACTGGTGGTTTGACGGCACGAATGACGGCTCAGTTGGTTCCAACTGGTCTCAAGTCGATGTCCCCGGCGGCGACTTCTACCCCGATCTCCCGCCGGACAATTACATCCACACCCGGGGCCAAGGCGGGACTGCCCAAGCCTACGCCATGATAGACGTCGATCAGTACTGCCGGGGGCTCACCGGAGTGACGTTGGCGCTTTTCGGAACGCTCGACCACGCGGTGACTTGCTGGGGCTTCAACTACGATCCCGCTCTCTCGCCTTCGGATCGGGCCTACTACAAGGGCGTCTGGATATCCGACTCTGACGATGACGCTTACACCTCGGACGGCGCCACGGCCCCCGACACCCTCCACTATCACACCGTCGCTTGGGACGCGGACAGCAACCGTTACTACGTCGACTCGTACTGGACGGGCGCGTACATCGGCGAGGTTGACGGCCTGGAATACAATCCCAACTGGGCCGCCGCCGATCGCTTTGAACCGAACGACAGCTTTGCCGCCGCCACCAGCTTGGGAGCGGTGGAGGACCGTACCGAGAACAACCTCTCCATTCACGCGGCCGACAACGACGACTACTTCAAGCTCACCGCGGTGTCGTCGGGCACGTTGAACGCGGACATCACCTTCGCCCACAACCTGGGCGATCTGGATCTTTACCTGTACGATTCCAGCCAAACGCTGGTGGACTCTTCAAACGGGGTGGGCGACACTGAGCACGTCTCCTATTCCGTGTCCGCGGGGCAGGATTACTACATCAAGGTCCACGGCCACAACGGCGATATCCACCGCAACTACAACCTCGTCATCGACGCGCCGAACATGCCCGTGGATCGTTTTGAACCGAACGACAGTCGCGCCGCGGCCGCCGACTTGGGAACGTTGGTCGACTGGACCGAGAACAACCTGTCGATCCATGCTGCCTACAACCGCGACTACTACATGTTCACCCCGTCCCACTCGGGCACATTGACTGTGGACATCAATTTCAACCATTCCTTGGGCAATCTGGACCTCGCTTTGTACAACAGCCAGGGGTTCGGGCCCACTTCGACCGGTTACGGCGACAACGAGCACGTCTCCTATTCGGTGACGGCGGGGCAGATGTACTACATCGAGGTCATCGGCTACAGCGGCGCGACCAACTCGAACTACAGCCTCGTCATCGACGGGCCGAACATCTCTCCGGATTTTCTTGAGCCAAACAACAGTCTTGCCGACGCCGCCGATTTGGGAACGCTGGGAGACTGGACCCAAGAGAACCTCTCCATTCACGAATCCGACAACGATGACTACTACAAGCTCACCACGCTAACCTCGGGCACGCTGAACGTGGACATCAACTTCGACCATTACTCGGGGAATCTGAACCTCTACTTGTACGACGCCAGCTATGCGATAGTCGCCGTCTCGATCGGTTACGGCGACAACGAGCACGTGTCCTATGCGGTGTCGGTGGGGCAGGTCTACTACGTCGAGGTCCACGGCTGGGGCGGCCAGACCAACCCGAATTACAGTCTGGTGATCGACGGGCCGACCATACCCGCGGATCGTTTCGAGCCGAACGGCTTTTTCGCCACCGCCACCGATTTCGGAACGTTGATAGACCGGACGGAGGACAACCTGACGATCCACGCCGCCTATAACGACGACTACTACAAGTTCAATCTCAACGCGGCAGCATCCGGCGCGTTGAACGTGGACATCAACTTCGACCATAACGAGGGCAACCTGGATCTCTACCTGTACGATTCCAGCCATGCGCTGGTGGCCTCTTCGATCGGTTACGGCGACAACGAGCACATCTCCTATTCCGTGTCGCCGGGACAGGACTACTACATCAAGGTCCACGGCAACGGTGGCGCGGCCAGCCCGAACTACAGCCTCGTGATCGACGGGCCGAACGTCCCGGCGGACCGTTTTGAACCCAACGACAATTATGCCGCCGCCACCAACTTGGGAACGTTGGGAGACCGGACCGAGGACAACCTGTCGATCCATGCCGCTTGGAACGCCGACTGGTACAAGCTCAACGCGGCAGCCTCGGGCACGTTGAACGCGGACATCAGTTTCACCCATTCCTTGGGCAACTTGGACCTCGACCTGTACAACTCCAGTGGGGCACTGCTGGCCTCGTCAACCGGGGCAGGCAACAACGAGCACGTCTCCTATGCGGTGACGGCGGGCCAGGTCTACTACATCGAGGTCTACGGCGCCGTCGGCGCGCTCAACCCGAACTACAGCCTGGTGATCGACGGTCCAAACATCCCCGCGGACCGTTTTGAACCCAACGACAGCCTGGAAGACGCCACCGACTTCGGAAAGTTGGGAGACCGGACCGAGGACAACCTGTCGATCCATGCCGCTTATAGCGATGACTACTACAAGCTCACCACGGAAGCATCGGGCACGCTGAACGTGGACATCAACTTCACTCATTCCCTGGGCGATTTGAACCTCTACCTGTACGATTCCAGCCAGGCGCTCGTGGCCACTTCGACCGGGGCAGACGACAACGAGCACGTCGCCTATGCGGTGACGGCGGGGCAAGTGTACTACATCGAGGTCCAAGGCGACAGCGGCGCGATCAACCCGAACTACAGCCTCGTCATCGACGGGCCGAACATACCCGCGGACCGTTTTGAACCGAACGACGGTTTCGACGCCGCCATCAACTTCGGAACGTTGGGTGACCTGACTGCGGACAGCCTGTCGATCCACGCCGCCCACAACGACGACTATTTCAGGCTCACCACGGAATCGTTCGGCACGTTGAGCGTGGACATCGACTTCACCCATTCCCTGGGCGATTTGGACCTCTACCTGTACGATTCCAGCAGGACGCAGGTGGCCTCTTCGATCGGGGCAGCGGACAACGAGCACGTTTCCCATGAGGCAACGGCGGGGCAGGTATATTACATCAAGGTCCAGGGCCACGACGGCGCGACCAATCCGAACTACACCCTCGCCATCCACGATACTGCTTATGTCTTCCCCGATCGTTTTGAATCCAACGACACCTTTTCCGCCGCCGCCGACTTGGGGACGCTGGGGGACCGGACCGAGAACAGCCTCACTATTCACCTCGCCAACAACGACGACTTCTACAAACTCACCGCGGCATCGTCGGGCACGTTGAACGTGGACATCAACTTCACCCATTCCCAGGGCGATCTGAACCTCTACTTGTACGATTCCAGCCAGACGCAGGCGGCCTCTTCGACCGGGGTGGGCAACAACGAGCACGTCTCCTATGCGGTGACGGCGGGGCAGGTCTACTACATCAAGGTCATCGGCTACAACGGCGCGACCAGCCCGAACTACACCCTCGTCATCGACTCGCCGAACGGTCTTTTGGACCGTTTTGAACCGAACGACAGTTTCGCCGCCGCCACCGACTTCGGTTGGCTGGGAGACCGGACGGAGAACAGCCTTTCGATCCACGCGGCTTACAACGACGACTACTACAAGTTCACCCCCGTCTCGTCGGGCACGCTCAACGTGGACATCGACTTCTACAATTACCAGGGCGATTTGGACCTCTACCTGTACAATTCCAGCCAGACGCAGGTGGCCTCTTCGATCGGGGCGGCGGACAACGAGCACGTCTCCTATGGGGTGGCGGCGGGGCTGGCGTACTACATCAAGGTCCAAGGCCGCAACGGTGCGATCAACCCGGACTACAGCCTCGCCATCGATGCGCCCTACGGCGGCGCCGACCGTTTTGAACCGAACGATAGTTTCGCCGCCGCCGCCGACTTGGGGACCTTGGGAGACCGGACCGAGGAGCACCTCTCCGTCCACTCCTTTCACGGGGTGAGCAACAACGACTACTACAAGCTCACCGCGGCGGCGTCGGGTACGTTGGACGTGAATATCAACTTCACCCATTTCCTGGGCAATCTGGACCTCTACCTCTACAATTCCAGCCAGACGCCGGTGGCTTCTTCGACCGAGGTGGGCGACAACGAGGAGATATTCTATTCGGTGACGGCGGGGCAGATCTACTACATCAAGGTCATTGGCTACAACGGCGCGACCAACCCGAACTACAGCCTCGTCATCGACGGGCCGAACGTCCTCGGCGACGCCAACGGCGATGGCGTTGTCGACGACCGCGATGCGTCGATCCTGGGCGCCCATTGGCGGATGGCGGAGGGCGCCACCTGGGCGATGGGCGATTTCAACGGTGACGGCAAGGTCAACGACAAGGATGCGGCGATCATGGCCGCGCACTGGACAGAGCAGACGCCGGAAGCCGCCGAGCTGCCCACATCGTCGCCGCAACTCAGTGACGGCCCTGTTCACACGCCCCTGATGGGCCCTCGACCGGCGTCTGCCGTGCCGGCGACTCGCCGGCGGCTGAGCGACCCGCGGGAGGCGGCTCGCGCGGCGGTGTTTGCCGAGGCGTCGGCGTACAACCCGTCGCGCGAGCAGCGTCAGGCCGCGGCGTGGTCGTACGAAGTCGCGCGGCAGACTGCTCGGCAACGGTTGACCGCGCCCGCCGATCGCGTCGCCGCTCGGGCGGCGATTGACCTGCTTATGTCGGCCGTTGAGTGACGTTGATCGCGTAGAAGAGGGCAAGCCGACGCCATGATGACGTGCGGGGCGGCCGTCCGTCACCTCAATCTCCAACCTCCTATCCGCGGCGGATGACCAACAGACTGATCAACCCCAGGGCCAACAACGTCAAGGTACCGGGCTCGGGCACCGCCTCTTCGCCAACGCCCTCGTGCCAGTGGGCCGCCATGATCGCCGCGTCCATGTCGTTGACATTGCCGTCGCCGTTGAAGTCACCGGTCTGCCAGGTCGCATCGCCCAAGCGAAGCCAGTTGGCCGCCAGGATCGAGGCGTCCAGGTCGTTGACCAAACCGTCGGCGTTGGAGTCGCCGGGCGATGCGGGCGTCAGGACCAGGCTGTTGGCGGACCACTGCGAAACAAAGTGAATTCCGTGGTCACCAAACCAGGGATCCGGCAAGACCGTCAAGCCGCCGGTTAGCGAGCCGCTCCAAGTCAAGACCGTGTAGTGGTCGCCGATGCTCGGGACGAAGCTGTTCCAGGGGGTCGGGGCCAGCGTTGCCCCGGGCTCAAGAGCGAGGTCTCCCGAGACGTTCAGTTGGCTGTAGTGGCTGTCGCCCGTGCCGGCCGTTGCGCCGCCGATACTGAACTCGCTGGTTCCGCCCAACTGGGCATTGCCCCCGTGCGTGTTGATGGCGGGGCTGTCGCCTGGGGAAAAACCACCCAGGAAAGCGACGTTGCCGGCCGTCAACCCGGTGCTTCCCTTGAACGTCAGATCGAAGTACAGCCAAAAGCCTGCAGAACTGGGGCCTTGCACGTTGCCGTGGTTGAGGAACCGCGAGGTGCTTGGCCCGCTGCCCCTGCTGACGGCGCCGCCGTCCTTGCTGGCGAGATTCTTGCCATTTGCCAGCAGGAACCCGTTCGGCGCCACCAGCGTGCCGTCGTCGACTTGAGTGAGCGAGCCCAGCACCACGGCGTTGTAGTTGCCGGCCGCGGCCCCGCTGTTGAGCGTGACCGTGTATTGGGTCGTGTACAGTTCGCCGTCGCTGACGAAGCCGTCATAGGCGTTGCTGCCCAAAGTCAAGTCCCCGTTGGTGCCCGAAATCGTGGAACCAATTCCCGCGGCGATCTTCGCATTGACGGTGCCGTAGCCCCAGAGGCTGCTGCCGGCCCCGAGCGAGACGCCATGGGACGCCGCCAGCGTGCCGCCGGCAAGGACCGTCTCACCTCCCAGGAGGGCGCGATGCGCCGCCGGCGATCACGATGGGTCCGTTGCCCATCGTCGCGTTGTTCAGGTTGAGGGTGCCTTGGTTGACGAACGTGCCGCCGGTGTAGTTGCACGTGCCGTTGAGAATTTGCGTGCCTGTGCCGGTTTTCACCAGCATGATATCCAGGTGTTGAGCAGCCGGGCTGATCGCGCCGGAATACGCATAGGTGCCCGTCGCGATATCCAGGGTAAAGATCGTTGGAGCGGGGTTGGGGTCGTTGGGGTTGACGAAGCTGTTGTCGGTGATCAGCCCGCCGACCGAGCCGGTGAGCGACGGCAAGGTGAGACGGACCCCGTTAAGGTCGACGATGCCGGCGACGACCAACAATCCGCCGGTGCCCAAGGCCGCGGCGTTCCCCAATTTGAGCGAGCCGCCGTTGATCGCCGTGCCGCCGCCGAAGTTGCTCGTGCCGTCGAGCGTCAGATTGCCGGAGCCGGTTTTCACTAGCGCAATATCCTGGTTGTAAATGCCCTTGTTGATCGAGCCGGAATACACCGAGCCGCCGGCGGCGATATTCACGGTAAGGACCGTGGGATCTACGAGCTGGACCGTGTTGTCGGTGATGACGGCGCCGCGCGAGCCGCTGAGCGACGACAGAGGGTTGAGACGGACCCCGTTGAGGTCGACCGTGCCGGCGGCGCGCACGGTCAACCCGCCGGTGCCCAAGGCCGCGGCGTTGCCCACGATGAGCGCGCCGGCGACGACGGTCGTGCCGCCGCCATGCGTGTTCGCTCCGTTGAGACGAAGTGCCCCCGTCCCAATCTTCGTGAGGCTTCCGCCGCCGCTCAGCATGCCGCTGAACGCATAATCCCTTTCATTGCCGACCGTCAGGGCGACGTTCTGCGAGGCGATGTTGGTCAACGCCAAGGGCCGGTCCCCCGTCAGTCCGCCAAGTGTCGCCGCGGTGAGGCTTCCGAAGCTCAGCGAGCCCTCGCTGTCATCACTGCCCCAGTTCAGCGTGCTATGCGCCAATGCGGCGCTGTTGGCCAGTTCCAGCGTGCCCTGGAGGATGATCGTTTCGCCCGTGTAAGTGTTCGCCCCGGCAAGGGTCAGCTTGTCTGAGCCGTATTTGTACAGGCTGCCCGGGCCGCTGATAACGCCGTTCAGGGCAACCAGAACCGAAGAATCGCGCACTTCGATCTCCCCGTAGTCGCTATTCAGGACCAGGTTCCTGCTGGAAATGAACTGAGAGCTGCCCGTGATCTGGAGCATGCCGCCGGCGAAAACAACGGGGTTGGCGGCGGCGCCGAGGTTGCCGTCGTTGGAGACCGACAGGCAACCGGCCTCTATTGTCGTCGGGCCGGTGTAGGTGTTCGCCGCTCCGAGGGTCAGCGTGCCTATACCGGTTTTCGTCAGACTGCCCGTGCCGCTAATCGAGCCGTTCAGGTACGCCGACCAGTCCACGCCCATGTCGGCGTCGCTGGCGAGGACCACGTTCCTACTGGAGACGAACGACGATCCTCCGGTGATCTGGAGTCGGCCGCCGGCGAGAACAAGGGGACTGGCGACGGCGCCGAGGTTGCCGTCGTTGGAGACCGACAGGCAACCGGCGCTTATCGTCGTCGTGCCGCTCCAGGCATTGGTTCCGGTGAGGGTTAGCGTGGCATCGCCGGTCTTGTTCATGCCCTCATTGCCATAGTAGCTGACCAGCGTCGAGCTAATCGCAGCGTTGTAATTGGTGCATATCTCGGCGGGCCCGGTCAATGTGACCGTGCCGCCAAAGAGATCGAAGTAGTCGTTGAACGTGATCGACTTAGCCCTTACATTGTCCACTGCAACAGTCTTCTTGGTCTCCGGACTGGGAATCCGGTCCCGGCAAAAGATCGCGTGATTGCCAATAACCCAAGGGCCGGCGTTAAAATCCCCGTACGTGTCGGACCACCCGAACGTCCCGGTGGCGGTCCACGGGACGGTCGAGGCGTAAATCCACCCCACGTAGTACTGCACGTCGGCGCGGGCATCGGGCGCCCCCGCCGTCAAAGCCAACATGCACGTCGCTAGAAAGATCGAAACCGCATTGCGAGAGTCTTTCATGATGCGCTTCCCCCTGAAGAGTGAAGGCCCGTCGCTGCCGACGTTGGATTCGCGGCGCGGAGCCGCCGACACATGGCACGCAGCCGTTGGAGGTCCGGTCCACGCCGGACTCAGCCTGGCGGCGCCGCCATGAGTCTGAGTAGGCGGCCCCTGGAAGTCAAGCCAATTGGCGGGCGGCCCCCTCCAGAAATCGGCGGATCCGGGAGACCCGCACGCGCGGCAATGTCCTCCTGGGCAATGGCACGGGGGGCAATGCCGGCGAGCATGAGACACAACAAGGCCGCCAGTACCATCGCGCCGGCTTTTCACGGCGTACGGTCACAAGCGTTGGTCATTGGTCGTGCTCCTGCCGGTTGATGAGGCGGCTGGCCGTCGTTTCGTCATGGCTTCCCCCGCTTCCAGTCAATCACGCGGCGGAGGATCGCGTCGAGGTCGTGCTCGGGGCGGTAGTCGATCGTCGCGCGGAGCCGGTCGAGGTTGGGCACGCGGTGGCGGCAGTCCTCGAAATCGGCGGAATACGCCTCGGCGTAGCTGATGAACTCGACGCCCACCGATGGATCCACCGCGGCGATCACCCGTCGAGCGAGATCGAGTATCCGGATCGGCTCGTCGCTGCCAATATTGAACACGCGGCCGACCGCCTCGGGTTCGTCCATCAAGGCCAGCACCGCCCGGACCGTGTCCGTCACGTAGCCGAAACAGCGGACCTGCTGCCCGTCGTCGTGAACCGTCAAGGGCTGTCCGGCCAGCGCGGCGTCGACGAAGCCGGGCAGGACCATGCCGTAAGCGGCGGTCTGGCGCGGGCCGACGACGTTGAAGAACCGGCCGATCACCACCGGCAGCCGCCGCTCGCGCCAATAGGCCAACGCCAGAAACTCGTCGATCGCCTTCGACGCCCCGTATGACCACCGCGCCCGGGTCGTCGAGCCGAAAACCAGGTCGTCGTCCTCGTTCCACCGGGCCTTGGGGTTCTTGCCGTAGACTTCGCTGGTGCTGGCCAGGAAGAGCTTCACCGGGCGGCCCGCCTCGTGCCGGCGGCCAAGCTCCTTGAGGATCAACTCGGTCGGATAGATGTTCGTTTCGATCGTGTGGATCGGCGCGTCGGCGATCAGCCGCACGCCGACCGCCGCCGCGAGATGGTAGACCTCGTCGACGTCCTCCACCGCCCGGCGAACCAGCCCCGGATCGGCCACCGAGCCCTTGGTGTAGTGGAGTCGCGGGTGGTCCTTGACGGCCGCGAGGTTGTCCGGCGAACCGGTCGATTCGTTGTCGATGACGGAGACTTGATGGCCGCGGGCGAGGAGTTCCTCGGCGAGGTGGCTGCCGATGAAGCCCGCTCCGCCGGTAACAAGACAGTGTTTCATGGGAAGCCGCCCGGGGTCACGATCGGGGAAACCGAGCCATACGGTCCAAACCGTTGAAGATACCCCGAATTGCCGCCACCGGCAAGGTCGTGCCCGCTGGACGGGGGAGCGGGTGTTGTATTGACCGCGAGGTTCGTCTATCCTTGTGGCATCCTTCCGTGCCGTTACCTTCCACACCTGCCCACCTACGCGAGGAACCCGAAGTGAAACGACCATTGGCTTCACGCCGCGCAATGCGCATGGTTCGGCCCGAACTCCTGAGGAACCTTGTGATTGGCGTTGTGGCGATCCTTGCGATCTCGCCGCTTCCGGCCCCGGCCGCCGAGCCGGCGGCGGACCTGTTCGTCGCGCCCGGCGGCAACGACCAGTGGACCGGGCGGCTGGCCGAGCCAAACGCCGCGAAGACCGACGGCCCCCTGGCGAGCCTCCACCAGGCGCAACAGTTGGTCCGCGCGTTGCGGAAGCAGGAGCCGCAGCGCGACCGGCCGATCGTCGTCATGGTTCGCGGCGGGATGTATCCGATGGATCGCCCGGTGACGTTCACTCCGGAGGACTCGGGCACGGAGAAGTCGCCGGTCGTGTATCGCTCCTACGGCCAGGAGCGGCCGATCCTGTCGGGCGGCGTGCAGATCCGCGACTGGCGGGTCGACGACCAGGGGCGTTGGCACGCGACGTTGGAGGACGTCAAAGCCGGCAAATGGTCCTTCTCGCAACTGTTCGTCAACGACCAGCGCCGCTTCCGCCCGCGCTTGCCCGGCAAGGGCTATTACACGACCGTCGACCGCGCGGAGCCCACGCCCGAGGCCGGCGGCAACGGCGACAACCGCTTCGTGTTTTCCGGCGAGGAGATTCGCCCGGATTGGGCGAACCTGAAGGACGTCGAGGTCATTGCGTTTCACCACTGGAGCGTCTCGCGGTTGCCGATCGCGTCGGTCGACGCGAAGGAACACGTCGTCACGTTCGCCGGCCATTCGGCCAGCAGCGGCTACTGGGGCCAGTTCATGAAGGGGAACCGGTTCCTCGTGACCAACGTCCGCGAAGCCCTCGATGAGCCCGGCGAGTGGTACTTGGATCGGCCAAGCGGCGAATTGATCTATCTTCCCCGCGAGGGCGAACGGCCCGACACGGCCGTCGTCGTCGCGCCGAAGCTCCCGCGGCTGGTCGTTTTCGAGGGTGACCCGGCCGGGCAACGTTGGGTCGAGCACCTTCAGTTCCAGGGGCTGACGTTTGCCCACTGCAACTGGGTGCTTCCGCCGACCGGGCAGGCGTTTCCGCAGGCCGAGGTCGGGTTGGACGGCGCGATCTCCGCCATCGGCGCCCGCAATGTGGTCTTCGACGGCTGCGCCGTGCGTCACGTGGGCACGTACGCCATGGCGTTCGGCGTCGGCTGCCGCGACAACCGCGTCGAGAACTGCGAGATGGTCGACCTCGGGGCCGGCGGGATCAAGATCGGCCACGCCGGCTCGGCACTCTGGGGCGAGGCGTCGCGGGTGCCGGACCCGCCCGAGTTGGCCGCCTCGCATCACACGGTCCGCAACAACCTGATCGCCCACGCCGGACGGCTCCATCCGGCGGCCATCGGCGTCTGGATCGGCCACAGCCCGAATAACACGGTCGAACACAACGACATTTTCGACCTGTACTATTCGAGCGTTTCCGTCGGTTGGATCTGGGGCTATGCTCCCAGTCTGGCCCATCACAACAGGATCGCCTACAACCACATGCACACGATCGGCCAGGGCGTGCTGTCGGACATGGGCGCGGTGTACACCCTGGGCATCGCGCCGGGCACCGAGGTCTCCCACAACCGCATCCACGACGTCCAGAGTTTCGGTTACGGCGGCTGGGGACTCTACACCGACGAAGGCTCCAGCGGCGTCGTGATGGAAGGCAACCTAGTCTACCGCACCAAGTGCGGCGGCTACCATCACCACTACGGCAAGGAAAACCGCATCCAGAACAACGTCTTCGCCCTGGGCACGGAACAGCAGATTCAGCGCAGCCGCACCGAATCGCACATCTCGTTCTTCTTCGAGCGAAACATCATCTACTGGGACAACGACAGCCCGATGCTCGCCACCAATTGGAAGGACGACAACTTCCGGATGGACTA
Source organism: Planctomycetia bacterium (assembly GCA_026401055.1). Lineage (GTDB taxonomy): Bacteria > Planctomycetota > Planctomycetia > Pirellulales > Thermoguttaceae > JAPLNP01. Next base: position 16,711 of record JAPLNP010000065.1, read on the forward strand.
CAACGTGTACTACCACGTGGGCAAGCCCGTGGTGTTTCCCGGCGACTTGGACCTTGCCGGGTGGCAGGCCAAACGCGGCCAGGACGCCCATTCTCTGGTGGCCGATCCGAAGTTCGTCGCGCCGGAGAAGGACGATTTCCATTTGCAGCCGGATTCCCCAGCCCTGAAGCTGGGCTTCAAGCCGCTGGACGTGGACAAAGCCGGCCGCCTGTCCCCGCCGGTGCTAACCAAGGACCTCCCGCCCGTGCCCCGAGCGTTCGACTAGGAGGCAGGGTGGCGCATGTCTGTATCTTGTTGGCACGACGGGGTTTAGGAGCTTGCCGGGTTCGCCGGTGGAAACCGAGCCGCGACTGTAAGGGAGCGGGGGTCGCCTGGGGCCAACCATACCGCTTCCTGACGGGCGCGGCTCGGTTCTCCGGGGTCGGGTGGCGAAAAACGGTTTTTCCGCAGAAAGTAAGCAACCTTCCCGGCGACGCCACGAGAATAGTAGTGAGCGAGGAACGAGGCAGCGGCGAGCGTTGAGAAACGACTCGCTGCGGCCTCCGACGCTGGCGAACGATGTTGATTGATTCTTCGGGGCTGGTTCCGCGGCGGCAACCTCTCGGGCCGGCCCAAGGGTACCTACCACCTCCCCGTTTTTTGAAAGGAGCCTGTCATGGCATTCGACTGTTTTCTGAAGATCGACGGTCTTCCTGGCGAAAGCACCGACGACAAGCACAAGGACTGGATCGAGATCCTGTCCTACAGCCACGGGCTGAGTCAGCCGGGCAGCGGCTCGGTCAGCAGCGGTGGCGCCCGCAGCGCCGAGCGCTGCGATCACCAGGACTTCTCCGTGGTCAAGGTTCTCGACAAGTCTTCGGCGAAGCTGGCGCTGTTCTGCTGCAACGGCACGCACATCGCGAAGATCAAGATGGAGTTGTGCCGCGCGACCGGGGACAAGACGAAGTACATGGAGTACGTCTTGTCCGACGTGATCGTCTCCAGTTGGCGACCCGGCGGAAGCTCTCAGGGTGGCGAGACCCTGCCCCTGGAAGAGGTCAGCTTCAATTACGGCAAGATCGAGTGGGGTTACACGGAAACGGACCACGGGACCGGCAAGCCCAAGGGCGACGTCAAGGCCCATTGGGACCTCAAGGCCAACAAGGGTGGGTGACCGCCCCCGCGTTGCCTCTTTGAAAGACATTCGCCAGGGGACGGAGCCGTCGTGCTCCGGCCCCTGGCCGCGGTAGATGCTCCGGAACTCGAGCGACGGCCCGCAACGGCGTCCGGCCGAAGCGCGCGGGGGATGGACTGCCCAAATCCATGCGGAGATCCCAGCCGTGGCTTACTATCTAAACGTGAAGACGCCACTCGACTCCGGCGACACACCGGCCTTTCGGCTCGTGTCCTTCTCCGGCCACGAAGAAATCTCGCGGCTGTTTAGCTTCTCCCTCGAGATGCTCGCCGAGCAGGACAACGTTCAGCCGAAGGACCTTCTCGGAAAGGCAATCTCTTTCAGTTTTCAGGACGCCACGAATGAGCCGCGGTGGTTCCACGGGTACGTCAGCCGGTTTTCCGCGGGCGGGGGCGAGACGGGAAAACGGCGATTCCACGCCGAAGTCGTCCCGTGGCTCTGGTTCCTGACCCGGACGGCCGACTGCCGGATCTTCGCCAATCAAAAGGTGCCGGATATCCTCCAAGCGGTTTTCGGGGACCTCGATTCCGCCATCAAGCACCCCGTCCAGCCGAAACTCGGCTCCGGTTACCGCCAGTGGACGTACTGTGTCCAGTACCGCGAGACCGACTTCAACTTCGTCTCCCGCTTGATGGAACAGGAGGGCATCTTCTATTACTTCGAGCACGGCCAGAGCGAGCACACGCTCGTGCTCTGCGACAAGGCGGGCGACTACAAGAACACGGGCAAGACTGTCAAGTACGAGTACTCGATCAGCGCCGGGGAGGCCCAATCGGAGTCCGTCACGAGTTGGGAACACGAATATGAGTTCATTCCCGGACGCTACGCCGAGACCGACTACGAGTTTGAAAAGCTGCCTCCCCGCGGCCAGCGGCATCCCGACAATGCGTTGGACAGTTCCAGCCCCGCGAAAGGAGAACCAAACGAGTTCATCAAGCCCGACAAGTACGAGATCTTCGACTACCCGGGCGAATACGAACAGAAATCCGAGGGCGACCGGTACACCGAGCGGCGCATGGAGGAAGAAGAGGTCGCGTACGACGTGGCCGCCGGGTCGAGCCTGTGCGAGTATTTCACGCCGGGAGCCAAGTTCACGCTGGACGAGCACCCTTCCTCCGGCGAGAACGGCGAGTACCTGATTACGACGATCAACCATTCGGCGGCCGACTCCGCCTTCAACGAAGGGCTCGGAGAGACCTACTCCAATACGTTCCGCTGCATTCCCGCCGCGGTCACGTTCCGACCCCGGCGCCAAACGCCCAAGCCGTCGATCCAAGGCTCGCAGACGGCGGTGGTTATCGGTCCGAAGGGCAAGGAGATCCACGTCGACAAGCACGGCCGCGTCCAGGTGCAGTTCTTCTGGGACCGCTACGGCACGCGGTACCAGGGCGGACAGGTGACGCCCGTCTGGATCCGCGTGGGTCAGATCATCGCCGGCAAGAACTGGGGGGCGATGTTCATCCCCCGCGTCGGCCAGGAAGTGATCGTCAGCTTCCTCGAGGGCGACCCCGACCGGCCGATCATCACCGGCGTCGTCTACAACGGCGAACAGACGCCGCCCTACAACCCCGAGGATTTCCCCACCCGCAGCTACATCAAGACCAACTCCTCCCTGGGCGGCGACGGCTACAACGAGATCCGCTTCGAGGACGAGAAGGACAAGGAGCAGATCTTCATCCACGCCGAGCGGAACATGGACGTCCGCGTGAAGAACCAGTCGCTGTCGCGGATCATCTCTGACCGGCACCAGATCATCGGCTGGGAGAAGGACGGCAGCAAGGGCGGCGACCAGCGCGAAATGGTCTACAAGGACAAGCATCTCAAGGTCCACAACAACCACACCGAGCACATCGGCGGCAACATGAAGCTCCTGGTCGGCGGGATCGACGGCGACGGCAACCAGGACATCGTCATCAAGAAAGACAAAAAGGAACTGATCGAAGGCGAGAATCACGTCCACGTGAAGAAGGACCGCAAGGAGAAGGTCGACCTGAACCAGTCGCTCACCGTGGGCCTGGCCCAGCAAGAGAAGGTGGGCACGAAGCACGCGCTGGAGGCCGGACAGGAAATCCACCTGAAGGCCGGAATGAAAGTCGTCATCGAGGCCGGACTGCAACTGACCATCAAGGGCCCCGGCGGCTTCGTCGACATCGGGCCAGCGGGCGTGACCATCCAGGGCACCCCCCTGGTCCTCATCAACAGCGGCGGCGCCGCGGGCGTGGGCAGCGGTTCCAGCCCCGCCGCGCCCACCGACGCCGAGGAGGCCGCGCCCACGGAGCCCAGCGCGGCCGACAACCACAAGACGGGCCAGAAGTCGACGCCGTTCTAACATCGCGTACTCCACTCGGGAGCCTTCTTGAAAAGAGCAGAAGCAGTGAGCCGTCCGACCCATCGACTTCGTAGTCCTATCGGTGGGACTCGCCGTGCTCGGCCCACTCTACCATTGTCCACGTTCCACCGCGATCTTCGCGATCGTCTTTCCCACAAACCAATAGGGGAGGAGTTGTCATGGCCGATCTGATTTTCAACAAGAAGGCGGGCACGCTGACCGGGTTCGGCAAAACCTGGAAGGCGCGGTCGGGGATCCAGGGCAAGTATGAACCTCTGACCTCCAAGACTTACCAGGTGCCCAAGGGAGCCCTGATGACCGGAACGGAGAAGGTCGAGGACGTTGGGTTCAATAAGATCTACGCCAAGTCCGCCTTCAGGGACCCGAAGGGCTTCGGCTGGTTCCTCTGGCTGGGCGCCGGCAATCTCGGCATCCATCCGGACGGAAACGTCCCCGGCACCGAAGGCTGTATTGGCGTCGTCGCTCCCAGCACTCGCGATCTTTTCGACAGGCTTAAGAGCAAGAACGAAACCGGGCTGACCGTCGAGGTCGTCGACGGGTGAGCCGACTCACGACAAAAAGCCAATCGTTATGCGAGTCGTCTTCGAAATAGCATCCGGACCCGACGCCGGAAGGAAGGTCTCCCTCGGCGCCCGACAGGTGCTCGGCGTCGGACGGACCGAGTGGGCCGACCTCGCCGTCGCCGGCGACCAGAGCCTGGCCGACGTCCACTTCTCGCTCGAAACCGACCATGCCAACTGCTACCTCGACGACCTCGCCGGCGGCGAGGGAACGCAGGTCAACGGACAGCAGGCCGCCGGGCGCGTGAGACTCCGCGACGGGGACCGCATTCTCGCCGGCAGCACTAAGTTCACCGTTCACATCGAGGCGAATCAGGTCACTCGCGGACCGGACCCCGCGGTCGGTGAAATGAGGCGGACCGGCCTCGTCGCGCCCTTCAAACCGGTGACCGCCACCCGCCCACCCGGCCAAAGCAAAGTCCGCTACACGGTCGAGACATGCGACACGGGCCTGACGCTTTATCGCGGCCACGTCAGCGAGATCGGGCCGCACGAGTTGGCCGTGGCGCTTGCCCAGGTGTTTCCGCCTTGCTTGATCGTCGACTTCAAGAAGTTGGAGTCCGGCCGGCCGGAGTCGCTCGATTCGCCCGACTATCTGTTCGACTGGCTCGACCCGCCGGCGGCGGCGGTCGCCTCGCCGG
>JAPLNP010000525.1 GCA_026401055.1 Planctomycetia bacterium
CGACACGTTCGAAGCCATCGATCTGCACCGTGCCTGGAAGGGAACGCTCAGCGACGACCTGGTCGCCAGCAACGTCCTGCGCCGGAACAAGCTCGGCGTGCGATTCGAACCGGCGGGCGTGGTCACCTCGCCGACCGACGGCGGCCTTCGGCAGATGTTCTCGTTCCTCCGCCGACAATATCTGATCGGCCGGTTCTACACGCCCCGGGCCTGGGCATTGGGGCTGGCGTCCGCGGCACTGCCGAACCTCGCGTGGTGGATCAGCCTCGGCGCCGTGATCCAGGGGCTGGTCGCCGGCGCGGCGGTGTGGCTCCCCGCCGGGGCCTGCGCGGCGCTCTACCTCATTAACGTCGCCCGGGGATGGATGCGCCAGGACCTCATCGAGTTGTATTGCCCCGATCTGCGAGCCGAACTGCGTCGCGCGCGGCGATTCGACGTCGTGGCCTGGCCGCTGGTGAGTCTGGCCAACGCGGTGGGGATGTTCGCCTCGATGCTGGGGCGCCACATCACGTGGCGCGGGATCACGTATCGACTTTCCACCGGCGGACGGATCCGCATCACTCGCCGCGACGAAATCGCGACGCCGGATGCCGAACCGTCTCCGGCCTACCGGCGCGCCGCCTGAGGAGACCGCGATGCACGTTGTGCTCTGGGATACGAGGAAACGGGACGTTTCGAAGGATTTCGCGGGCGGCATGGGCATCGGCCAGTATCCGGATCGCGGGGCCGTTCGCGACAAGATCATTCGCTACTTCTTCCGCCGCGACCGCCGGCCGGTCGCCCTGCTGTTTGCCCATCTGGCGGCGATCTTCCGCCGGCTGGGACATGGCGTCGAGTACGCCGAGGACCGGATCGTCCCCGGCGCCGACCTCTACGTGTTCAACCCCTCGCTCATCACGCTCGACCTCGAGCGCGGCGCGATCGCCGAGGTGCTCCGGGCCAATCCCGCCGCCCGAGTGCTCGTCGTAGGCACCGTCGCGTCGGTCATGCCCGAGGCGTTCGCCGACCTGGGCGTCACGGTCGTCAAAGGCGAGGCGGAGCAGTTGCTGTGGAAGCTCGACGAGGTGCTGGCGCGGCCCGGGGCGACGGTTCAGTTGGGCGTGATCGAGGACCTCGACGCCTTGCCGTTTCCGGACTGGTCGCCGTTCGCGCCGCGCCGGTTCCGCATCGGCTATGACTTCTGGAAGTTCCCGACCGCGCTGATCCAACAGAGCCGCGGCTGCACGCTCAAGTGCAATTATTGCCCCTATCTCCTTCTGGACGGCGGCAACCGCCTGCGCAATCCCGAGGCCGTGGTCGACGAGATCCGCCACGACATCCGGCACTGGGGCTTCCGGTCGTTCAAGTTCCGCGATCCGCTGTTCGGCGCGGATCGAAAGAACGTCTTCCGTCTCGCCGAACTGATCGCGCGGATGCCCGAAAAGATCCAGTTTTCGATCGAGACGCGAATCGACCTGATGCGGCCGGAGGTGTTGCGGGTATTGAAGCGGGTGGGGCTGACGAGCATCACCGTGGGGATCGAGACGCCCGACGACGAGACCTTGCGCCGCTATCACCGTGCCCCGATCAAGGAAGATCGGCAGGCCGAGTTCATCCGTCTCTGCCGCGCGATGGGCATCCGCACCGTGGCCGGCTTCCTGATCGGTTTCCCCGAGGACACCGAGCGGTCGATCCGGTCCGTGCTCGCTTATGCCAAGACGGTCGGACCGACGTTCGCCAACTTCAACGTCCTTACCCCCTATCCCGGCACCGAGTTCTTCGAGCAAGTCAAGGACCAGATTGCCGATTTCGACTTCAGCCACTACGACGTCTACACGCCGGTGATGAAGTGCCGGGACCTTTCGATCGAACGGGTGGCGGAACTGCACGCGAAGTGTTTTCGCCACTACTACTTCCGGTGGCGCTACCTGCGCGACAACGCCCATCTGCTGCAGCCGGCGCTCGGGCGTCTTGGGATCGGTCGCGCCAAGCCGGTCGCGCCGACGGCCGATGCCGACGGCCCGCACGCCACCCCCGCCGGGCCCAAGAGCGGCCTGGAGATCCTCGACGAGAGCCGGCGTCTGCGCGCCGACGGTCCCCACTCGCGATCCGCCAAGGATCTCACGGAGCGCAAGCCGGGCGAATAGAGCGGGCAAGATCCTTCGTCGGTGGCACCCGCGTGGTGTCTTACGCACGGAGCCACCTCGCTATACCGGGGGGTTGCGTCGCGGGGAGCGTCGCGGTAGGGTGGTGGCCGGAGGGACGAACGATGGCGCTGATTCGATGCCCGTTTTGCGGCGCGGATCTCAGTACGCGAGCGACCGCATGTCCCCGGTGCCACACGCCGGTCTTCCGGGCTGCGGGGAGATCCTCATTTCGATCCGGGTTTCACGGCGCAATGGGCGCGATGGTGGCAGTGTTCTTGGTGTTCGTCGTCGCGCCAGCGGCGGTGGTAGCAGCTATTGCAGTTCTCGGCATCGCCGTAGGTCTCGGCGCGCGAGTCATCGAAGGGCCGCCCGCTGCGACTGCGCCGTCGAGGCAACAGGCACCGAAGCACGTAACGGCCACTTCGCCAGTGGGCAAGTCTCAGACGCCATCCGCGCCTTATTCACCGCCGCCCAGCGGCTCTCGTTGACGCGGGTGGCACCGACGATCTTCCGCAACAGCGTTGCCACCGACAATGAGCGATTTCGGAAAATCGTCGGTGCCACCCGTCGGTCTGCAAGGCCCACGGGATCTTCGGCGGCCTCGGACGTTGCCACGCAAGGTCGCCCGGGTGGAGGCGGTTTTTGCCCAAGACGTTCCCGCCGCGGCGAAGGAGTCGATCCGCGTCGAGTACTGGCACGGCTCGTGGGACGGCGGCCCGGAGTTGAACCTCGCCGATGCCGCCTCCGCGCGGGGCTGGGTGCCGATCGACGATTGGACGAACGGCCAGTGGAAGCGCGCCGACGCGGAAGTCCAAGCGGACGGTCGGCGGTTGACGTTCGTTTTGAAGCCGACCGGAAAGGGCGAGTTTCCCGACCTCGCCCAGCCCGGCGTCCCCTATCGCAAGACGCTCAAGGTCCGGATCTCCTCCGACGGGGCGTTGCCCAAGATCGAAGCGTTCCAGGTCTTCACCACGAGCACGTGCCGCCCGATCACCGTCCGCATCGTCTCGGGCACGCCCGGCAACCCGGCGGTGAAACTGGAAGGCGAAGACGCCTGTCATCTTGAGGTCTTCAACGGAAAGCTGCTCGCGGCGCGGCCGCTTCCGAAGAGTCCCACGAAGATCTCGGCCGACGGGCAATGGACCGTGCCGGCCAACGGTGAGGCCGGCGTCGAAGCCGACCTGCTGGTGACCGACGATCCGGCCGATCGCTCGATCGTGACGGTCCGCTCGCGGCAGCGGCCGTTTTCGTTCGCCACGGACGACTTGGCCAAAGACCGCATTCTGGTCGATGACCTGGGCGTGTTGGTCGCCCGCGCCGACGATCCGGTGACGCTCCAGCAAGCTCGGCAGGACCGCAAGACGTTCGGCGGCCGTGGCGTCTACGACCGCGTGTTCGACATGCCCGAGCAAACGCTCTCCCGGGCATGGGATGACATGCCGTTGAAGCACCCGCTGTGGTTCGTACACGGCCTGCCGGGCAACCGCAACGCGGTCAAGCAGTACGCCGACGGCGAGGTTTGGATCACGAGCATCGGCCGATGGTTCAACATCGATCGCAGCCCGAGGGATTCCGAGCGGAAGGGCTGGCCGGGCGACGGCTTGACGCTGCGGTTCGGCTTTCCGCCGGAGTCGTGCCGCGCCGGCCGCGAGTTGTACAAGGGCTATTTGCCCGTGCTGCGGACGTGGTGGATCGAGGGGCCGCTCTACTACGAACAGCAGACGCTTCTGGACAAGCTCGACGCGGACATGAGCCAATCGCGACTGGACGATCCGACCGTGCTGGTGATGAAGGTCCGCGTGGTGAACGTGTCGACCGCGGAGACGGCGACCGCGCGACTGGCGTTGACGTCGCCCACCGACGACAAGGGTCTCGACCTCGACGGCGACCAGGTCGTGGCCAGAACGGCGGACGGCCCGCGGCTGCGCTATCTGTTGAAGCCCGGCAAGGGCGGCGAGTTGAAATCCTCCGACGGCGCGATCTCCTGGTCGCGCGAGTTGAAGCCGGGCCAGTCGCACGAACTCAACTTCGCCATCCCCACGATCACGCTCACCGGCAAGGACGAGATCGAGCAACTGCGAAAGCGCGATTTCGACGAGGCACGTGGGCGGGTGTGCCAGTTCTGGGACAACCTGACGGCCGCAAGCGCCGAGATTCAAACGCCGGAACCGTGGCTGAACCACTTCTACAAGGCCCATCTGCGCCACCTTGAGGTCAACTGCGTCAAGGACCTCAACAAGAACTGGCGTTACGCTCGGGTGGGCACGTTCGGCTACGGCCTGTTCCCCAACGAGTCGATCATGATGGTCGCCGACCTGGAGCGTCGCGGCTGCCACAAGGCGGCGGAGGATTGCCTGGACTCCTGGATCCACTATCAGGGCTCCGTGGGGCTGCCCGGCAACTTCAAGTCGGCCGACGGCGTGTTCTACGGCACCGCCGGCTACGAACACGTCGGCTACAATAAGCACCACGGCTACGTGATGTGGGGAATGGCCGAACACTGGCGGATGACCCGGGACCGGAAATGGATGGAGCGCGTCGCGCCGAATCTCATCAAGGCCTGCGACTGGGTCACCCGCGAACGCCAGGCAACCATGCAGCCAAGCGAAGACGGCAGCCGGCCGATCGAATACGGCTTTTTGCCGGCCGGCGGGCTGGAGGACGTTCAGGACTACTGGTACTGGACGGCCACGAACGCCGCGACGGTTTGGGGGTTCGACGCGGTGGCCGATGCCCTGGCCGACTTCGGGCACCCCGACGCCCCGCGGCTGGTGAAGGACGCCCGGGCGTACCACGACGACGTGATGCGGGGGATCACCGAGTCGCGGATCCTCTCGCCGGTGGTCCGGCTCCGCGATGGGACGTACGTGCCCAAGTTCCCGTCGTGTCCCAACCATCCCGGCCGTAGCGTGGGCTGGATCCGCGAGACGCTCGAAGGGCCGATGTTCCTGCTGACCTACCAACTCATCGCGCCCGAAACGCCCGAGGCCACGTGGATCATCAAGGATTACGAGGACAACCTGTACATTTCGGACGTGTACGGGTACGCGATTCCGAACTTCGACGAATTCTGGTTCTCGCGGGGCGGGTTCTCCTTCCAGGCGAATCTGCTCGAAGGGCCCGTGCCGTACCTGTACCGCGACGAGATCAAGCACTTCGTCCGGGCGTACTTCAACGGATTCGCGTCGGCGTTTTACCCGGGCACGATGATGCTCAACGAGCACAGCAAGCCCGAGTTGGGCTACCCGGCCGGCGACCATTTCAAGTCCTCCGACGAGGCGAACGTCACCGGCTGGCTGCGGATGATGTTCATCCGCGAGGACGGCAAAACGCTCTACCTGGGCCAGGGCATCCCGCGGTACTGGATGGCCGCCGGGCAACCGCTCCGCATCGCCCGGGCGGCGACCCATTTCGGCCCGATGTCGCTGGAGATCAACCTGGAAGACGGCGGTCGGCGGATCAAGGCGGTACTCACGCCGCCCGGGCGGAATCCGCCGGAGAAGATCTACCTGCGGCTTCGCCATCCCGAAGGCAAACCGATCGAGCGAGTCACCGTCAACGGCAAGCCCTACGAAAAGTTCGACCGTGAGAAGGAGTGGGTGGAACTGCCCGGCAAGCTCGACGGCGTGCAAGAGATCGTCGCGGAGTACGGCGAGGGGAAGGGCTCGTAACGAGACTGTCGCATCGGTGGTGAATCCGGCGGGCAAGACGCTTGTGCCCGGCGCGCCGGCGAGATCGACGAGGTCCGCGAGACGAGGCCCGAGTGGAGCGGCCATCGCTTCCACTACGACTTTCGCATTGAAATTGGGGGCCGGCTTCTCTACATCGAAACGATCCTCGTCGAGGACGACCCCGACGATCCCACCATCCACGTTGTGAGCATCCATGACGCCTGAAAAAGCCAAGACGACCGAGGTGTCGCATTCCAGGGCGAAGCCGTTCCCATGGCGGTGCCCAGAATGCGGCAAGAAGGAGGTGCGGCCGGCCACGGTGGCGCATACTTCGCGGATCAAGCACGATGGCCGGCTTTACACGGTTGAGATTCCCGGGCTGCGGGTCCCGTGCTGCGGCGCATGCGGCGAGCTCGTGTTCGACAACGACGCTGACGAGCAGATTGCCCAGGTATTGCGTGAGCAGCTTGGCCTTCTTTCTGGCGAACAGATTCGCATGAACCGCGTGGAACTCGGCCTGAGCCAACGGATCCTAGCCGAGCATTTGGGGGTAGCCGTAGAGACGATCTCTCGATGGGAGAACGGCGTCTTGACCCAGACCCGCGCGATGGACCGCTATCTTCGCGTATACTTCGGCGTGCCGGCTGCCCGTACAGCGCTGGTGGGAGAATCAGGGACTTCCCGATTGGGAGTTCACGTTGAGACATAGCGCCACCGAGCTCTTGCTCGCGCGGGTGGCGCCGACGATTTTCCGCGGAACGCCTGCCATGGCAAACGGCGTGTTCGGAGAATCGTCGGTGTTGCGAAGCAACGAGAGTATTCTCCCAAAACGCGCCCCCACCAATCGTGGACCGCTGGCTTGCGTTGGTTGGAGCACCGTTCTGGCGTGAAACCCTCGCCGCGGCCTTCCGAGTGCCGCGAGCCAGCGACGATTCTCCGAAATTATCTTCTCAAATGGAAGACCCGCTCCGGAAGATATTCGGTCCTACAAGACTCTAACCCGGATTATTCAGAATTGCGGGAATCTTTGAGCCTCCGAGCGCATCTAAGTGGTTAGTTGAAAATCACTTCGACTGCAACTCGGAGGCCCAAGATGGAATCGCAGGCTGATTTTCAGGTGAGCTTCGATTTTCTCA
>JAPLNP010000169.1 GCA_026401055.1 Planctomycetia bacterium
GACTGGTAGACCCTACCCAGATAGGTTCTCCTCGTTGTGGCTACATGAACAGCGCCGTCTCTGCTTGGCATGACGTGATTATACGCACTGTCAAGCCGTTGTCAAGGGGCATCTGTGCGCTTTTAGTGGCTACATAATGCAATTCATTCCAAGCACGCAACCCCTTGCAGCCAAGCCACTTAACGGCGAAAAGCAGCTCGCAAACGAGGAAAAGTCTGGGCTAGGCAGCCCGTAGATGGAGGGCCACGCTCCGTCGTGGCCGCGACACCAGGCGCAAACCCGGCGGCCACGACGGCGCGTGGCCCTCCGTCTATTCTCCACGATATTCACCACCCCAACGTGGTCGGGTCGATCGCCTGGCCGTCTTTGCGGTTGCCCAGATAGGAGTGGGTATCGAGGTTGATGTCGTAGTTGATCGTGTGGACGCTGCCATCGCAGAACGCCATGTTCAGCCCGACAGTGTGGGCCGAACCGAAGTTGAATCGCAGGGCCAGACCGGGCGTGTCCTGCCTCGGAGGGGGGTAACCACCTCCATTGTTGGTCCAGCGAACAAAATCTTCATTGTCGCCGCCGAGCATGTACTCGTTGTCGCCGCTATCCGTCCCGGTTTCGTACAAGTCGGGACACAAGTACTTCTCGCCGACCAGATAGGTGTTGCTCAGCCCGTCGGAAACGTCGCGCTCCGTAACCTCGCAGCCGGCGTAGAAAATGCCGGTCGAACTGCTGGCGATCGTGTCGAGGTTCGCCTGTCCCTCGGCCGACGCAAACTCGTTCAGGCTCATCGGGCTCCCGTTCACGCCCTTGACGTAGTAGCAATTCCACACGAGACCGCCGTTGCCCGAATAGTCGTTCCGCGCCACCAGGCTCAGCGTGGCGGCCTTGCCCGTGTTCGTCCCCACGGCGAAGAACGGATTGCTCTCTTTCGGGTCGGCCAAGCCGATCGGGTAGAGCTTGGAGGCGCGTCGGGTCGGGCAGTTCATCGTGGCGATCGGGATCTCCACCATGGCCTTGGCGATGGGCGGGGCGTCAAACACGGAGGTGCAGCCGGAGAGCATGTTATACACGTCTTGCTGTTCCATGTAGGGCAAGACGTTGAAGATCCAGCCGCCCGGCTGCTCCCGGCCGACGCCCCGGTCCGGGCTGCCCAACCACGCCCAACTCCAGCCGTCGGTGGGAAACTGCCGGTGAGCCGCAAGGTGCCCGTGAATCGCCACGCCGATCTGTTTCAGGTGGTTGCTGCACTGGATCCGCCGGGCGGCCTCGCGCGCGGCCTGGACGGCGGGCAACAACAGCGCGATCAGACTGCCGATGATGGCGATCACCACCAATAGCTCGACCAACGTGAACGCGAGTCTGCCGCGCCGAGGCGCGCGCGGTGGGGAAGCGATCGTGAGAGGAGAACGATGGTAACGAATCATGGTACCGTCCTTCGCGGGTCGTGTTGGTTGGGAAAGGACACTCGCCCGGAGAAGAACCTGCCTCCGAACGAGCTTTGGGTCTCTTCTTCCGACCGTGGGAGGCGGCCCTGTCGCCGATGGTCCCGGGATCGCGCCCTTGTTTTCGGCGACGGAGTCGCCTTCCACGGTTTTTGCCTTCGTCCCCTTGTTCCTTCGCCCCTTCCAAGCAACGCCTCTGCTAGTCCCCGCGCCGGCGCCGGCACGAGAGCACGGCCAGTCCGGCGAGAATCAGGGCCGCCGACGATGGCTCTGGGACGGTTCCGCCCGTCTCCTCGCCGGTCGCGCCCCAGTGCGCCGCCAAGATGGCGGCATCCTTGTCATCCACTTTTCCATCGGTATTGAAGTCGCCGTCGCTCCACTCGGCGCCCGAGGTCTGATGCCAGTGGGCGCCGAGGATCGAGGCGTCCTCGTCGTTCACAACGTGGTCGCCGTTGGCGTCGCCGGGGCCAAACGTCTGTTGGATTCGGCTGATGAGCAGGTTGTCGATCACCGCCAGGTTGTTGGCCTCGAAATTGATGTAATTGCTCGCGTATCCGCCGCCCGTCTTCGTATAAGTGTATATCGACGCGCCGTCGACGAAAACCTCGATGTTCGTTTGGCCGCTCCCGTCCAGCGGGTTGTCGTCGGTCGGGTCGGTCAGCAGTAACTCGAAATGGTGCATGGCGGGTCCACCGCCGGCCGGGGCCGCCCAACTGGCGGGGGTGACGGCCGGACTAACCTTCGTGCCGCCGTTGAACGCCTGGAAGGTCCCCTGCAACCCCTCGAACTCGATGGCGAAATGCGTCGCCGCGGCGCGGGCCGAACCAAAACGGTTGGCCGCGCTCATGCCGAGGTTGATGGCGGCGAACATGCCGGGCGAGCTGCCCAGCGCGTCCGGGGCCATGTCGAAGTCGATCAACAGTCCGCCCGCCGCGCTGGCGCCGTTGAAGTTGGCGTCGGGCGACACCGCGCCGCCGTCGCGGATCAACATGCCGCCGCGGACCGCGGTGCCGAGAGTCGTGTAGCCGACCTGCAGGTTTGCGTCCGGGGCGGTCGTGTATCCGATCGTGCCCAGCGTGCCGCCCTGGCGATTGGCCAGACTGGCGTTGATGTCGTGCACCCCCGTGCCGGTCGGGACATAGAAGTTGTCCGACACGAGCGCCTTGGCGCCGTCGATCGCGAGGGACATGGCGTAGACCTGCATCGGGTAACTTGTTGTGTCGGACACGATGCTGATGTCCACCGTCCTCGCCTGGGCGGTGAAATCGTAGGTGAGCGTGTGCGCGTTTTTCAGGCCGGACCAGTTCTGATCGTAGCGATAGCCGGCGACCCCATCGCTGGTGCCAATGGTCATCCCACGCTGTTGCGTCGCCGGGTCCCCCCGCCCCAAGCTGAAAAGCGTGAACTCGTAGTCTTGGCCGACCCGCAAGCCGGCGAGCGAAATCGTCTGCGCTGACGCGCCACTGCCGAAGACGTATCCGTCGACCAATCCCTTGACCGCGCCGGTCGTGTTGCTCAGCACGCCCTTGATCGCGCTGCCGAAATTGCTCATCGAAAACATGACCCCGCTGGGATTGCCGATACTGTTGCCCGTGCCGAGGAACGCGGCGCCGTTGATCGGAAGGCTGCCGACCGCGTTCATGTTGACCGCGAACAGATTGGCGTCGTCCGCCGCGATGCGGCAGTCGGCGTCGCCGGTAAACGCCTGGGTGGCGAACGTGCCCGCCGCCCGGGCAGTGCCGCCCGACAGACACGCCACCACGGCCGCCACCGCCAGCACCGCCGCGCGCGACCGCCATCGGGCCGCGGCGGCCAGCGCCAGGCCGCCCAGCAACAGCACGAGCGTCGAAGGCTCCGGCACGTTGGCAGTCGCGCCTTCGTCAGGAAAAATAGGATCCTCGAGAAGCTGGACCCGCAGGTTGTCCAGAATCGCCACCTCCGACGCCCGGAAGCTGAGGTAGTTGTCCGAATATCCGCCCGAGCCCTTCGTGTACGTAAACACGGAAACGCCGTCGACGAAGACTTCAACGTCCGTTTGCCCGGAGCCGTTGAAGGGACTCCAGTCCGTCGGGTCGGTCAAGACGACGTCGAACCTGTGCATGGCGCCGTCGGCCGCGCTCCACAGCGGGCCGGTGCCGGTCGGGCTGACAAGCGTGTTGCCGTTGTACGCCTTGAACGCGCCGGTTCCGGCGCCGAAGGACATTCCGAAGTGCGGCACGTTCGCGTTGAAGTCACAGAGCTTGTTGGCCCCGCTCGCGCCGAGGCAGAACCCGGCCACCATGTCGTTGTCGCCGCCGCCGACGGCGTCGATCGCCATCTCGAAGTGGATCTTCAGGCCCGGGAACCCGCCGAGTTCGCCGAAATTGTGGTCCAACGAGACGGCGGAATCAAAGGCGATCATCAGGTTGTTGCCGCCGCCGGTCGCAAATGCCTTGTTTCCGATCTGGACGTTGGCCCCGGGCGTGGTAACGTAGTTGATCGCGGGCAACGAGCCGCGCTGGCGAGCGGTCAGATCGTAGTTCAGATTGAACTTGTCCGTGTTGGTTCCCATCGCGAAGCCGTCTTCAAACAGCACGTCGGCTATCTCGTTGGTGAAGCCGTACAGGTGATACGTGTCGCCGGTGAGCGGCCGGAAGACGAAGCTCAGCGACGTGTGCGCCGCCGTGTACGAGCACGTGACCATCTGGCCGTAGCCGCTGCCGTAGGAGTTCTCGTCGAACTCGAACCACTCGCCAGCGTCGCTCGTGGTGAGACGCACCCAGCGAATGCCGGGCCCTCCCCAACCCATGTTGTAGAAGGTGGTCGTGTAACGCTCGCCGACCTCCAAACCGGTCAGCGTCAGGGTGGAAGTCGCCGGGCTGGAGCCGGCAAGGGTGCCGTAAAGGAAGCTACCAACCACCGTGCCGATATTGCCCGACACCATTCTCGTGGGGCTGGAAAAGCTCGGGTAAGGGTAGGGGAACCCGGCCGTCGAGTAGTTGCTCCCCGATGGCTGTGCGCCGGTTCCCGTGGGCAGGAACGCAACGCCGTTGACCGTCACGGTGGCCGAGGCACAAGCGTTGTAGGCATGGGTATAGAGCTTATCCGCCGAGACGCCGCAGTCGGCGTCGCCGGTCAACGGCCACTCGGTAAAGGCGGCTTGGACGCGCTCGGCGGGCAAGAGCCACGCCGCCAAGATCAACACCGACACGCTCGCGCGGACCGAGTGCCAAGGACCGGCCGGGCGGCCGATCCCCCCGCGTTTCAAAATCACCCTCATTGTGGCATCCTCTGGGAAGAAACAACGATGGAAGCGCCCAAGTTGCCTGCGTCCTGTCGCTGGGATACTACAATCCCGTCACTGGAATACCAGAACGTGGAAATCCGATACTGTGAGAACCATCGTACCCCCCTGTATGCCGTATGTCAATACATTGGCCGAGAACATTGGCCGAAAACATTGGCCCAAAGGCCGACGACATTCGCGGAGAGTGCCGTCGCAACTCGCGACCATGGGGCAAGGATTATCCCTGGTCGAGGGGTGCGGCATGTCCTTGGCGGCCCCACCATCGGTCTTGCCCCGAAACGCGGGCTTCCTTATACTCCGCGACAAGTTTCTCCGTGCCCCGTCGAAACCACCGTCTTCGGCAAGGAGGCTGAAGCATGTTCGCGAGATCCTTCCTCGTGGCCTCGTTCTTGTCGACCGTCGTCGGACTGGCGGCGGCCCAGGCCCCTCGAACCGACGTCGGCGACCAGCCGGCCACCGGCTGGCGAAGCGTCGGCGACGGTACGCCGAGCGTCGCCCGGGCGGCCCCCGCGCCGGCCGCTCCCGCGCCAACCACTCCCGCGCCGGCCAGCGCCGATCGCGCCGCCACGACGTCCGTGCCCGCGCCCGCGGGGCCGGCCGCCCTGCCCAACGACCGTGGCCAGGTCTGGCGGGACTATGACATCAGCGACTACACGCTGCGCGTCACCTCGACCGAACGGCCGGAACAGGCGATCGTCGACTGGATTCTCCGCGAAACCGGCTACGAGGCGTGGCACGGCGAGACACTCAGCATCCTCAGTTGCGGCCCGCGAAAGCTCCGCGTCTACCATACGCCCGAAATGCAGGCCGTCGTCGCCGGCGTCGTCGACCGGTTCGTCGGAAGCCAGGCCGAAAGCCGCGCGTTCGCCCTGAGGATCGTGACGGTCGATCAGCCGAACTGGCGGGCGAAGGCCCAGGGACTGCTCCGGGCGGTGGAAGTCCAGACGCCGGGCGTCCAGGCGTGGGTGCTTCAGAAAGAGAACGCGGCCATCCTGCTGGCCGACTTGCGGCGGCGAAGCGACTATCGCGAGCACAGTTCGCCCCACCTGTTGGTGAACAACGGCCAGTCGACGGTCGTATCCTCGATGCGCGGCCGGGACTACATCCGCGACGTGACGCTTCGCTCGGACGCGTGGCCCGGCTTCCAGCAACAAACCGGCCAGGTTGACGAAGGTTTCTCGCTGGAGTTTTGCCCGTTGCTGTCGCTCGACGGGGGCACGATCGACGCCACGGTGAAATGCACCGTGACCCAGGTCGAGAAGATGGTTTCCGTCACGCTGGACGTCCCGACCACCGTCGCGCCGCGACAGCGCACCACGATCGAGGTCCCCCAGATCAGCCACTTCCGGTTCCACGAACGCTTTCGTTGGCCGACCGAGCAGGTGCTGTTGATCGGGATGGGAATGGTGGCGCTTCCGACTCCCAACGCGGGCAAGCCTTTGGTCGCGGGAATCCCGCTGCCACTGGGAACGTCGCCGGCCAGGGCCGACCTCTTGGTGTTTGTCGAAGGTCGGGGGAAAACCGCCGACACCCCCCAAGATACGCGGTCGGCGGGGCGCGAGGCCAAGACGTACCATGGGCGGTACTGAAGCTTCCACTCGACGCACCACCGACCGCCCGCTAGAATGGCTTGCCTGGTTGACCTACTTTGTTCGGACGGGTGGATCTGATGAGCGTAGCGCGACGGGATGGCCGGCAGCGACGAGTGGTGATCACGGGGATGGGGGCCATCGGTCCCTTGGGAAGCACGACGGGCGAACTCTGGGAGGCCCTCCGCGCCGGCCGTAGCGGAGTCGGTCCTTTGACTATTGTCCCGCCCGAAGCCCTGGGGGTCCGCTTCGCCGCCGAGGCTCGACAGTTCACCGGCGACGTCGACGACTTCGGAGACCTCGACAAGGATCAGAAGAAGGCGATTCGCAAGGGCCTGAAGGTCATGTGCCGCGAGTGCCAGATGGGCGTCGCCGTTGCCCAAAAGGCCATGGCCGACGCCGGGTTGACCTCCGGCTCGTTCGATCCGGACCGCGTCGGCATCAACTTCGGCGCCGACTACATGCTCTCCTTGCCGGACGACTTTGTTGACGGCATCCAGAAGTCGCTCGACGAAAACGGCGACTTCGACTTCGCCCGCTGGCCCACCGACGGAATGCCACGCATGTCCCCCTTGTGGCTGCTGAAGTATCTCCCCAATATGCCGGCAAGTCACCTGGCGATCTACAACGATCTTCGCGGACCGAACAACTCGATCACGCTGCGCGAGGCGGCCGCCAATCTCGCGGTGGGCGAGGCCTTCCGGATCGTGGCCGAAGGTCGCGCCGACGCCATGCTCGCCGCCGCCACCGGCACCCGGCTGCACCCGATGAAGATGATCCATTGCCTCCAACAGGACGAACTGGCCGACGGCTCGGGCGACCCGGCCGCCGCAAGCCGCCCCTTCGATCGCGATCGCAGCGGCGCGGTTCTGGGCGAGGGCGCGGGGGCAATCGTCCTCGAAGCCCTGTCGTCGGCCGAGGCCCGGGGCGCAACGATCCACGCCGAGGTGCTCTCCCGAGCCTCAAGCGCCGTAGCCGGGGCGAACCTCGTCGCCCGGCGCCAGCAGGCCCTCGAAAACGTGATGCGAACCGTCCTCGAACGCGCGGGCCTCTCTGCCAACGAAATCGGGCACGTCCACGCCCACGGCCTGAGCACCAGAACCGGCGACGCCGAGGAAGCCGCGGCGATCCAGTCCGTCTTTGGCGACCGCCCTGCTCCCACTCCCGTCGTCGCGGCCAAAAGCCATTTCGGCAATCTCGGCGCGGGCAGCGGGATGGTCGAACTGGTGGCCAGCGTTCTGGCGCTGGGCCACGGACATCTTTTCCCGGTGCTGAACTACGAGACGCCTGACCCGGAGTGCCCCGTGGCGGCGGTGACCGACAGCCAGACGCCGTCGGGATCGAGCTTCATCAACCTCAGCGTCACGCCACAAGGCCAGGCCAGCGCCGTTCTAATCCGCCGATGCGGGTGAGCAAGTCTCCTATACCCCCCTGGAGATGGTTAGGGCCGTTCATGTAATGCGTGCTTGCACGCACAAGCCCTTTCGACTGACCCTGGTGCAAGCGCGCACCAGCGATTCTCGTGGGTGCGAGCACGCACCGTACGCGCCACGCGTGCGGCCGCTTCAGTCCTTCGGAATCAGCTCGACGTCGAGCGGCGTCGTGTTTTGCAGGAACTCCTCGCGGCCGAGGCGGCGATTCCGCCGAAGGACCGTCATGTGGCACGTTGCCAAGAGATCCCAGATCTCCGCCAGCGCGATCTCACCCCGGCTCGGCACGTGGGGATACACCGACAGCGCGACGGCGGGCCGGCAGCTCAGCAGCGTCCGCCGCGCCCCCCGCAGCACGTCCAGCTCCGAGCCCCCGACGTCGATTCTCAGAAATGGCACCCCCAGGCGGCGCCGGGCGACGAAATCGTCGACGCTCACCGTGGGCACGACCGTGGTGGCGCAGTCCGGCGCGGTCCGAATCAGACCGTTGCCTTCCGACAGCGGATCGCCGGTGTCGTAGAATCGCGCCACGGGCGTCGTCACGGCGCTGACGGCTTCACGGCAAACCGTGACGATCCGGTCGCATCGGTTGAGGCGGAGGGTTTCTTCGAGGATGGCTCGGGCATGGTCGGCCGGCTCGAAACTGAAGACGCCGCCGGTCGGCCCAACGCGTCGGGCCATTGCGACGGTGAAGAGCCCCAGATAGGCGCCGACGTCCAGGACGGTTTGGCCCGCTTCGCAGTGCGCCCGAATCGCGGCGAGGATGTCCGGCTTGTAGTCCGGCGGGTAACACCGGCTCCACCGGACGGGAAACCGGAACTTCTCGCCGCCGATCTTTCTCGGAATGCCGCGTCCGATGGTCGCCACGTCCAGCGCGCCGTAGACCATCGTTTTCATGAACGTGTTCATTGTGTTCATTCGAGGGTTCCCCCGGTCGTTTCCCGGGAACCATGCCGGGCAATCGAGCCCGACGTCCCGTCGGCGCGCGTTGATTCCCGAAATCGTTCGAACTCGCAAAACCGTTGATACTCGTCCCAAGTCGCCCCCGCGTCGGACGGCGGCGCGGACAGAGAGGCTTCCGCGCGGGACGGGAGCCGCGAGGTCTCGGCGTTGTCACTGGCGGCGGAGCCGGGCTGCTGCCACCACCAGGTGATTCCCAACTCGCGGGCCTTCTCGACCGAGCAGACCACGAGGCGGAGCTGGATCGTCAGCAGCTCCACGTCGCACAGCTTCACGCGAATGTCGCCGGCGATAACCACGCCGGTCTGGAGCACGCGTTCCAGAATGTCGGCAAGGCCGTTGCCGTGGCTGACCTCGGCGATGGCGTGAGCATGGGACATGGAGGCCGTGCCTTCTTTCTGTTCGGGAAAAAGGGGACAGGTCCAATTTGTGCGCGGCACCCTTCGGGCCGTTCCGGCAAATTGGACCTGTCCCCTTTTTCCTCTCTATCGTAACTTGCCCAGCGGACCCAGGTCCAGGTTGAGGTCTTCGTCGCGAAGGCCGAAGTACTCCTTGAGCCTCTCGACCTCCTCGCCGAGCCGAAGGAACGTCTCGCCGAGCCGCTCGATTTCGCCCTCGGCGAGCGAGCCGCCGTCGATCCGCCGCAACGCCTGCCGCTCGAGCAGTTCCCGAATCAACTCGACCAAGGTCAGCACGAGCTGCGCCAGGCCGTTGCGAACGTTGTCCGGGTCGAAGCGGATCTTCGGCGTCTCGGCGGCCGCGGGCCGCGCCTCGGAGGATTCCGGGAATAATTGGGCCAAGGTCGTCATGCGTCGTTCCCGAGCCGCCACCGGGGGCTTCCATTGCCACGCGCGCTGAGTTCCGGCCCGCGGACACGCGCCTCGGGCCCATACCAGCCGGCCTCTCGCGCCGTTTCCGTCGAACTCAGCGCCACTTGCAGCCGGAGACAGATCAGGTCGACGTCGGCCACCGAGATATTCACCTCGCCGCAGAGAACGACGCCCGTGTTGAGCAAGCGATCCAGGACCTCGAGCAGGGTCTCGTCGCCGGCGGCCAGGGCGTCGGAGGCGGTGCTCCTCTCGAATTCGGTCGTTTGCGGTGCGTTCACGGATTCATGTCGGGGGAGGAAAGGTGAGGGATTGCCCGGCCGGGTGGCACGCCCTGAGGGACGAAGGGCGTGGTGGATCAGTGGACCACGCCCTTCGTCCCTCAGGGCGTGCCACCGTTGCCGAAGTCTGGTTCGTCGGTTTCGGAAAAGTATTTTTCGAGCCGCTCGCGCCGGCTCGGCTTCGGCTCCGGGTGGAGGGTTTTCTGGATTCGGTCGAATCGATCCAACAGCGCCGTCTCTTGCCTGTCGAACTGCTCCTCGTCCACCTCGCCCGACTCGAGGCGAACGTGAAGTCGGGTCAGCTCGTCGGTGATCTCTCGTTGCCGGTTCTCCATGTCCTGCCGGGCGGCGTCTCGCACCGATTCGCAGATCGCCTTGAATGGAAACAGCAACAGGTCGTCGATCAACAGTGCCATGGGTGCTCAGGACTCCTCGTCCAGTTTCAGGTCGACGTCGGTGAAACTGTATGGCGCGGCCGGAGGGCCGTACTTGAAGCAATAGTGGTTGTCGAACTGGCTGGCGGTCTCCTCGACCCCCTTCTCCCACAACTCCTGGCGCAGCCGGTCGACCAGGCAGGCGAGCCTCACGATCAGCTTCTCGTCGCCGGCGTCCGTCGCGCGGAGGTCGTCGCAGTAGGGCGTCATCGCCTCGACCACCCGCGCCGCGTGGCGCCGGCGGCTTTGCTGCAGCAAGGACTCGAACAAGGTCCCCAGTTCGATCTTCTCCGAGACGCTTGGCGCTCTGCCCGGTTGAAACAGGCGATCGCGCATCTCGCGTAGTTCGCTTTCGTTGGCGACGAAGAACTCGAAGATATTGGGGGTGTCCCAGTAGACTCGCAAGGTGATCTCGACCTTACCCTCCAGCCGCAGGAGCCGGGCGACCAGCATGTCGTGGTTTTGCCGCAGCACGCGGCGCAGGTTGTCCTCGGTGTTGACGACCGTGCCGAAGGCGACGGGCAAGACGGCGTGCTGGATGGCGAGGACCTGATTGTGCGCGGCCAGGTTGGAGCGTTTCGGGCGAATCTTGCCCTCTCGCACCCTCGTGACCAGCGCCACGACCGAGCCGACCGCAACGTGTTCGACGGTCCCGCCGTCGATTCCCGTCATGCCGCTCGGCGGCGCCCCGGCCGTCAGGGTGATTCCATGGAGGCACAGTCCCGCGCCGGTTGTGTTGATCGCCTCTGTCACGCGACGGTCTCCTTGGGCATGGTCACACCAGGTGGGTCGCTGCCGGCTCGGGCTCGCTAAGAAAACCGGTCCGGGGCGTCGGGGGCATCGCTTCGACCGACCGCAGTCCTCCGTCCTTGGTGCGAATCAACAGCAGCGCCCCGCAGACGTAGCACTTAACCAGGCCCTCGTAGTCGTCGTAGCTGTCCCGCAAGTCCACGCTGTGGCCGCAGGAGAGACAGTTCAGTTTCATGAAATCACTCCTTCACTCCGGCGAACTCACGGAATCCTTCAGCCCGTAGGCCGAAACGTATAAGTGGCGATCCAAACGGACCAGGTAAATCACTTTGTCCAGCACGGGCCGCCGGGTTTGGATTCCCAACGATTCGATCGTCGCGTTGGGTTGCCAGACTTCGGCCTCCGCCTCCCAGACGCCTTCCCCTTCGTCGATGGGAACGAGTTTGGTGACGTTCACTTTGCTTACCGCGGGGAGCGTCTGCCGGAGGAACGCGATCGCGGCGTCCCGCAAACTCGCGGCCGCGGGCCGGTCCGTCAAATCATTCAAAATCATGGTTGCGATTTCCTATCGTTCGGGATCAATATCTCAGGACGAACGTCGCGGCGTCCCGTGCGTCCGAGGATTCACCGCGTGGCGCGCCGGCCGGCGTCTCGTCGCCGCGCCGGGCGGCCTCGATCGACGTCGCCAAGTCCGTCTCCTCCTCCTCGATCTGCACCAGCCGCCTCTGGTCGTCCTCGGCGCGCTCGCCGATCCGGTGGAGATCCCGATCGCGGTGCTCGCGTTCGAATTCGAGCCGGGCGAGTCGGAGATACTTGCGCCAGGCGCTGGCCCCACGGCTGATCCGCCGGTTGGCGATCGAGCGGATGCTCGTCGCGCCCTTGCGAGGCAGGGATGTCATGGTTCTCTTTTCCTGGTTCATGGCTTTGGGGAGGTTTTCCGTTTATTGTAGGGCGGACTTTAGTCCGCCGCGTCTTTTGCAGGCGGACTAAAGTCCACCCTACGACGAAATGCACACGTTGTTCTCCTACGATTCCTCAACTCCAGGCCTTGCGGATGCCGTCGATCACGACCTCTTCGGAAAACGGTTGGCCGGCGGTCTTTCGCGGCTCGTCGAGGCCCAACGCATCGCGACAGGTCCGCTGGAACACCGGGTCCTCGGGATCGCACGCGGCGCGGCGGTAGGCGGTCACCCGGGCTATCATGATCGCGGCCCGAATGCTCGGCCGATGGGCGTATCCGTCCAACTCGCGGAAGGTGCGAACGACGTCGACGATGCGCCGGGCGTCCTCTTCGGCGACACCGCCCTTGGCCCGGGTGATGGCGACTTCGGTCTCGCGATCATAATCGTCCATCCGGATGGGAATCATTCGGTCCAGCAGGGCGTCCTGGCTTCGGTGCACGCCGGCATACTCCTCGGGATTGCAGGTGAAGATCGCCCGGAACTCCGGGTGCGTGTGCAAATAGCCCTCGCCATTGACTTGCGGCTTGGGCAGGTTCAGGATGCCCTCGCTGAGGATGCTCAACAGGACGTTGTTGGCTTCGGGCCGGCTTCGGGTGAACTCGTCGTAGATCAACGTGTGGCCTTCGCGAACGGCGACGGTCAAGCGGTTGTCGACCCAGATCCGTTTCGTGGTTTCCTCGGTCTTCAACACGGAATGCACGAAATTGTCGATGCTTCTGCTCCTGCGAAAGCCCTGCTCGCCGCCGATCAGGTCGGCGCTGTTCATCTGGTCGTCGCCGTGGATCAAGCTCACCGGTCGGCCAATCCGCTCGGCCAAGTGCAGCGCCAACGTCGTCTTGCCGGTCCCGGCGTGCCCCTCGAGGTTGACCGGGTATCCGGCGCCGAGGTAGTCCAGCGCCCGCCGGGCCAGTTGTTCGATCCGCTCGGTGATCACGAAGGTGTCACTGGAAACGGGAAGCACGTTTCCGGTCCGGACTTCTTCGTCTCCGATCGCCTCGCGCAGTTGGGCGTCGATCTGGTCGTGGAGTTCGGTCGACGCCGGGTCTCGCAGGTCGCTAGCGCACGCGGGGTTGTCGGTCGCTGTCGCCATATCGGTCGCTGTCGCCATATCGGTCACTGTTGCCATAAAAGGGATTCCTTCCGCATTTTGCGTCGTCGCCCGGTACCACCATCGACCGGCTGTCCGGGTGACTCAAGATTTCGTGGGACGCGTGGAATAATCGGTCGGCCGGGGGATGATGTACGGAATGATTTACGGACTCCGGCTAGCCGTGCTTCCGGACGCCGCGGAAGACGTCGCCGCCGGCCTTGAGATCGCGGGCGAGGCCGGTCAGTTGGCCTCGCAGGTCGTCGCTCATCTTCTTGATCCATTGCCGGTCGCGGTCGGCTTCTTCGGCGCGGCTGCACTTCATGTGTTCGCAGAAGCTCGCCAGTTCGCTTCTGAGGTGCTCGCCCATTTCGTCGAGCGAGTGCCGGACGGCGTCGGTGCTGCTGGCGCAGTCGTGCTTCATTTTGCCGCAGAATTCGGCCAGTTCGCTCCGCAGGTGATCGCCCATCTCCTGCAGCGACTGCCGATCGCGTTCGGTCCGCTCGGCGCAGTCCTGCTTGATGTGGTCGCAGAATTGGTCTCGCTCGTGGCGCGATTGGTCGCGGTCCTCGCGCGATTGGTCGATCTCCTCGCGTACCCGGGTGAAGTCCTCGGTAAAGGTCGCCATCGGGATGCTCCTTTTGGTTTTCCGGATTGTCGCGGGAACCCGACTCGGAGGCTCCCGGCGTTTTCGGTTCGTGTCCGTTTTCGGTTCTCGTGAACGTACTCGCCTCGGAAAGAGGCTGGCCCGCCGACAGCCGCCGTCGCAATGACGTCGCTGCCGTCGCGGGCAGCCTCCTCCCGCGCGAGACCTTCCGTGGTGGATCGGATCCTCCGCCCTGCCGGCGAACGTGCCTAGGCGGGCGCGGCGGCGGTGGCGGTCAGACCAACGGCCTCGGCGTACTTCAGGTACGTCTCGACGCTGGCGACCACGATGCGGGCCTCGATCGTCAGCAACTCGATGCCGACCAACGAAACCTTCGCCCAGGCATCGATCACGATGCCCTTGTCCAGAATCCGATCGACGACTTCGGCCAGACTGGACGAATCCGTGGACTTCTGAACGTTTGCCATGGAACTCTCCTCCAAATCAAGGAACGATTCGTTCGCCGCGGGTTGACGTCACCCAAGGCTGAGAATCACGGTGCACTCCACGTCGCGTGCGGTCGCCCCGCGCCGGGGTCCGGCCGCGGTCGCGTCGCAAGCGTCTACAGGATCGTAACGCGACGCCGACAACCAATGAGAAAGTTCTCCGGCGGCCGTGTCGCATTCATCAAACCCTAGTTCACGACGCGAGGCAAGAAACGCGAAAGCGTCTTCTTCCGGTACGGATTACAGTCCCGGGCAAAGATTCGCGTGCGCCGGACGCCGGCACGCGCGATAGCGGCAGAAATCGAACGGGTGGCACGTCCCTGAGCGCAGCGAAGGGCGTGGTTTGCCGATTCGCCACGCCCTTCGCCGCTCAGGGCGTGCCACCAAACCGCAGCTTCAGAACGTACGATTCCCAGTCCCGCTCGAACGCCTCCATGTCGCCGCGGCCGAGAACCTCCTTCAACGTTCCGTAACCGGTCGGATCGACCTCGCGCCGGGCGCGAAAACGATGATAGAACTTCTCCAACAGCCCGCGCTCTTGCAGATAGTAACACAGGTATCGGGCCTGGGCGTAGTCCGCGCCCCGGTCGCGCTCGTAGAACTCCGTGGTCGTGGTCGAACAGAGCGTCTCGAACGAGGGGACCCGCCTCTGGCGGATGGCCTCTTGCAGTCCGGCCAGACGCCAGTTCGTCTCGCCGCGGATGCGACCGTCCCGCTCGCCGCACTGCTCGTAGAGCGAGCCGAGGCCCTCGTTGAACCAGGCCGGGCAGTCGGGGAAGTTCGCCGCCATGAAGGGATGGACGATCTCGTGGACCAGCGTGCCGCCGCCAGTGGCGATGTTCATCACCAGTGAGCGATCCTCGTGCGAAAAGTACCCGTACGGCGTCGTCGGCTTCGAGCGGAACAGCTTGGCGGCGTGCTTCTCGTAGCTGTCTTTGTCCTTGAACAGCCAGATGTCGAGAATCTCGGGGGGGTCGCGCTGGAAGTAGCTCCGCTTGAGCATGTCGACCGCCCAGCGGACCGTCTGCCGCGAGCGCCGGCGGACGGCCTCGGGCGGCTCATCGCCAATCACCACAAACGGGGGCTCGACGACGACGGTGAACTCGTCGCTCGGGAGCTTCGCTCTGAGCCGCTCCACGTGCCGGGCGTAATCGTCGGCCGTGAACGTCCGGACCGGTGCGTCCGCCGCGGCTCGGGCCGGGCTCGGCTCCTCCGCAAGGCCGCTGCCGCTTACGAGTAGCGCGACCCCGGCTAGAGCCGTGAGCATGCGAATCGTTCGTGAATCGCTCATGAGGGGGATTCCTTCGGATGCCATTGTGTTCTATCCCCCCGTATGACGCACGTCGGCGGGAAAAAGTTTCCCGCGGGAGCCGGGTTTCTTTGGCGTCTTCGCCCTTTCGCGTTTTCGCGATCCCCGTCCGTAAGATCCCCGTTCGTCAATCGCTGGTGGGACTCGCTCCGCTCGGCCCACCTTTAGCGGATTCGCGTTATATTCTGTCTTGAG
Source organism: Planctomycetia bacterium (assembly GCA_026401055.1). Taxonomy (GTDB): domain Bacteria; phylum Planctomycetota; class Planctomycetia; order Pirellulales; family Thermoguttaceae; genus JAPLNP01. The sequence goes on from JAPLNP010000169.1 coordinate 15,639, forward strand.
ATTCGCCTGAGGGGCAGAACACCGCGCGCCGTCTCGGAATCGGCGTCGCGTAATCATCCCAAATCCTTCTCACAAAAGGAGTTACGGCAGTGAATCGACGACAATGGACTCTCGCGGCTCTGGCGACCTCCCTTCTTTCGGGTCCCTCGGTGTTGCACGGCGAGGAAATCGTGCCGAGAATGCGTATAGGCACGTTCGACCGGACCAAGGAATGAGTAGCCCGAACGACAACCAAACCTATTTCGTGTCCGATCTGCACGTCTTCTCCAGCCGCTCGCAGGAGCACCGGTATCGGGACGAGATCGGGGACAAGGCGCGGCACGCCCGGCATTTCGTCCTCGGCGGCGACATCTTCGATTTTCGCTGGAGCACGATGGCCAGCCACGAGGAGACCGTGGCCAGGGCGATCCACTGGATGCGGGAACTCGTCCGGGGCTGTCCGGCGTGCCATTTTCATTTCATCCTTGGCAATCACGACTACAACGAGGCGTTCATCGAGCGCCTCGTTCACCTGGAAGCCCGGGAGGAGAACCTTTCCTGGTATCCCTTCTATTGCCGCCTGGGCAACAGCGTTTTCCTGCATGGCGACGTGGTCGATCGGCGGATGACGGCCCAAAAGCTCTCCGACGCGAGGTCCGGCTGGCTGAACAAGAAGAAAAAAGGGGCGTTTGCCAACCGACTCTACGATTTTGCGGTCCGCAACCGTTTTCACAAGCCGTTCGTCCATCTCCGCCGGCGGAAACGGACGGTTACCCGGCGAATTCTCGCGTACCTCGACGACGTCGGCCAGGGGCCGTCGACCGGGATCAAGCACGTGTACTTCGGCCACACCCACCTCGCCTTCGCCGGCTATGAGTATCGCGGCGTGTTGTTCCACAACGGAGGCGCGCCGATCCACGGACTGCGGTTTCACGTCCTCGAAGCGGTGACGTGAGAGGTTGTCGGTTGTCGGTTGTCGGTTGTCGGTTGTCGGTTGTCGGTTGTCGGTTGTCAGTGGTCAGTGGTCAGAATGTGGGGTGGATCGAGGCCGCCGGCCCAGGATTGGCGCGGAGACGAGTGTCGCCATTAGCTCCGCGAAAGTAGCGGGGATACGGCGCAGCTTTCGCGGAGCGAAAGGCGACAATGCGACGGTTATGGATCCGCCGGTCCTCAGCGTTTGCCACGTGAACAACCTACGCCCGGCGGCCGAGGCCCACCGGGCTGGCTTGACGCTTCCACGCCTGTGCGGTATTCTAGCGTTTGATTCCGAGGGCGAGTGATGGAAATGGAAATGGACATCGAAGTATCGTTGTTTGCCACGCTCCAACACGGCCGTTTCCGGCGGAAGAAGCTGACGTTCCCTCATGGCAGTACGGTGGCCGACGTCTGCCGGCAACTGGCCATCGGCCATCGCGAGGTCGCGATTCTCCTGGTCAACGAATCCTTGGTTGAGCGCGATCATCCGCTGAGTCCGGGCGACGCGGTGGCGTTGTTCCCCGCTATCGGCGGCGGGTAGACGGGAGGTTGTTTCATGGCGCGAAGGCTGACGGTGATTCCGGAGCTTTGTTCGGGCTGCAGGATTTGTGAACTGACGTGCGCGATCGCCCATTTTGGCGTGAACAACCCAAAGAAGAGCGCGATCCGCGTCCTCGTCACCTACCCCCACCCGGTGATGCGGCTGCCCGTCGTGTGCAGCCAATGCAAGTTGCCGCTGTGCGCTGACGCCTGTCCCGTCGGCGCGCTAAGGCGTAGCGAGACCGTTGTGAAACTGGACAGATCGAGCTGCATTTCCTGCATGAAGTGCGTTGAGGCTTGCCCGTTCGGCGCCATCTATGCCCACGGCGATCTGGACCATCCAGTGAAGTGCGATCTATGTGATGGTCGGCCGAAGTGCGTGGAGAAATGCCCCAAGAGCGCCTTGCGATTCATCCCCGAGGAGTCGTTGGGCGAGTCCAAGCGGCTGAACAACATCCTCAGCTACACGCACATGAAGGAGATCGAGTTCACGGAGAAGGGTGAACAACGGACGATTCGCTATGCCGAGATCGGCCAGGAGGAGTTGCCATGAGCATTAAGTCCGGCTACTTCATGAAGAACCTCCACGTGGACCTCGCCGCCGGCCGATGCGAGTGGCGCGGGTTGTCCGATGCGTTCGTGGAGCGTTACATCGGCGGCCGCGGCTTCGGCGCGAAGATGGTTTGGGACAATCTGGTTCGACTCGGGTTTCAGATCGACCCTCTCGGGCCGGAGAATCTGCTGGTGATCGCCGCCGGCCCGCTCACCGGCGCCTATCTGCCGTCGTCCGGGAAGTGTTCGTTCGTGGCGATTTCGCCGGCCACGGGCGTCTATGCCGATTCGTCGATCGGCGGCACGTTTGGAGTCGAACTGAGGCAGGCGGGCGTCGATGTTCTGAGCATCACCGGCCGAGCCGAGCGGCTCTCGATCTTGTTGATCGACGACGACGAAGCCACCGTTGTCGAAATGCCTGAACTGGCCGGCAAGACGTGCCTCGAGGCCGAGGGCATGATCAAAGAGCGTCTCGGCACGCATGACGTGAAGATCGCCGTCACCGGCGTCGCCGGCGAGAACCTCGTGCGGTTCGCTTGCGTCAATGCCGACTGGTCTCGCAACGCCGGTCGAGCCGGCATGGGCGCCATCCTGGGCTCGAAGAACCTCAAGGCCATCGTCGTTCGCGGAAACAAGGACCTGCCCATTCACGATCTTGCGGCCCTCGTGGCGGAAGGCGACAAAGCCTACGCCTACATGCGCGGACACAAGTACTTCAAAATGTGGCAGCGCGAAGGCCTGATGATGGTGATGGAGTATGCCAGCGCGGCGGGGATTCTTCCCACGCACAACTTCAAGGACGGCACCTTCCCTCGCGTCGGGCAAATCAACGGCGAGACCATGTTCAACGGCTACAAGATCGGCGACACCGCCTGTTTCGGCTGCGCGATGTCCTGCGGCAACATCAACCTCGTGAAACAAGGCAAGTACGTCGGCACCGTCACCGAAGGGCCGGAATACGAGTCTTGCGCGATGCTCGGGTCGAACCTCGGGGTCGACAGCTTCGCCGCGGTGCTCCACGCGAACCAGTTGTGCGACGAGTTGGGCATCGATACCATCTCCACGGGAAGCCTGATCGGGGCCGTCATCGAAGGCTACGAGAAGGGAGTCCTCTCGCTGGCCGATCTCGACGGTCAGCCGATCTCCTGGGGCGATGATTCCGCGATCATGACGCTGATCCACAAGATCGCCCACCGGGAGGGCATCGGCAACGTCCTGGCCGACGGCGCCTACGGCGTCATCCGCCATTGGCCGGAAATGCACAAGCTGATCGTGCACGTCAAGGGCATGGAGCAAAGCGCTTACGACAGCCGAGCCGCCTCCAGCATGGCCTTGGCTTACGCCACGAGCGACATCGGCGCCCATCACACCCGGGCGTGGACCATTGCCAAAGAGATCGAACAGGGAAAGAACTGGTCCGACGAGGAGAAAGTGAATCTGGTGATCTACCACCAGTCGCTGCGTCCGCTGTTTGACATGCTCGGCGTCTGTCGCCTGCCCTGGATCGAGCTGGGACTCAACGAGGAACACTACGCCCGCTTCTACTCGGCGATCACCGGCCGGGAGGCCACGCTGGGCGAGTTGTTGGCGCTCTCGAACGACGTGTATGACCTCACCCGACTCATCAATACCCGCCTCGGCTTGACGCGCAAAGATGACTCCATGCCGTACAAGGTCCACGCCTGTCCGATCCAGACGGGAGCGACGGCCGGCAAAGTGATCGACCAGGCGAGTTTCAACCGCCTACTGGACTTGTACTACTCCAAGCGCGGATGGGATGCCGATGGCGCCCCGCCGGCGAACGTCGAGCGATTGCACGGCGAGTGCGCGGCGATTGGGTGATCGATGCGGCTTTTCGTTTCCGCTTCGAATTCGGGGAGGGGATTCGGGGGACACAAACCGGTCTTGGGTGTCTGGGCAGGTATCGTTTCCGGAAGTCAGCGTGATGTTGCCCAATCCGCGGCGATTGGCATTATGTGCCCGGAGTTGATGGGGGCCACCCGGTCCGTTTCGATGCCCCTACGGCCGCACGAGCTCGTACAGCCCCTGGCCGACTCGCTTGAGGCGGCCTTGGCGGGCGAGCTCGTCCCAGACGGCCTGCGGGTACTGGTCCGGCGGGGTGATGGCGACGATGCCCGCGCGGCCG
>JAPLNP010000154.1 GCA_026401055.1 Planctomycetia bacterium
GGCGACTTCGTCACGACGTTGATCCAAACGGCCTTGGGGCGACAGATCCGCGTCGACTACAGCCTCACGTCAACGAGGCCCTACTCGCGGTACTACGTCCTGCAAGGCATGAAGGGCTGTTACGACTCTCGCGCGGGCCTGTATCTTGGTCCCGGCGGACCCTCCGGAGACAAGTGGGGTTCCTTGGCGGAGCAGAAGGAGAAATACCAGAATCCCTACTGGAAGGCCGGCGCCGAGAAGGCGAAGGCGGCCGGCGGACACGGCGGCATCGACTACTTCGTCATCCAGGACTTCGTCAAGATGGTCCGCGAAGACAAGGAGCCCTGGATCGACGTCTACGACGCCGCAAGCTGGGCGTCGATCCTCCACTTCTCGAAGCTCTCGCTCGATCGCGGCGGCGTCCCCGTCAAGGTCGACGACTTTACCCGCGACAAGTGGAAGGACCCCAACTGGCGCAAGGCCCAGTGGGTCTGAAAAAGGGGATAAGTCCAATTATCGGCCGTCCACGGGGGACTGTCTCCCTCGCAACGCCCAGGATAGACCGTTGCCACCCGGTTTTGACGGCTTTGTGTGTCGATAGGAGGCTGTCATGCCCACGCGCTCGAATCGTCGCGAATTCCTGCAAAACACCACCACCGGGATGCTCGCCGCGGCCGCGCTGGCGACGGCCGGTCGGGCCACGTTCGCCCAGGAACCGGCGAAGAAGCCGGTTCGCATCGGCGTCGTCGGCACCGGCCCTCGCGGACGCTGGCACATCCAAAACATGCTCACCAATCAGCAACCGCTCGAGGTGACCGCCATCTGCGACATCAAGCCCGCGGCCTTGCAGGCGGGCGTGGACGTGGTGAAGAAGCTTTCGGGCAAGGAGCCGGCCACGTACTCGAAGGACGAGCACGATTACCTCAATCTGTGCCAGCGCGACGACGTGGACGCGGTCCTGGCGGCGGTGCCGCCGAAGTGGCTGGGGCGGATGAGCATCGACGCGAAGAAGGCCGGCAAGCACGCCGCCCACGAAGTGTCCGGCTGCTACACGATCGAAGAGTGCTGGGAGATAGTCGAGACGAAGGAGAAGACCGGCAAACGCTGCATGATGCTGGAGAACTGCTGTTACGGCGAAGAGAACATGCAGATCATGCACATGATCCGACAGGACGTCTTCGGCGAGCCCTACTTCGGCGAGGGCAGCTACATCCACGACGGCCGCCACTACATGTTCGACTCCAGCGGCAAAATCACGTGGCGCGGGGAACTCATCCGCGACGCGTACGGGAGCAGCTACTGTCCGCACGGGCTGGGCTCGCCGTCGAAGTGGCTGGGCATCAACGACGGCGACCGCTTCGAGTCGTGCGTGTGCATGATGTCGCGTCCCAAGGAGGCCCACGCCTATTGCGTCGCCAAGTTCGGCGCCGACAGCGAGCCGGCCAAGTGGACTCTATCTTGGTCCCGGCGGACCCTCCGGCGACAAATGGGGCTCCTTGGCCGAGCACAAGGAGAAATACCAGAATCCCTACTGGAAGGAAGGCGCCGAGCGGGCGAAGGCGGCCGGCGGGCACGGCGGCATCGACTACTTCGTCATCCAGGACTTCGTCAAAATGGTCCGCGAAGACAAGGAGCCCTGGATCGACGTCTACGACGCCGCCTCTTGGGCGTCGATCCTCCACTTCTCGAAGCTCTCGCTCGATCGCGGCGGCGTGCCCGTCAAGGTCGACGACTTTACCCGCGACAAGTGGAAGGACCCCAATTGGCGCAAGGCCCAGTGGGTCTAGCCGCTAGGCGACGTGCAACGATGACGGCCCAATCCGGGGTGATGTGATTTCACCCTTCCCCGCGGAAACAATCTTCCCGTCGCGCAGTCTCAGTGTCTTTTTGGCGCTCGCGGCCGCCCTGGGGTCGTGGGTCACCATCACGATCGTGCGGCCCTCTTCGTTGAACTCCTCGAAGAACCGGATGACCTGATCGGCCGTCTCCGGGTCGAGGTTGCCCGTGGGTTCGTCGGCAAGAATAACAGCCGGATCGTTGGCCAGCATTCGCGCCAGGGCGACTCGCTGCTGCTGGCCGACGCTCAGTTCGGTGGGCTTGTGGTCCAGACGCTCTCCGAGTCCCACTCGCTCCAAGAGGGCCGTTGCCGTCTCGTTCTGCCTCTTCTCATCCGCCCCGGCCAGGTAGAGCGGCACCTGGACGTTTTCCAGCGCCGTCAGGTAGGGCACGAGATTGAACGTCTGAAAGACGAAGCCGATGTTCTCCTTCCGCAGCCGTGCCCGGCCGTCGGACGTCAAATCGTAGATCGACTGGTCGTCGAGCAGCACGCGTCCGGACGTGGGAGAGAGCATTCCGCCGAGCATCAACAGGAGCGTGCTCTTGCCGCTTCCGCTGGGGCCGACGACGGAGACGAAATCGCCTTTGGCGACGTGGACCGTCGCCTCGTCCAGGGCGTTGACCACTTGGCCGCGATGCTGGTAGCTCTTGCTGACTGCTTCCATTCTCAACATCGTTCAGATCTCCTGGAATGTGGCAACGGGATCGAGTCGGGCGGCGCGGCGGGCCGGAAAGAAGCTGGCCGCCAACGCAATCCCGGTGGAAATGCCGACGGCCCACAGCGCGAGCACGGGCATCGGAAGAACGGTCACCCCGGCAAGTCGGGGACCGAGCGTGACGGCGAGCGTCGTTCCGATCACGAAGCCGCCGATTCCGCCCGCGAGTCCCAACAGCAGCGCCTTGGCGAGGAAGATCCGCAGCACCAGTCCCGACTCGGCGCCCAGGGCCATGAGCGTGCCGATCTCGCGACGCCGCTCGAACACGTTGGCGTACATGTAGTTGGCGATGCCGGCTCCGCCCACCACGACGATGATGACCAGAAAAATCACCGACAATCGTCCCATCATGTCGTTGACGTTCTGCTGCGTCGCCACCACCTGCTTCACCGTAACCACTTTGGCGTCGGGGAGCAGTTTGTTGACCTTGTCGACCAGTCCGGCCCGGATCTCCTTGCAGCAGCCGATGATCTCGATGCAATTGACCACCGCGTCCTTGCCTGACAGTCGCTGCACCGTGTGAAGGTGCGCGAAGATGCGGGAATCGTCGATGGTGCCGGTCTCGGGGAGCACGGCGACGACGGAGAACTCCTCGCCCAGGAGGGTGAGCGAATCGCTTTCCTTGATCCCCAACGAGTTCGCCACGTCGGGTCCGATCAGGATCTCGTGGCTTCCCAGGTCCTTGATGACTTGTTTGCGCACCTGGATCTTCTTGTCGTCCGGCTCGGCTTCGGCGGCGACGTCGACGACGCCGCAACCGATGGGTCGCGAGAAGATCCCCGCCCCGCCCCAGGCCGCCTTGGCCTGGAATTCGCTCTTGGGGAGTATTCCCGTCAGCGCGAACTGTTTCCCCCGCAAATCGACGGGGACGCACAGCTTCGGCGACAGATTGTCGACGCCTTGGATTTCGGACATGGTCAGCCGCATCACGTATTCTTCCGGAATCGTCTCCTCGTTCATGTCCGCCGAGTAGTAGTCTTGCAGCGTCGCGGACTTGGGCAACACCAGGACGTTGGCGCCGAGGTTGTCCATTTCCAGCGCGACGGCCTTCTCGGAATAATGGGTGACGTTTCGGATCGCCACCACCGTGGTGATCCCGAGGAAAATGGCCAGAAAGCAGGTGAGCATCTGGCTCTTGCGTTCAAACAGTTCGCGCCAGACGAGAGTTCGAAGCGTCATCCGAGCACCTCCTATTTCTTGGGTCCACATCCGCCCGGGCCGCACTTGCCGCCCGCGCAGGCCCCGGATTGTGCCGACGCGATCTTGGCGACGATCTGGTCCTTGGTCACCGGCCCGGCAAACGTGGCCACCGGCTGGCCCGGCGGGGCCAAGACCACCGTGACGGCCTGCGAGGTGCGTGGATCGATCTTGAGATCTCGCAGCAGCGTGGCCTCCGCCTGATCCTCGGGGTTCACCGTCACGATCTCGGTCGCTTTGGCGAACCTCACGTCGGCCTTGAAGTCCTGCACGCCCTGCCATGCCACCTGGCTGAACTGCGTCTTTGGGTTCTGGATGCACAGCAGGACCAACTTGCGGTCCTGGAGGCACTTGAGGCACTGAGCCGTACACGGGCTGACAAACGCCTGTTCGAGTTGCTGTTCGGTGAACTTGATCGGAAAACCTTTGGTGATGGCCCCGTTGGGAGCCATTGCCACAACCAGCGGCATGGGGGCACGATCGACGCCGAACTTGTCCACCACCGGCTTCTCGTTGGCGTCGGCAATCTGAATCGCGATGGAATCGGCCGACCCAGCCCATCGCCGCATCGCCGTTTGAAATACGCCGTGCATCGCGCCGGTCTGCTGGTCGTTCTCCTTCCAGAAGAAAAAGAACACGTACTTGCCATCGCGACCGGCCGACTCGATGGCCGCCATGCCCTTGCTCTTGTTGGACGTTTCGGCGCCGGACGCCGCGCGCCACGGGCTGCTCTGTGCTGCCGCTTGGCGCGACGTCGCCATGAGAATGCCACACAGGGCAGTCACCGTGACGACCGCACACACAAGTCTCGTCTTGCTCATAATCGGGTTCCTTCCGTGCAAAAAAAGTCTGGATGGCCACCGTGCCACTTCGGATCCGCGCAGGATTAAGTGCGCGAATTGGGTGGCACGCCCTGAGGAACGAAGGGCGTGGTGCATCGGCAAGCCACGCCCTTCGTTCCTCAGGGACGTGCCACCCTTGCTGAAACCTTTGACAGTTATTCTATTCCTTCGCGGCTCCCTACGTCGGGCTAAGTGCCCGTGGAGCCAGCGGCATCATGTTCCGGTCATGGCGGCATCCTTGCCGAGAGATTCCATGCGAGAGATTGCGCTACTTGGGTGGACAACCGGCGGGGCCGCAACCGCCGGGCCCGCACGACGAGCTTGCCTTCTGAAGCGCCGCAACGATGGTGTCCTTGTTGGTGGCCCCTTCGTACATGGCGACGGGCACTCCGGGTGGGGCCAAAAAGATCGTAACGGCCGACTCCGTTTTCGGATCGACCTGAAGATCCTTCAGGAAACTCGCCTCGGCGGCGTCCGTCGGGTCGAGCATGACAATCTCCGTGGCCGGCGCGAACCGGGCGTCGGCCTTGAACTCGCGAACGCCCTTCATCGCCTCCTCGCTGGATTTCGTGCTCCCGTTCTGCACGCACAGGAAGACCAGGCGGCTGTCTTGCAGGTGTTTCATGCACTGCTCCGTGCAGGGGGAGGCAAATGCGTCGACGAGCTTTTGCTTCTCAACCTCCGTCGGAAAACCACCGGTGATCGCGCCGTTGGGGGCAATCGCCAGGATGAGCGGCATGGGAGCACGGTCGAGGCCGAACTTCTCGACGATCGCCTTCTCCGACGCCGCCGTGACGTTGACTTCCACCGAATCGGCCCGATCGGCCACCTCCTTGATCGCGTCGGTGAGCACGGTCCGCATGGCATTCGTTTGAGCGTCTTCCGTCTTCCAGAAGAAGGCAAACAGGTATTTCTTGGCCGCCGCCGCCTGCTCCAAAGCGGCCATGCCCTGCCCAGGCCCTTGCGGTTCCCGCCGTGCGACGTCTTCCTTCGTCCCTGTCGAGGCGACCGCTTGCCCGTCCATTTGGGCCGCGGTTCTCGAATCGCAGCCGACGAGGGCCGCCAGACCGCTGGCGGCAACCGCCGCCGCAACGCCGAGTACGTGCAACCTGTTCATCCGGACTCTCCTGATTCACGCTTGTATTTGACAATCATGGGGGCATGCCGACTGACGCGAGACGGCGAATCAGACGCCAGCCATGGCCATGCTCTTGCCGCAAATTCCCTTCCCATCGGGCGAATCCTCGGAACACAGATCGCCGCAGCTTCCCAGCCCAACCAGGGTCCGCGCGTCGCTGGCCGCCACCGGCACTTCCTGGCTCAACCGCTTCACGCACTCCAGAATCTGCTCGTGCAGTGGTCCCCGCGGCTCCGCCAGCGAGTAGTACATCCAGGTTGCGTCCCTTCGGTCGTTGACCAGCCCGGCGTTGCGGAGATGTGCCAAGTGCCTAGAGACCTTCGACTGGCCCAGCCCCAGCACCTCGACGATCTGGCAGACGCAGAGTTCGCGCTGCTGGAGCAGGTTGAGGATTCGCAGCCTGGTTTCGTCCGCCACAGCCCTGAACATTTGCACGGTTTGCAGCATGGGGATCTCCTTCGATGTCATGCGGGCATCCGGATGCGCGAATAGAGTCGTGCCCCAAAAGAAGCGGCTTCCCAGGCTGAAGCAGAACAGCAGTCCCGCGAGAGAAAACCGCCTAACGGACGTTCATGTTAATAACCGGATATCCAGATATATCGTCAATTCCCGAACAATGCAACACCATTTTCTGGCCACTCGCCGAAATTAGCCCTCACGGGGGGCCGACGTGCAAACACCGGCCGATCGCGATCGCCAACAGCACGGACGACATCGCAACGTCCGATGCATCACCCGCAACATGACGATTTGCCCCCGCAGGCGCAGTCGGGCGAGGTGCCCGTCAAAGCACCCTTGATGATGGCCACGGCGCACCCGACGCCCGCATCGACCGAAATCGCCTCGGCGGGACAATTCCTGGCGCACGCGCCGCACTCCATGCAGGCATCGCGATCGGCGATCCGGGCCTGGTGCTGCTCGATCCGAAACACGGCGTGGGGGCAGACCATCTCGCACATCCCGCAGCCCGTGCATTTCGTCTCGTCGAGCCTCAAGGTGACGACGTTCGAGAGATAGCGTATGCCGGTCATGTGGGATTCCTGGGTCGATATGTCCGTGTGTGAAGTGTTCCCGTCAAACGAATCTCGCCACGATCCAGAGCAGAACGCCGGCGACGGCGGCAATCGCTTGAATGGGCACGGCAACGCGCATCTCGCGCCGCACGCCGGAGAGCGAGGTGTACGTGGTGGCTCCCGTGAAATTCATCAGGATAAAGCTGGTCGTGGCCGGCAACAGAATTGCCCAGGCACTCCACGCCAACCAGTCCGGCGTTGCGGGCGACTCCGTGAGCATGTATGCCCCGAGACCCGCCACCATTGCCAGGCCGATCCAAGTGCCCTTTGCCGAAAGGGCTCGGCCGGGCAACCACGGCAGCAGCAGAGGGCCGAACACCGTCCCCGCGACGAAAGCCCCAAGCAGCAGGGCGGCCGACGGCAATCCCCGGGCAAGGATGCGCGAGGCGGCGTAGCCGTCGGGACCAAGGCCCGAGAGCACCAGCAGCGCGGCCATCGTCAACAGCACGCACTTGGCGCCCATGACCAGTTCGACCGGGACAACGGCCAGACGGTCGCGGAGCGGGAATTCGACCCGCCGCATCTCGGGCGTGGCTTTCATGCCGGCTTGCAGGAACGCCGGGACGTCGCCGGCCCGCACCGGCCCGTACACGACCCGAAAGCCGGTTCGCTTTCGCACCTCATGGGCCGCCACGCCCGGGGCGCCCAACTGGGGCACGATCACCGTACGGTGCGAGACGATCTCGGGCAGACGGGCCGCCTCGATGCGGTGGACCAACTCGTCGGTGCCAAACGTGCCCTTGCCCGCCGCGCACCAGACGTTGATGCCCTTGGTGTCCAGCACGAGGATCCAGGCGTCCACGCCCGGCAAGGCCGAGCGGAGCCGATCGAAGCTCATCTTGTAGTTGGCCGAGACCAACACGGGGGAATCGGCCGTCGGGCCGCCCACGGCGTAGAGCCCCGGCTCCACCCGGTAGTCCATTCGCCCGATCCCCCAGCGGGCCTTGACCGTGCCGAGACGATCAGCCCAGCCGAGGACCGTGCCGACACGGGGCACCGGCGCAACCGGCGTTTCGACTGAGCCCGTGGTTTCCACGCCCCTCTCGTGACGCCGAGAGTCCACCTCGCCGTGACAGTCGCAAGCCGGCGACTGCGACGTTGTCTTGGCCGAGACGTCCGATTTGCCGCAACAGGCGGCTGTCTTGGCGTTGGTGTCCATGTCGTTCCTTGTCCCGGCGCCGTCCCGTTCAGACGGCCTCGAACACGTAGCGAAGGTTGAAGAACACCCCCAGCACGATGAAGACCCAGCCGGTCGTCATCCGTGCCCACCACTCGACTTTCGACAGGACGTTGTACGCCTTGCCGACCGACTGCGCGCTGTAGGCCAGGAGGAAGGCGACCACGAGCACGGGCACGGCCGTTCCGATGCCGTAGATCAAGGGAAGCACCACGGCGCTGCCGGGCAGGGCTGCTTCCGGCAGGGTAATCCCCACACTGGCCAACTTGCCCGTCACCTGCTCGGCTTCCGCGCCGAAGATCAGGGCCAAGAGCCCGAAGAACCACGCGGCTGAAACCGGGCAAAACGAGACGGCGAACAGGATGCCCAACAAAAGGGCGCCCCAGATGCCCATGGCGTCGACCCGCTTCTGCATGCCCTCGCTCATCAGCGTGCCGCCGCTGGTGGCCGTGATCAAGCCGACCAGGAACATCCCCAGAATCAGGAAGACCGGCCCGAGCACCATGTGCATGTACTTCTGAAGGAAGATCGCCACCGTGGGGATCGACAACGCCGTGCCGGCCAGGAGCGCGGCCAAGGCGAGATAGAGGATGCAGCGCCCCAACGTGTAGAGCGCGCCGGCGCCGAGGACCCTCCTCGGGCTCTCGACCTTGCGGCCGATGTAGGAGATGGCCGCGATGTTGGTCGCCAGCGGGCAGGGGCTGATCGACGTGAGCAAGCCCAGGTAGAGCGCCGCCGCGGCGTAGAGTGCATAGGTCGCCATCGAATACGTCCTTACAATGCTAACGAAACCTGCCCTCACCCCCTCTCCCGCAAGCAGGCGAGGGAGTTCTGTTGGGCGTCCTTACGACTTGGGCGCGGCTTCCGGCTTGGGCTTCTGGCAGGCCGTCACGTTGTCGCGCACGTACTTGAGGAACACGTCCTTGTCGCGGTTCTTCGTCCAGATTTCCTCGAGGTTCCGGACCTCGGCGGGCTTGTCGTTCACCACCTTGACCACGACCAGCGCGGGACCGGCGATCTTGTAGCCCTTGGTGAGCGCGGCGTTCTTCGCGTCCTGAAAATCAATGTAATGGAATTCGACCGTGCGGTCCTTGATCTCGTTGGGGTACCCCTTCACGACGGCCTCCTCCGAGTAGCCTCCCATCCGGAGGCAGGTCGGGCATCGCTGGGTGCGGTGGAAGTACATCACCACCACGCGGTCCGCCGGCGGCTTCACCTCGGCCTTCTCCTCCGCCGCGGCCCCGACGGTGGGACTCGCCAATACGAGAGAAACGACTCCGAGTAAGATCACTGCCATGGCGATTCGTTTCATAAAACACTCCTTTCGCTGGTTACGGGATAGAAAACGTGTCGTGCCGCATCGCTCTGAGCGCGCTCGCGTCGATGGGTAACTCCAGATACTCGGGGTACGTCAAGAACGCGGCTCAACGGGATGATCGGGTTTCATTTCGTGGCATGTCGAACAGTCCATTCTCGCGATCGACTTGGGAACCTTCGTGGCGCCGGCGTCTTTCTCTTTGCTCGGAGTTGAATGGCACGCGATGCAGGATTCCGGCGGCCCGGCCGCGGCGGCCGGTTGGCCTAGGGAGTCGCTTGCGGTTTTCCCTTGCCGGGCCGTGTCGGTTGCGTGCCGGGCATTGAGCAGCCCGGCCACCTTCTGGGCAACGTCCGCGGTCAGTCGCCGACAACGCTCCCGGCATTCACTGCCCAGCGGGTCGGCCTCCGCCTTCTTGCACCAGCGATTCACCGAAACATGGCACAGCACCGAGCTTGCCGAAGACCGTGGGAAATCGCCTGCCTTTCCGCCGGGAGGCGTGAACTCCGGCAGCGAGGCCGTCTCGTACCAGCGAAACAACTGGCCGATCAAACCATCACGCACCGCGGCCTCTTGATGGAACAGCCCGATGACGGCGGCGCTGCCGTTGCACGCGCCGCAGAGCGCCCCCCATTTGCCGCATCCGCCTGACCCATACTTGAACATGTCCAGGAAAACGGGAGGGACCGCCGCCGCGTCTTTCTCGGAGACCAACGTCACGATGCTCTTGACCGCGGCGTACATGCAACCGCCTTCGGGGAAGACTTGGTAGGCACGCGCCGCCGCTTCCTCCGGGGCAATCGGAACGTATCGCGGCCGGGGGTCCTTGGGGGCCCGCGAAGCATCGTCAGAAGCCGGTGCCTCCAAACGGGAGATTTCATTGCGGCCGCTCTGGGAAGCAACGATCCCGCCGCCCAAAGACAGGCCCGCCACGGACATCATCCGACGTCTTGTGATTCTGTTCATCTCTTTGCCTGTCTGGTCGGTTAACTCCCTGGCGTCGGCACGGGAAGAACGGGCAAGGAGGGCGGTGCGTCGTCGCTTGGCGCCGCACCGGGAAGCGGAATATCCGGCGTTGGCCCGAGCGTCGGGGCGACAACTTCGGCCGTCCCCGCGGGCTGCACGCCGCTTTCGAGCATCCCGGCGATTTGGCCGCGAAGGTACTGCCGGAAGGCCGGCTTATCGCCCTCCAGCGCCCAAACCCGGTCGAGCCGCTTCCACTCGGCCATCTGTCCGTCCTTCATCCGCGCCAGCACGACGACCGGCTGTATGACCTCGAATTTCTTCCCGAGCGGCTCGCCGGAGGGCGTCTCATAGTTGAGGATCTTCCAGACGATTTCCCCGCTGTCCACCTCCGAAGCGAAGTCCGCTTGGACGGTCTCGTGCGTCTGCGACTCGATCGAGCGACAGGTCGGACAACGCATGTTGCCGTGGAAGTAGTAGACCACCAGGCCGTTCTTGACCGCCGAGGCCGTCTCGCCCGAGGGCGCGGCGATTCCACCGCCCTCTCGTATCGCCCGGAGTTCGCCGGCGATCTCGGCCAATTGCGGCTCCAGCCGCGCCGCCGCCTGCGAGTCGAGCGATCGGGCGATCAGCACAACGATGGTTGCCGAGACGAGCGAAATCAGGCTCACCGCCACCGCGTTCTTGAGATCCATGCCGATATTCCTTTCACGCCTTCCAGCTTTGCGGCTGCTGTTGACAGTGCGTTTGATAGGCCGCCACCAGGGCACTGCGATAGTCCGCTTCCTCGTGAGCGTCGATGAAATGATAGACTCTGACCGTCTTCAGCAGCACGTCGCCGCAATCCTCGCCCGGAGCCAGCCCTTTCTTCTGGAGATGCTGGAAGATCAGCGGGAGGCCGGCGATTGCGACCGACTTACCCTTGATCCTGAGTTCTCCCTCCCGCGACGGGCCGCCGCAGGCGCAGCGGGCGGCGCCGGCCGCCGGCGAGTCGTTCGGCTCTCCGCCGACTTCCGAACCCGCCAGGGCATCGACCTCGGACGCGATACGTTCGGCCACCAGCCACGCGGCCTCTTCGTCGGCCTTGTCCTCGCTGCGGGTCGAACGGCGGCATCCTCTTGCTCGGTCGCCCAAGATGTCGCTTACAACCAGCGACGCGCTCACTTGGCCGCTGTACTTCTCCGTTCCCCGTTTGGCGCAGAGCTTCGAGCAACCGTCCACGGTGATCGTGGGGTGTTCGCGGGCAAAACGGCGTTCTCCCTCTTCGCCCGCCAAGAACAGCGGTAGACACAAGGTCACCGTCTGTTGCGGTCGCAGCGCCTCCAGCACCCGGCGGACCGCCTGCCGCGCGACGGTGCCCTCGGGAATCTCCTCGCCGCTGCAGGAGATGATGCCGACTTTCGAGAATGCGTCCGTCATGACTGTCTCCTCAAACCGTGTCCGGCCGCTTGGCGATTTGCGCGACCTCGGCGGCCAGCTCGTCAACCACTGCCCAGCCTTCCGGGCTCAACTCCGTCGCGGTCCCGAACGTCGCGCCACGATGGCGTTTCATCGCGTCGTAAACCCGTATCCCTTCGGCGATCTTCCCGCCCGAGAGCTCGACGTTCTTCAAGGCACAGAGTTTCGGGCATCCGTCCAAGGTAACGCACGGAGTCTCTTGAACCTTCCGCCTGGTCTCGGCGTCGCCCGTCACCAGCAGAGCCAGGCAGACGGTGTCCGCCCGCCCAGGCAACAGGTCGTCGGTCACGCGGTAGACCGCTTCACGGCTAATCAGGCCATGGACCTTGCCGACACCGCTGCACGGGATCACCAGAACTGCCCGAGGTTGATCGCTATTACCCATCCGAGGTTTCCTCTCGCATGAACCGTGGTCAGGCTGCCTTGGCCGCGATAATCAGCTTCTTGACTTCCTCGACGTTCGGCACCCTGCCGGCAATCTTCACCTCGCCGTTGATGACCAGTGCCGGCGTCATCAGGATCTCGAAGGCCATGATCTGCTGGATGTCCTCAACCTTCTCGACCAGGGCATCGACGCCCGTTTCCTGGACGGCCTTTTTGACCGTCTCGTGCAGCGTCTTGCATCTTGTGCATCCCGTTCCGAGCACTTGAATCAACAGCATGTCCGTCACTCCTCGATAGAGATTTCCGGTTCGATCACGATTTCCGATTTCACCGAATTGGCAACGAGGCTGTACTTTCGGGCCGATTGAAGCGCGCGTCGCACCCGCGACTCGACGACCTCCGGCTTATCGCCATCCGCCGCCACGCGAATCAGCGGGCGGAAGTGCAGTCGGGTGAAGATTTCGGTCCGGTCCAGTTCGACGAGCTTCGTCCCCTCCGTCCGGCACTCGTAGGAGAGCAGCTTGATCTTGAACCGTTCGGCAGCCCAGATGAACATCATCATCACGCAGGTGTTGGCGGCAGCCACGTAGGCGTCCTCGGGCGTGAAGACGTCGGGAAACCCGTGCGCGTCGGGCGGCGCGGAGAAATCCATCTCCGGGCCGTTGCCCATGACCAGGTGGCCCCAGTGCTCGCCTTTCCAGCGGACGGTCGTGTGATAGGTTGCGGTTCGGCTCATTCCTTCTTCAACTCTTCTCGCGCTTGGGACTGCATCGCCGACAGGTATGCCCGCGGATCGAGCAGCTTCGCGCGATCCACTTCCCAGTCCGCGGCTTCGATGACCGCCAGCCAGCCCTTGCCGTAGGGCTCCTGATTGACAATTTCCGGGCTGAGATCGAGGTCCGGATTGACTTCGACCACTCTTCCGCTGACCGGCGAACACAGGCCGACGATCGCCTTGATCGTCTCCAACTCCGCGACCTCATCCCCGACGGCAAGTTCAGTCCCAACGGGCTTGACGTGAACGAAGGCCACATCGCCGTTGAGTTGCTGGAGGTAGTCGGTTAGTCCGATGCGCACCCGTCCGCTCCCCCGCGACTCGACCCGGAACGCCCACATGCCGTCGGAACTGTAAAGGCGGTCGGCGGCGACGCGGAAAATGAATTTGTCAATCGTCGTTTCGAGATACTCTGACATGACACATCCTCAACAAGAGCGCGTGTGAACGGCTGCGTCGCTCAACCCCAGTGCAACGTCGGAAACAGCACGACCGCGCCGACGAGTTGTTCCACGGCGGATCGCTTGCGGCTCGTCGGCGGGAGGCAATCCCCGCGGCAACTCCCCTATTGCCATTTGGCAAAGTCACCAAGACTCTCCGCCAAAAAAACGGACCTTGCGTCAACCCCTACGACACCAGGAGCTTTTGTTGGTCGCTCGCGTTGCACTTCATCACCGACTCCACGCACTCAAAGAAGTCCAACACGCACCGCACCCGCAGACGGTAATACACCTGTGCTCCGCGTTTCTCATCCTCGATAATGCCGGCGTTCTTGAGCACGGCCAGGTGACGCGAAACGGTCGACATGTCGGTACCGACCATCTCCGTCAGCTTGCAGACACACCGTTCGCCGTTCTTCGAGAGTTCATCGACGATGAACAGCCGCGCCGGGTGCGCCATGGCCTTGATGATCTTCGCCCGCGCTTCGTACTTGGCTTGCGTCTTTGCGTCCATCAGTGGTTCCTATCGGCGGGAGGTATTTGGTAGTTTAGCCAAATTGGCACCTACTGCAACCGCAGTTTTCGGGCCTATCCCCATCAGGAGAGGGTTCGTTCTCCACGGCATACTGATTATCGGCCACACATTATTGCTAGTTTAGCCAATTGGCCAAATCTGTCAAGCGATCTCCCGCGACGCGATCCTTGGCCACCAAGCCAGAAAATGGCCCCCCCCTGCCGTAGGGACGACGTCCTTTCGCGAACGCACGTCTTGCCGATCGCCGACAAGGCATTACAATGATTCGTCATGTGGCGAAATGACGAAGGATCTCACATGCGAGACTTCCTCACCGTGGCGAAAGCCCTGGCGGACGAAAACCGGCTTCGGGCGCTGCTGGCGCTGCGGGGGCGTGAACTGTGCGTCTGCCAGATGATCGAGCTGCTTCAATTGGCCCCCTCTACCGTCTCGAAGCACATGTCGATCCTCGGGCAAGCCAGGTTGGTTGAGAGCCGGAAGAACGGCCGCTGGGTCTACTACCGCCTCGCCGAGCAAGACTCGACAAACGCCGCCGCGGCCGCGCTGGCCTGGGTGCGTGAATCCCTCGCCGCCGACCCACAGGTCCAAGAGGACGCCGCGCGGCTCGGAAAAATCCTCAGACTCAAGCGGGAGACGCTCTGCAAACGGCAGACACGGAGCTGATCGCTCGCGCTGCGAGACGCTGCCCAGAACCCATCGACGCAATCCCCCATCAAACGGAGTCCATCCCCATGACCGACGGCGCCGCCAAAAAACTCTCCTTCCTGGATCGATACCTGACGCTCTGGATCTTTCTCGCCATGGCGGTCGGCGTCGCCGCCGGGTATCTGGTCCCGGGCGTGGAGTCCTTCATCAACCGGTTTCAGGTCGACACGACGAACATCCCGATCGCCGTCGGCCTGATCCTGATGATGTATCCGCCGTTGGCCAAGGTGAAGTACGAAGAACTCGGCGACGTGTTTCGCGACTGGAAGGTGCTGGGGTTGTCGCTCGTGCAGAACTGGGTGATTGGACCGATCCTGATGTTCCTGCTGGCCATCGGGTTCATGGGGTTCCTGTTCCCGGCCTTCCTGGGCGACGACCCCAAATTCATGCAGTACATGACGGGGCTGATCCTGATCGGACTGGCCCGCTGCATTGCGATGGTCATTGTGTGGAATGATCTGGCGAAAGGCGACACTGAGTACGCGGCCGGGCTGGTCGCGTTCAACAGCCTGTTCCAAGTGTTCTTCTACAGCGTGTATGCCTGGGTGTTCATCACCTGGCTGCCGCCGCTCTTGGGGCTGGAGGGCAAGGTGGTCCAGGTGAGCATGGGGCAAATTGCTCAAAGCGTCTTCATCTACCTGGGGATTCCGTTCGTGGCGGGCTTGCTGACTCGCGTGGTCCTGCTGAACCTCAAGGGGCGCACGTGGTATGAGCAGACCTTCATCCCAAAGATCAGCCCCGTCACGCTCGTGGCCCTGCTGTTCACGATCCTGGTGATGTTCAGCCTCAAGGGCGACCAGATTGTGCGCATTCCGTTCGACGTGGTGATGATTGCGGTGCCGCTGTTGGTCTACTTCATCGTCATGTTCCTGGTCAGCTTCTTCATGGGACGGATGGCCGGAGCGGACTACGCTAAGACGGCCACGTTGTCGTTTACCGCCGCGAGCAACAACTTCGAGTTGGCCATTGCCGTGGCAGTGGCCGTGTTCACGATCCATCACGGAGCGGCCTTCGCGGCGGTCATTGGTCCGCTGGTTGAGGTGCCGGTGATGATCGGCCTGGTCAACGTATCGCTGCACTTCCGGCGACGCTATTTCGACAAGAAAGGGGACAGTCGCGTGTATTGAGGAGGCTGGGTGCCTTTGGCAAGGCTTCGGTTACGCCTCCAACTGCGAGAGCCGCGTCCGGTGGAGTGGTGTCTCGTACTCTCCGTCGGGCGTGGGGCGAAAGGAGGGTTTCCGGGCGGAGAAGGATCAGGATCGCGTATCGCCACACGTCGGGCGAAACACTTCTTAATCAACCCGAACCACCCAATATATGCGCCCGTCCCCTTTATTTCTTCGTGTCGATCCACCCGGTAGGCGACCTACCCTTCGAGAATCAGGACCAGTTCGTAGTCGTTCAGGACCCGCGGCCTGAGCGTCTCGCCGGCGCGGTATTGAACTACCCCGCCGTAGAGGTAAGTAAGCTCCAGTCGGCCGTTGGCGGTGGGCGGTGGGGGAAGTCCGTTCATGGCTGGACGTTCATTTTAGCATCAGAACCCCCCCATCGTACACCCGAAATGCGAATTTTGTGCATGGTTTAGCGACGCAGGGCCATGGCACGTTTTCGGCGGATTGGCGAGAATTAGGGATCATCCGATCGTTCTGATCGTGATTCGTGTCGCGTCACTCGCCCACCGCGTGGAGGCAGGAGCCATGAAACGCACGGCCGGAGTTACCCGCGGCGCCGCGCGCGGGTTTACGCTCGTGGAACTCCTGGTGGTCATTGCGATCATCGGGATCCTGATCGCGCTTCTGCTGCCGGCGGTGCAGGCCGCGAGGGAGGCCGCCCGGCGGATGCAATGCTCGAACCATCTCAAGCAGTTCGGGTTGGGGCTGCACGGCTACATCTCGGCGCACGGGGTGTTCCCGATCAGCATCGGCCCCTGGACCGAGGGCCCGCGGCCGACGGTGGGCACGAGCGGCAAGGGGTGGATCACGAGCACGCTGCCGTTTCTCGAACAGGAAGATCTTTACGAGCAGTTTGTTCCGGGCTTTAGCGGCGCGATGCTCAGTGGCGAGGCGCTCAGCGGCCAGGGGATGGGGCGAGTCGAGTGCCGCGTGGCGATGCGGACGCAGTGCGCGTTTCTTCATTGTCCCACGGACGACTCGGCGACGAAGAACTCGACCACGGAGTACCGGTGGGGCGGCGTCGAGGTGGCGCTGACGAACTACAAGGGCGTCATCGGCGACACGCGGATGGGCGGACCGTCGAGCGTCCACCAGGGGACCGAGCCCGACACGCACTACACGGTCGGCTGCAACGGCATTTTCTACCGCAACAACTACCAGGAGCCGATCCGCATCGCGGACGTCCGCGATGGGACGAGCAGCACGCTGATGGTGGGCGAAGACGTGCCGGCGGCGAACTATCACTCGGTCGCGTACTACGCCAACGGGGACTACGCCAGTTGTCACGCGCCGCTGAACTACTTTCCCGACCCGCCGACGCCTCTTGACTGGTGGAACGTGATCTCGTTTCGCAGTCTGCACCCGGGCGTGGCCCAGTTCTGTTTCGTCGATGGCTCGGTCCGGCCGCTGGGCGAGGAGATCGATTACATGCTTTATCGGGCCCTGAGCACCAAGGCCAAAGGCGAGACCGTCGAGGCGCCGTGAGGAATTGCTCGACAACAGTTGAACAAATGGGTGGCACGCCCTGAGGAACGAAGGGCGTGGTGGGGACGCAAACCACGCCCTTCGCTGCGCTCAGGGGCGTGCCACCCGTTCGTAAGGAACCGTGCGTTGCTCCGGAAGAGGCGGGGGAGACCATGAACCGGCAGAAGTATTTTCGGCGAGCGGTCGCCATCGTGGCGGCGGTGTTCGGTTTGGCGGTCGGCGGGTGCGGCTCGTCGCTGGACTCGTCGGTGACGGGCACGATCACGATGGACGGCAAGCCCTTGGATCTCGGCAACGGGACGTGTACCGTTTCGTTCTATCCCGAGGCCGGCGGTCCGGCTGCCCAGGCCAGGGTTGCGCCCGACGGAACGTATGCGTTGAAGACGGGCAGCACCCGGGGGATTCGTTCGGGGAAATACGTTGTGACGGTGGTGGCGACGGGCCCGAGCCGCGAGCCGCCGCCCGGTTCCCCGCCCATGCCCGGCCCGCTCTTGACGCCCACCCGATACGGCACGAAACAGCGGAGCGATCTGCGTTTTACGATCGAGCCGGGCACGAACCGGATCGACATCCCCATGAAGTCGAAATAGCGGCATGCCGCCTACAAACCGAGCCGCGACCGTGAGGGAGCGGTTTGCCGCTTCCTGACGGGCGCGGCTCGGAACGCACCGCTTTGCACGTAGCAGGAGTCCCTACCGCGATGACCGGACGAGAGCGTTTGGCCGCCACGCTGGAGCATCGGCAGCCCGACCGGGTGTGCGTCGATTTCGGCGCGACGTGGATCACGGGCATGCACGCCTCGATCGTCGACAAGCTGCGCAAGGCGGTGCTGGGCGACCCCGACTGGCGCGTGAAGATATGCGAGCCTTACCAGATGCTCGGCGAGATCGACGACGAGTTGCGCGAGGCGCTGGGCATCGACGTCGTCGGGGTCCTGACGCGCAAGAGCCTTTTCGGCACGGACACGACCGATTGGAAGCCGTTTACGCTTTTCGACGGCACCGAGGTGCTGGTGCCGCGGAGCTTCAACACGACCGTCGACCCGGCCACCGGGGATTTGCTCGCCTATCCCGGGGGCAACACGTCCGCGGCGCCGTCGGGGCGGATGCCCAAGGGCGGCCGGTTCTTCGACGCAATCGTCCGCCAGGACCCGATCGACGAGGGGCGGCTCGATCCGGCCGACAACTGCGAGGAGTTCGCCCTGTTGGATGGCGAGGACGTCGCGTTCTACGAGCGGACGCGACGGTGGTTCGACCATCGGACCCAGTACGGGGCGAGTATCGCCACTCCCGGCACGGCCTTCGGCGACATCGCCGTGGTGCCGGCTCCCTTTCTCGAACACCCGCGAGGCATCCGCGACATTTCGGAGTGGTACGTGTCGACCGCCACGCGGCGCGATTACGTACACGCCGTGTTCGAGCGACAATGCGAGATCGCCCAGCAGAACCTCCAGACCATCATCGACCTGTTGGGCGACGCGGTGCAGGTGGCGGTGGTGACGGGGACCGACTTCGGGATGCAGACGGGCTTGTTCATGTCGGTCGGCGCGTACCGCGAGTTGTTCAAGCCGTACCACAAGCGGATCAACGACCTGATCCACGAGCGAAGCTCGTGGAAGACGTTCATCCACTCCTGCGGGAGCGTTTGGGACCTGTTGCCGGACTTCATCGAAGCGGGTTTCGACATTCTCAATCCGGTGCAGTGTTCGGCGGCGAAGATGGACCCGCGGCGGCTCAAGGCCGAGTTCGGCCGGGACTTGGTGTTCTGGGGCGGCGGGGTCGACACGCAGAAGACCATGGCCTTCGGCACGCCGGACGACGTCTATCGCGAGGTTCGCGAGCGAATCGAGGTTTTCAACGACGGCGGCGGGTTCGTCTTCAACGCGATCCACAACATCCAGGGCAACGTGCCCATCGAAAATGTCCTGGCCATGTTCCGCGCCCTGCGGGACAGCGGCAATTGAGCTCGCAACGGATGGGTTTTGACGAACAAGACATGTGATGCTGAAGGGTGGCACGCTCTGAGGAACGAAGGGCGTGGTTTTGCGGCGACCACGCCCTTCGTTCCTCAGGGCGTGCCACCGCACCGATGGTCGGCGACGGATTCACCTCCCCCAACAAACTGACAGCATCCCCGGCTGGAGCCAAAGCATGACAACTCCCACGGTCACGCCCAGCGACAACGCATCGGGCAGCATCCGATACCTGGTGCTGGTGTGCCTCGTCGCAACACTCGGCGGACTGCTGTTCGGCTACGACACGGCGGTCGTCAGCGGCGCAATCGGGTTTCTGGAGACGAGGTTCCAACTCGATTCGACATGGACGGGCTGGGCCGCCAGCAGCGCGCTGGCCGGCTGCGTGCTCGGCGCGGCGGTGGCCGGCATGGCCAGCGACCGTTTCGGACGCCGCGGCGTGCTGGTCGTTTCGGCGATTCTCTTCCTCGTCTCGGCCATCGGCACGGCGATCCCGCGCACCCTGACGGAGTTCATCCTCTTCCGCATCGTCGGCGGCGTGGGCGTGGGGGCCGCGTCGATGACCAGCCCCATGTACATCGCGGAGATCAGCCCCGCGCGGATCCGCGGACGCATGGTCTCGGTCAATCAGTTCGCCATCATCTTCGGCATGTTGCTGGTCTACTTCGTCAACTACTTCATCGCCGAGTACGGGGCGACGGTGGACGCCGACAGCGGGGCAGCCGGGGCACAGGCGTGGAACGTGCTCCACGGCTGGCGGTGGATGTTCGGTTCCGGGGCCCTGCCGGCCACGCTGCTCCGGGTGTTGCTGGCCTTCGTGCCCGAGAGCCCGCGATGGCTCGTGAAACAAGGCCGCGCCGACGAGGCAGAACATATTCTCACCCGGGTCGACGGTTCGGACAACGCCCAGGCGGCCATGGCCGAAATCCAGGAAACGCTCGGCCAAGAGTCGGGTTCGCTGGCCGAGCTTGTGAGGCCGGGCATTCGCGTGGCGATGATGATCGGCCTGGCGCTGGCGGTGCTCCAGCAGGTCACCGGCATCAACGTGATGCTTTACTACGGGCCGGAGATCTTCAAACGAACCGGCGTCGAGACGAACCAGGCCCTGCTTTGGACGGTGCTGGTCGGCGCGATCAACCTCAGCTTCACGGTCGTGGCGATCTGGACGGTCGACAAAGTCGGCCGCAAGCCGCTGATGGTCCTCGGCGCGGCGGGCATGAGTGTGTCGCTGGCGGCCTTGGGGCTGGCGTTCTACCTCCATTCGGCCGGCGCGTGGGCGCTGGTGTTCGTGCTGGGTTACATCGCCTGCTTCGCCTTGTCGGTCGGTCCGGTCACCTGGGTGATCCTCACCGAAATCTTCCCGACGAAGATCCGGGGCCGGGCGATGGGTATCGCCACCGTGGCCCTCTGGACGGCCAACCTCGTCGTCTCCCAGACGTTCCCCATGATGAACGACGACCCCTGGCTGGTCGAACACTTCCACCGCGGCTTCCCCTTCTGGGTCTACGCCGCGTTCTGCCTGGTTCTGGTCATGGTCATGTGGCGGGCCGTGCCCGAAACCAAAGGCAAGACGCTCGAACAAATTGAACAACACTGGCGGCACTAGTGCTTTGTCACAGCTAAAAATTGGGATTGGTCGTAGGGCGGTTTTTTGGGGAGCTGCGTGGAACACGGAGGTGTCCCATGCAGAAGAAGTACATTGTGCGCTTGTCGAAACAGGAACGCAACACGTTGCGGGAGGTG
>JAPLNP010000588.1 GCA_026401055.1 Planctomycetia bacterium
CCGCACTTAGTCAATAGATGAGTTGTGTTAATGTCCAAGTGCGCTCCGACCCCAAATCTCCCGCGGACGGCACACGGAGAGCGTGTGATTTTTTTAAGCCCCCTGGCCATTATGACGCGAGGGCGCTAATATGTTCCTCCGTAGGTCACGACGACCTCGGTTTGTTTGCTTTGTTTTGGCATGAGGACCAGCATGACTCCAGCCCTCTTCGATAAAGGCGAGCCTTCCCGCCCTACCCCCGGCGAAGTCGCCGCGACCCATACGACGGGCGGAACCCCAAGACTGCGCGTGCCTCACCGGGGTCAGGTGGAAATGCACTGGAAATCGCTCGATGAATTGCTCGAACCCGATCACCCCGCACGCATGGTCTGGGCCGCCGTCGGCAAACTCGATCTCAGCCCGTGGCTGTCGGAAATCAAGGCCGTCGAGGGAGCCGTCGGCCGCGACGCCACCGCCCCCAAACTCCTGACGGCGCTGTGGATTTTTGCAACACTCGACGGAGTCGGAAGCGCCCGCGAAGTGGCCAGGCTTTGTGAAAAGCACCTCGCCTACCAGTGGCTTTGCGGCGGCGTGACCGTGAACTATCACCTGTTGGCCGACTTCCGCTCCCAAGGCGGCGAAAAGTGGGACCGACTGCTCACGCAGATCGTCGGCTCGCTGATGGCCGAAAACTTGGTGACGATGAATCGCGTGGCGCAGGACGGCATGCGCGTGCGGGCCGGGGCCGGCAAGGCGTCGTTTCGCCGCCGTTCGCGATTGGAGCAGTGCCTGCAAGAAGCCCGCGAACAAGTCGAAGCCCTGAAAAAACTGGCCGACGAACCGCCGGAGGGCGCGTCGCGGCGTCGGCAGGCGGCCCGGCAACGCGCCGCCGACGAGCGGCAACGGCGCATCGAGGAAGCCATTCGCCATTGCGAGCAGTTGCAGGAACAGCGGGATAAATCGGCGAAAACCAGCGGCCGGAAGCCGACCGAAGCGAGGGCCTCGACGACCGATCCCGAAGCGCGCACGATGAAGTTCCCGGACGGCGGTTATCGGCCGGGCTACAATGTTCAGTTCAGCACCGACACGGAAAGCGGCATTGTCGTGGGCGTGGACGTGACGAACCACGGAACCGACGCCGAGGAGTTGCCGCCGATGTTGGATCAACTGGAAGAGCGTTACGACCGTCAGCCGGCGGAGGCGTTGGTCGACGGCGGATTTGCGACGCGGCAAACGATCGAGGACGCGGCGGAACGAGGTTGCGTCGTGTATGCGCCGCTGAAGGAGGAAGAAAAGCAACTGGCGGCGGGCAAGGATCCTTACGCGCGAAAGCCCGGCGACAGCGACGCGGTGGCGGCGTGGCGAGAGCGGATGGGAACGGCGGCGGCGAAGTCGATTTATCGTTTGCGGGGTCAGACGGCGGAATGGGTGAATGCCTTGTGCCGGAATCGCGGTTTTTGGTGGATGCCGGTGCGAGGGCAACCAAAATGTCGGACTGTGGCGGTGCTGTATGCCGTGGTCCACAACATCGTGAGAGGAGTGAAACTGCGCGCGGAGGCGACGATGGCGAGCGGATAGCGAGGAATCTGCGAAAGAGAGGCAATCTCGGCAAGCAAACGAAACGTGTGCATGACCGGCCGTGGGGCGGGAGGCATCCGAACTCCACTGGTGCGTGTCGCACAAAAAAGTTTTTCTGTCGAGCATGATGGTGTTTTGCCGCGTTTTATCACGAACGAAAATTCAAAAACTCACAGCCTCGGAGCGTGGGAACGAGAGAGTTTTCATGTTTCCTTCTTCTCTTTCCGCAGCCGCTCTTGCCACTCCCCGAGCATCCGCAGCGAATCCATCGGCGTCACGTTGTTCAGGTCCAATCCGCGAAGCTCGTCCAACAGCGGATGATCGGCCGGACCAAACAGCGTGAGTTGCAAGTGGGTTTTCTTCGGCTCCTTCGGCGCGGGACGGGCGATCTTCGCACGGCCCGACGAGTCGAGATGCTCCTCCTCCAGTTGGGCCAAAATCTCCTTCGACCGCTCGATCACCTCGCGCGGCACGCCGGCCAGCCGGGCTACGTGGATGCCGTAGCTCTTATCGGCGGCGCCGTCGACGATCTTATGCAGAAAGACCACCTCGTCCTGCCACTCGCGGCCCGCCACGTTGAGGTTAGGACCCCCCGAGAGCGATTTCTCCAGGTCGGTCAACTCGTGATAGTGCGTGGCGAACAGCGTTCGGCAGCCGAAGTGCTCGTGCAGGTACTCGACCACC
>JAPLNP010000195.1 GCA_026401055.1 Planctomycetia bacterium
CAAGTCAACGCCGACGAACGACCGATAAGCTACAATACTCTCGGACATACTGAAGGTCTCCGTGTTAGGGGTCGAAAAAGTGTGGAAACTCAGCGAAAGCATAGCTTTCGCCGGCCCCTACACGGTTTTACGCTGGTCGAGTTGTTGGTGGTGATCGCGATCATCGGCATTTTGATCGCGCTGCTGCTGCCGGCGGTGCAGGCCGCGCGGGAAGCCGCGCGGCGGATGCAGTGCCAGAACCATCTGAAGCAGATCGGCCTGGCGATGATCAACCATCACGACGCGCAACTCGCCTTCCCCGGCGCCGGCTGGGGCTACTCGTGGATGGGCGACGCGGATCGAGGGCCCGGCATCGAGCAGCCGGGCGGATGGATCTACAGCATCTTGCCCTACATGGAGCAAGAGACGCTCTACATGATGCCCTCCGACGGCAACCCCGAGGTCATCACCGACTTGCAGAAGCAACGGGCGGACGCGCTGGCGCAGATCCCGCTGACGACGATGAACTGTCCCACGCGCCGCGGCAGCGCCGCGCTGCCGTGGGTGAAAGACCCCGTCTACCGTCCGCGCAATCTGGGAACCACCACGATGATGGTCCGCGCCGATTACGCGGCCAACGCGGGCGACCGATCGGTCAGCAGCGTCTATGGCCCCGACTCGATTGAGGCGGCGAAGACGTTCGATTGGAAGGGCGGCACGTGGGAGTTCGACAAGTCGACCGGCGTGTCGTTCCTCCGCAGCAGGATCTCGGTTCGCGACGTCACCGACGGGACCTCGCACACCTATCTCGTCGGCGAGAAGTACATCGACGCGGATCAGTACGCCAGCGGCCTGGACGCCAGCGACGACAGCGTCATGTACCAGGGGCAGGACGTCGACGTCTGCCGTTGGACGCCGCTGGAGTATCCGCCCAAGCAGGACACGCGCGGCTACACGTACTACTGGGGATTCGGCAGCGCCCACCCCAGCGCGTGCAACTTCGTCTTCTGCGACGGCTCGGTCCGGGCGATCAGCTACACGATCGATCCCGAGACGCACCGCCGCCTGGGCAATCGCCAAGACGGCCAGGCCATCAATCCGGCCGACTTGGAGTAGCTGCCTTTCGCTCCGCGAAAGTAGTGTCACTTCCGCGAAGCGAAGAACCGGTACTATGCCTTAGCAAGACACCGCTACTATCGCGGAGCCAGGAACCGCTACTATCGCGGAGCGAAAGGCGACAATGCGGCAGTTGTTGATCCGCGGTCCTGTTGACGAATGAGGTGCAAGTATGTCGATGCAAACGGCTATCCGATGCTTGTTGGTGCTGGGTTGGCTGGTCACGACGGACGTCGCCGTCGCGGCCACGCCCCCGGTGAGGATCTACGTGGAGACCGACCTGGAGGGCGCCAGCGGGGTGTTTCAGTTCTCGCAGTGCCGCAATGACACGCCCGCGACGGCCCAAGGCTGGTCGCGGAAGGCGATGGAGTTCCTGATGGGCGACATCGCGGCCGTCGTGCGGGGCCTGCGCGACGGCGGCGCCGACGAAGTGATCGTCGTCGATGGCCACGGACACCGGGCCTTCTTGCCCGAGCTGATGGCGCCGGGAGCGAAATACGTCACCGGCACCTGGGGGCCCGAGGTGTTCATCGGCCTGGACAAGAGTTGCTCCGGCGTCGTGATGCTGGCGTTCCACGCGATGATGGGCACGCCGGACGGCGTGCTCTGTCACACGCAGAACAGTGTGGCGGAGAACCGGTACTGGTACAACGGCGTCGAGTCGGGCGAGTTGGTCCAGACCGCGGCGGTTGCCGGCCATTTCGGCGTGCCGCCGATCATGGTCACCGGCGACGAGGCGACCTGCCGCGAAGCGAAGACTTTCTTCGGAGAGCATTGCGTCGTCGTGCCCGTGAAAAAGGGCCTTGCCCGCGAAGGGGCCATGCTCTATCCCTTTGAAGAAACCCGCCAATCCCTCTACGAAGGGGCGAAGCGGGCGATGGCAGCCATCCCCAACTGCAAACCCTATACCCTGAAGCTGCCCATCCAGGCAAAGATGCAATACCTTGTTTTCGAGGGAGATGAGAAAAAACCACGGCTCGTGACCAAGGAGGGCACCATCCCGGATGCACTGCATCTCTTCGACTTCTAGGCGGATCCGCGGTCAGGGCGATGCCCGGAGAAATGCGTCAGACGACAGGAGCCACGGCCATGAACGTGCTCGATGCAATCCGAACGCGACGCAGTGTCCGGTCCTACGCAGCCAAGCCCATTCCCGCCGCGGTGATGGAGCAGATGCGTCAGGCGCTGCGACTGGCGCCGTCGGCGTGCAATATCCAGCCGTGGCATTTCATCTTCGTCGCTGATGCCGCTCTTCGCCGGGAAGTGGCGCGGGCCGCCAACGGCCAGATGTGGATGGCCGAGGCGCCGGTGATTGTGGTCGGTTGCGGCTTTCCGGAGCAGGCCTACAAACGCATGGGCGGCTACGGCAACAGCGTGGATTTGGACGTGGCCATCGCGCTGGATCACCTGACGCTGGCCGCTGTAGCGGAAGGGCTCGGAACCTGCTGGATCGGGGCCTTCGACGAGGCAAAGGTAAAGGGCCTGCTGGGCGTCCCCAAGCCGGTCAAGGTGGTGGCAATGACACCGCTGGGCTATCCATCCTCGGCCGACCTGAACCATCCGGTCGAGCACGGCCAGCGGAAGGCCGAAGCCGAGGTTTTCAGCGTGGACCTCTACGGCAATCCCGGTCCCGGGGGCCCGACGTAAGGACCGGCGGATCGATGATTGTCGCCTTTCGCTCCGCGAAAGTAGCGGTCCTTGGCCTTTCGCTGGAGCGAAGGACCGCTACTTTCGCGGAGCGAAAGGGGACACTCGTTTCCGGGCGAATCCTAAGCCGCGTATCACCAATGTGCCCCGCAGGATGGTACCTTGACCCATGTCGCAAAGAGACGACTTCACCGGCAACGTCGTGGGAGTAGAGCAGGAGGTCATCGTCCGCGAGGTCACCTGCAAGACGATCCTCAACCGCTGCTCGATCGGCGACTATTCGTTGAACTGCTACACGGGGTGCGCCCATGCCTGCGCCCACTGCTACGCGCGGGTCATGCAGCGATTTCACCCGCACGCCGAGCCGTGGGGTACGTTCGTCGACGTGAAAATCAACGCCGTGGAGACGCTCAAGCGGCAGTTGCGCCGGGCCGAGCCGGGCGAAGTCTTTCTCAGCAGCGCGTGCGACGGTTGGCAGCCGATCGAGGCCCGCTACGGGCTGACTCGCCGTTGTTGCGAACTGTTGCTCGAACGGGACTTCCGGCTCAACGTGCTGACCAAGAGCGATTTGGTGGTGCGCGATTTCGACGTCTTCCGCGACCGTCCCGTGCGAGTTGGAATCACGCTCACGACGCTCGACGAACGATTGCGGGAACTCTGGGAACCGCGGGCGGTCAGTGTCCGCCGACGGCTTGAGGTGATCAAGACGGCTCGACGGATCGGATTGAAAACGGCCGTCATGTTCGGCCCGCTATTGCCTGGGCTTTCCGACACGCCGGAAAGCATCGATGCCCTTTGCCGGCAGGCAGCGACCTTGGAGATCGACACGATTTGGGTTGACGCTTTGAATCCGCGTCCGCGGGTTTGGCCCGCCGTGGCCGATCTGCTTCGCGCGGAGTTTCCCCAACTCTTGCCGCACTACCGCAGGGTCCTTTTCGACGCGGCTTGTCGGAAACAGTATCTTGCCGAACTCCGCACCCGCATCGAGCGAGCCGCACGGCGAGCCGGGTTGACCGATCGCGTTGCCGCGTGCATGTAGAGGCCGGCCTGGGCTTGGAGAACCCCCTGCCCTTGGAGTATAATGGCCATGTGATGGCATGGGGATAGAGTCGGGGCTTGAACAGTGATCGAGTTCGTTGTGCACGGTAGGCTGAGATCTTCGCGAGTCACTGGTCCAGCTTTGACCCCAAGTTCTCATGCGGCCTACGACAACTACCGGGATGTAATCATGAGCAGCTTGACCCTACTTGCAGCGATGGCACTGCTGGCCGCCGCGCCGGCTGATGCCGCGTATCACGTCGACCTCGCCGTGACCTCCGAGTTGCCCGCCGATCGCGTCCCCATGGACCCGATGATCGACTTCGGACGGATGGCCGCCGAGGCCAAGCTGCCGGGCGTGCTCGACCCGAACTCGATCGAGGTGATCGACGTCGCCACCGGCCGGAGCGTGCCGTGCGCCCCGAGCGAGGATTTCAGCTACGGCGACCGCGGACGGGTGCAATGGGTCATCGACGAGCCCGGGCACAAGAAGTACCGTATTCGCTTCCGGATGGTCGAACGGCGACCGCCGCGCGAGCCGAAGAAGCTCACGCCGCTGCTGGGCACGGGCGACCTGCTGCGCTACAACGCCGGCCAGCCGCGGCCGATCGTGATGGCCTACCTCGCGGGCCTGGTCGACCTGACGGGCGACGGCCGCCGCGATCTGGTGGGCTGTTGGAACTACGCCTATCAGCCCGGCTGGCCGTGGGACGGGATCATCTGCTATCCTCGCGTGGGCGACGCCGGGCGCTTCGAGTTCGGCGACTTGACGCGGATCCGCTACGTCGACGCGCCGGACTCGACCGACTTCAAGCATTTCACGAAGACCTATATGTACGCCGACGTCGCCGATCTCGACGGCGACGGATTGCCCGACGTGGTCTATTGCCCCAGCGGAAGCGATCGGCTGCTGTTCTACCGCAACTCGGGCCGGCGCGACGCGGGCGGGATGCCCATCTTCGTGGCCGCCGGCAGCGCCCCGCGGCAGACGACCGACTGGCAGCCCTGCCGCGCGGTCGATTTGAACCGCGACGGGGCGATCGACTTCGTCGTGGGCAAACTCTACCTCAAGAATACGAACCCCAAGGGCTGGCCGGTCGAGCTGGCCAAGGGCGTTCCGCTGGACGTCGGCAAGGACACGTGCTTCTTCGACGTCGACGGCGACGGCGAGCTCGACGCGGTCAGCGTGGTGCGAAACGACGCCACGGGCGCGGACACCGACGCTGCGCGAATCGATCCCCCGCACACGGAAGACGGCCTGGGCGGCGGGCCGGTCGTCTGGCGGCGTCATCTCGGCGGCGACCCGCCCCGGTTCGGACCGCCGCAACGCCTGGCCGGCGTCGACGCCGCGCGGTGCACGAACCTGGCCGCGGT
Organism: Planctomycetia bacterium; assembly: GCA_026401055.1. Lineage (GTDB taxonomy): Bacteria > Planctomycetota > Planctomycetia > Pirellulales > Thermoguttaceae > JAPLNP01. Next base: position 5,155 of record JAPLNP010000195.1, read on the forward strand.
CCGCGACGGCGAGCGCCGCGGCCTGCTCGTCCAGCACGACACCTTTCAGAACGTCTCGTTCTACGAGCAAACGGTCGAGCCCGACGGGCAGCGCCGGTTCAAGCGGTTCGGGCGCGCCGAGTCCGAGTCCGCCGTGGTCGCCCTAAGCGATCAGTGCTGGCCGCAGTTCTGCGACTGGGACGGCGACGGCGACCTCGATCTGTTGACCGGCGACGGCTACGGCTGGCCGAAGATTCTGATCAACCGGGGCACGCGCGAATCCCCGGCCTTGGACGAGGCCCAGCCGATCCTCTCCGAGGGCAAGCCGATTCGGCTGCTGCGGGATCAGATTCTCGGCGGGAAGCACTGGCACAACATGGGCTACTCGTATCCGGCGTACGTCGACTGGGACGCCGACGGTCTGCCCGACCTGATGTTGCCCAACGAGACGAACCGCATTTTCTGGTACAAGAACGTCGGCACGCGGGCGGAGCCGAAGTTCGGGCCGCGGCGCCAGGTGATTTGCGACGGTTTTCCCGACTCGCCCGAGCAACTCGCCGCGACCGCCCGGCTCACCGCCCAGCCCGACGTGGTCTATCCGGTCGAAAAGGATCAGCCGTTCTTTTGGCGGACGGGAGTGGCGTTTGCGGACTATAACGGCGACGGGCTCCCGGACATGATCACCGCCGACGGTCAAACGCGGCAAGCGGTGCTGTTCGTCCAGTACCGCGACGGCGAGGGGACGCTTCGACTCAAGCGCGAGCGAGTCTTGAAGCTGCCCGATGGACGCCCCATCGACGAGACCGTCGTCGGCCGGAGCAATCACTGGACCGAATCGTACCGGCCGGTGGACTGGGACGGCGACGGGCTGGTGGACCTGGTGTACAGTTGCGCCGGCGCGCCGAGCCACGGGAGCATCTTTCTGTTGCGCAACATCGGCGACAAAACCCGCCCGGACTTCGACGAGCCGAGAGCGTTTTGTTGTTTCGGCGAGCCGATCGTCGTAACCAGCCACGGCCCGCAACCCTGGGTCGGCGACCTCGACGGCGACGGCCGCCCGGACGTTCTGGCGTGCGTCGAGTGGAGCGTCTATCCGTTCTATCGTCACGCCGCCATCGAGATGCGCGAGCGACCGCGGTTCGAGCTTGCGCGGGTGGAGAAGGAGGGGGATTAGACCGAATCTTGACGCGCGGCGTCGGCGAGGAAGCCCGGGGCGCCCCCGGCTGCTTGTCAGCCGCCGTGAGCGATGATAAGATGCCGGCTTGGATGAGGTGAAGCATGAGCAAAACCTTTGAGCAGGGCAAGGACGAAGTCGCGACGCTGTGCCGATATTTCGAGACCAACCGGCGGACGTTTCACGCCCCGGGCGTCAAGGAAGCCCACGTTCGGCAATCGCTGATCGACCCGTTCTTCGAGGCACTGGGCTGGGACATGCGGAACGTGGCGATGATCGCGCCGCAGTACCGCGAAGTCGTTGCCGAAGACAGCCTGGATGTGGAGGGCCAGCAGAAGGCCCCGGATTACACCTTTCGCGTGGGGACCTTGCCCAAGTTTTACGCCGAAGCCAAGAAGTGCGGCGTCAACATCGGCGCGGACCCCGCTCCGGCCTACCAGCTTCGCCGCTACGGATGGAGTGCCAAGCTTGCCCTGTCCATTTTGACCGACTTTGAGGAGATGGCCGTATACGACTGCACGGTCCGCCCGCGGCAAAGCGACAAGGCCAGTCGCGCAAGGGTCTTTTACTTCCGCTGCGAGGAGTACCCCGACCGCTGGCGGGGATTATGGGACCTTCTCTCCCGCGAAGCCGTCTGGTCCGGGGCGTTCGACCAGTACGCCGCGTCCAAGCGAAAACGCGGCACGTCGGAAGTGGACGCGGAATTCTTGAAGGAAATCGAGGGCTGGCGGGACGTGCTGGCCCGAAACGTCGCCCTTCGGAACAGAGATCTCTCGTCCGATGACCTGAACGCCGCCGTGCAATCGACGATCGACCGGGTGGTGTTTCTTCGCATGGCGGAAGATCGGCGGCTCGAACCCAGCGACCAACTTCTCAAGCTGTGCGAGCGAGACGACGTCTACGCTCGTTTCATGCGCGACCTGTGCCGTAAGGCCGACGAAAAATACAATTCCGGCCTGTTCCACTTCCAGAAGGAACAAGACACGGACGAGGAGCCGGACCGGATCACGCCCAAGCTCGCGGTCGATGACAAGGTCTTTAGGCCGATCCTGCAAGGCCTCTACTTCGAGCACGGGTCGCCCTATCATTTCGGCGTCATGCCCGTCGAAATCCTCGGCACCGTCTACGAGCGTTTCTTGGGAAAGGTGATCCGCCTGACGGCCGGCCACCAGGCAAAGGTCGAGGAGAAGCCCGAGGTCCGCAAGGCCGGCGGCGTCTACTACACGCCCAAGTACATCGTCGATTACATCGTCGAGCAGACGGTCGGACGGCAGATTGAGGGCCGAAGCCCCATGCAACTGGCCGGACTGCGCAATGGGAAACAGCCGTTGCGGGTTTTGGACATGGCGTGCGGATCGGGATCGTTTCTGCTGGGCGCGTACCAGTGTCTCTTGGACCATTGTCAGAAATGGTACGGCGAGCACAACCCGGGACGACACAGGAAGGCCGTCTGCAAGGACCCGCACAATTCGCACTGGCGGCTGACGATTGGCGAGAAGAAGCGTATCTTGACAACGCACGTTTTCGGGGTGGACATCGACGCGCAGGCCGTGGAAGTGACCAAGCTGTCATTGCTCTTGAAGGTCTTGGAGGGCGAGACCGACCAGACCGTAACCGAACAACAGAGGCTTTTTCACGACCGCGCCTTGCCAAACCTCTCCGATAACGTCAAGTGCGGCAACTCCCTTATCGGTCCGGACTACTTCACAGGCAAGTTGATTCTCGACCCGAACGAAAGGAGGCGGGTCAACCCTCTCGACTGGAAACAAGGTTTTCCGGAGGTCATGAAGACTGGCGGCTTTGATTGCGTCATCGGGAATCCGCCATATATCCGAATCCAAACCATGAAGGAATGGGCACCACTCGAAGTGGAAGTCTACAAGGAACTGTATCGGGCTGCCCGCGGGGGTAACTACGACATCTATGTTGTGTTTCTGGAACGTGGTCTGCAGCTATTGAACGCGGGTGGACGTCTGGGCTTCATTTGCCCCCACAAGTTTTTCAATGCGAAGTACGGCGAGCCTATTCGTTCCGTCATAGCGGACGGACGGCATTTGTCACACGTCGTGCACTTCGGAGACCAACAGGTGTTCGACGGCGCAACAACGTACACCACTCTCGTGTTTCTGGATAAGTCACCGACGAGAGAGTGTCGTTTCGTCAAGGCTCCCGACCTTGCCGCCTGGCGTACAAGTGGTGCGTCCATTGAGAGAAGGGTCAAGGCAAAGAGGGTAGGCGCTTCTGAATGGAATTTCGCCGTCGGCCAAGGGACTGCGCTCTTGGAAAGGCTGGCGCGAATGCCTGTCAAGCTCGGTGATGTTGCACGGTTGTTTGTCGGTCTACAGACCGATGCCGACGATGTATTCATCTTGAACGAAATTCGGAAAGAAGGCAATCGCGTACTCTGTGAGTCCAAGGCCACAAAATCGCAACACTGGCTCGAAGACGGCCACCTAAAGCCCCTGTTGAAGGGGTCGTTGAATATCCGTCGATACCGTTTGACTGGCGTTACAAAGCGGCTTGTCTTCCCCTATGCGACTAGAAGGGGGAAGTCCGTCCTGATCGACTAAGAGGACTATAAACGCGAGTATCCACTGACCTGGAAGTACCTGGCAGTGAACCGCGAGAGGCTTGCCAGCAGGAACAAAGGACGCATGGGACACGAATGGTATGGCTACGTCTACAAGAAGAACCATACACGATTTGGCACGCCGAAGATTGTCTCGCCCTCACTTGCCACTGGAAGCTGTTTCGCCGCGGATTTCGAGGGGCACTATTACTTTGTCGGCAGTGGTGGAGGCGGCGGTGGTGGATACGGAATTGCGGTAAATGAGGGCGTTGACTTCTCTCCGTTTTTTCTTCTCGGACTTCTCAATTCAAAGCTGCTGAGCAGCGTGATTAGAGCCAGCAGCACGCCGTTTCGTGGTGGTTATCTGGCCTTGAACCGGCAATACATCGAACTGCTGCCTATTCGCACGCCCGACTCGGCGAACTCGGTCGGCAGAGCCACGCATGACCGCATGGTCAAAATGGTCGAAGCGATGCTGGCCCTGCACAAGCAGCTTGCCGCCGCGAAGTCGGAGGCGCAGAAGACCGTTATCCAGCGGCAGATCGACGCCACGGACGCCGAGATTGACCGGCTGGTGTACGACCTGTACGGCCTTACGGCGGAGGAAATCGCCATTGTCGAAGCGGCTGCAAAGTGACGCTACAGCCCTTCCATCCACCTTCCTGCCACGAGAGAGGATCTCCCAATGAACAAGACAACGAGACACACGCTCCTGGCCGGCGCCGCCGCAATACTCCTGCTCGCACCGGCCGCGGTTCATGCCGCCGAGTTGCACGTCGCCCCAAGCGGCAACGACGCCAACCCCGGCACGCAGACCGCTCCGCTTCGCACGATCCAGCACGCCGCGGACCTGGCACAGCCGGGCGACGCGATCACCGTGCACGAAGGCGTTTACCGCGAACGCATTGCCCCGCCGCGCGGCGGCACGTCCGACGAGAAACGCATCGTCTACCAGGCGGCGCCGGGCGAAAAGGTCGAGATCAAAGGGTCGGAGGTCGTCAAGAACTGGGTCAAGGTCCAGGGCGACGTCTGGAAGGTCACGCTGCCGAATTCCTTCTTCGGCGGCTTCAATCCCTACGGCGACCTCATCCACGGCGACTGGTTCAATCCCAAGGGCCGAGAGCATCACACCGGCGCGGTCTACCTCAATGGCGACTGGCTGATCGAGGCGGCCACACTCGACGACGTCCTCAAGCCCGCGGGAGCCACCCCGCTCTGGTTCGCCCGGGTGGACAAGGACGCGACGACGATCTGGGCGCAGTTCCCCGGGGTCGACCCCAACGGGCAACTGGTCGAGATCAACGCGCGACGGACCGTGTTCTATCCGGACAAGCCGGGCGTGAACTACCTCACCGTCCGCGGCTTCACCATGCGCCACGCGGCCACGCCCTGGGCCCCGCCCACCGCCGAGCAGATCGGACTGGTGGGCACGCACTGGAGCAAGGGCTGGATCATCGAGAACAACGTGATCAGCCACTCGGTTTGCTCGGGCATCGCGCTGGGGAAATACGGCGACCAGTGGGACAACACGTCCGCCGATACCGCCGAAGGCTACGTCAAGACGATCGAGCGGGCCCTGAAAAACGGCTGGAACATGGAAACCGTCGGCCGCCACGTCGTCCGCAATAACACCATTTCGCACTGCGAACAGGCGGGCATCGTCGGCAGCCTCGGCCCCATCGGCAGCGTCGTCACCGGAAACACCATCCACGACATTCACGTCCGGCGGCTGTTCACCGGCGCCGAGATGGCGGGAATCAAGTTCCACGCCGCCATCGACGTCGAGATCAGCAACAACCACATCTATCGCACCTGCCTCGGACTCTGGCTCGACTGGATGGCCCAAGGCACCCGCGTCTCGCGAAACCTCTTCCACGACAACGCCGGCCAGGATTTGTTCGTCGAAGTGGACCACGGGACGTTCGTGGTGGACAACAACCTGTTTCTGTCCCCGGTCAGCCTGCTGGACGTGTCCGAGGGCGGCGCCTACGCACACAATCTCTTGCTGGGCAAGATCATCAGCGTGCCGGAACTTGGTCGCGAGACGCCCTACCATCCGGCGCACTCGACCGCCGTAGCGGGACTCGTGAAGATCAAAGGCGGCGACGACCGTTTCTACAACAACCTCTTCGTCGGCCGGGGCGAATCCGCCGCCCAGCCGGCCGGCAACGCCACCGCGCCCGCCGACGGCTTCGGCCTCTGGGTGTACGACGCCCGGGAGTTCCCGCTGGCGACCGGCGGCAACGTGTATTACCGCGGCGCGCGGCCGTACGCCAAGGAAGCCAAGCCGATCGTCGAGGCGGGGGTCGATCCGCAGGTGAAGCTCGTGGAAGAAGGCGGCGGCCTCCAACTCCACCTGACCCTCGGCCCGGCTATCGAGAAGGTGGAAACCAAGCTCGTGACCACCGAACTCCTGGGCAAGGCGAGGATACCCGGCCTCCCCTACGAGAACCACGACGGCACGCCTTTGAAGATCGACACCGACTATTTCGGCAAGCCGAGAGACCCCGCGAGCCCGACGCCCGGCCCGTTCGAGAAGCCCGGCGCGGGGCCAGTGGTGCTCAAGGTGTGGCAATGTTCTCCGACTGCGCCGCCGCGGGCAGCCTCTGCCGATGCACTCAAGGCCAAGGCCGCCCTTCTTTGCGAGATGCGCACGCCGACCAATCCCTTTGAAGGTGCCGATCCAGTCAAGTTCGAGGCTATGCCGCTTGAGCGCCTGACCGACACTCAGTACACTTGGGGAGCCTTCCATATTGACACGGCAAGCCGGGTATTCCATGCCGATGTCACTTCGGCGGCATTTGCATTGCTTTTCACGGGCGAGTTCCGTGCTGAGTCAGACGGCCAGTGGCAGGCAGTCAATATTCACAAGAGTCACCTATCAGAACCTCGTCCAACAAATCGCTGAACGGAACCGCGCAAGGACGCCTAAACCATTGCGCCCCTGCGACGTGTGTGCTACGATGAGCGCCATTGGGCGGGGGCTTTATTGGGCAGCGGCCCGCCTCATCAACAGCGTGGGGCTGCCGAATGAGTCAATAGTTCGGGTGGAAGGATTGTGGAATGAGTAAAGGAAAAGCAGTCACGCTGGCAGTATTCACGGTCTGGCCGTTTCTGTACATGATTCTCTTTATGTGCATGATATTCGGCATGATGATTTCAGACTTCTCTGGCGGAGGGCCTTCATCAGGTCCTCCCACCATCATAATGATCATCTTTCCTTTGCACTTTCTCACGATGCTTGACATATTCGCCTTACTCGTGATCTACATTGTTCATTTATTCAAAACCGACAAAGTGCCTCAGGATAAGAAGGCGCTGTGGGCCGTCGTCTTGTCTCTCGGCAACATGGTGGCAATGCCCATCTACTGGTACCTCTATATTTGGAGAGAACACACACGAGTGACACCCGGCGGCGCGGCTCATCCGCAACGTCGGGCTGCCGAATAAGTCAGAGTCCGACATCGGAGAGATCATACCTGGAGGATCCGCCATGACCATCGTAAGTGTAGGCAATGACAAGTACATCAACGTCGATCGCATGACGTACGTCGAGCCGGCCCGCAAGGGGCGGCTGGTCGTGCATTTTGACGTTGGCGGCGGCGACGTCGCCGGACCGTCCTGCTTGATGACCCTGGAGCAAGACGAGGCAGAACTGTTCAAGCGGTGGCTGGATGATCGTAGCCGGAACGCCCAAGGCTGAATCCCTCGGGAGAAACTCTCGGCGAATCGAGCGTTCCGGCGCAATGTCCTTCTTCACGCGATCAGGGAGCGGAACGAATGCAGCGGTACGTTCACGGCTATTCGGCGCGGGAAATGTCGCGGCTTCAGGACCAGGCCGACACGCTGGCCGAGTTGTTGCATCACGACACGCGCTATCCGGCCGGCTCTCGCGTGCTCGAGGCGGGTTGCGGCGTCGGCTCGCAGACGATCACGTTGGCCGCGAACAGCCCCGGCGCCCGGTTCACCGCGGTCGACATCAATCCGGAGTCGCTCGCCGTGGTCCAACGGCGAGTGCGCGAGCGGGGCTTGACCAATGTCGCGTTCCAGCAAGTCGACCTGCTCGATCCGCCCTTCCCGCCCGGCTCGTTCGACCACGTGTTCGTCTGCTTCGTTCTCGAACATCTTCCCGATCCGATGCAAGTGCTTCGCCGGCTGCGGGCGCTCCTCGTGCCCGGCGGAACGATCACGGTGATCGAAGGGGACCACGGTTCGGCGTTCTTTTCGCCGCCGAGCGAGCTTGCGATGCGGGCGATCGCGTGCCAGATCACGCTGCAGGCGCGCGGCGGCGGCGACGCTTGCATCGGCCGGCGGTTGTACCCGTTGCTGGTCGAAGCGGGAATCGCCGAGGCTCGCGTGTCGCCGAGAATGGTCTACGTCGACGACAGCCGGCCGGCGTGGGTCGAGGGATTCACGCGAAACACGTTCACCGCCATGATCGAGGGGATCCGCGACGCGGCAATCAAGGCCGAACTGATGACGGCCGACGAGTTCGATCGCGGGATCGGCGATCTGCGGCGGACGTCCGAGGGCGGTGGAACGTTCTGCTACACCTTCTTCAAGGCCACCGGCAGACGATAGTCCCATGGGGTGCGTCGGGACTCGCCGTGAATTCCCGTCGGCCCGGGTGTCACTTCGGGGCCTTGTAGACAAACTCGATCGTCGTGCCGGGCATCTTCCCGCGGAGTCGGTCGGCGCCTTCGGCGGTGACCTCGGTTCGGGTGACGATGAGCGTCTTGAGACTGCCCAGCGGGGCCAATTGCTGGATCCCGTCGTTGGTGATCTTGTTTGAGCCGGCGTGCAGCCACTCGAGTTTTTTCAATCCCAGAAGCGACGGCAGGCCCGCGTCCGTCACCTTGGTCCGATCGACGTTCAGTCGCTTCAGATTGGCCAGCTTGCCGATCGACGCCATGGCCTCGTTGCCGGTTTGCGTTTCGTAGAGATTCAGGTCCTCCATCGCCGCCAGTGAAGCCAGGCCGGGCGATCCCTGGTTGCCGACGCCGCTGCTGCTGGCGTCGAGCACGCGCAGTTGGGTCAATCCGGCGAGATGCCCGAGTCCGGCGTCGGAGATCGTGTTTCCACTGATGCGGAGTTTTTCCAGTCCGGCGATCTTGCCCACCGACGCCAGGCCGGCATCGGTGATCTTCGTCGCGGTCAGGTAGAGTTCCTTCAGTCGCGGCAATTCGGCGAGGGCGGCCAGCCCCGCGTCGCCGGTCTGGGTTTTGTCCAGGCCCAGAACCGCCAGGTTCTCCAAGGAAGCCAACGCGACGACGCCCTTGTCCGTCACGCGCGGACTGTCGACCTTCAGCACTTTGAGCTGCTGTGCGTCTTTGAGACCTTCGAGCTGGGAATCGCCGACGGCCACGCCGCGCAGATCGAGGGACTTGAGCTTGCCCAGATCGGCCAGTGCGGCCAGGCTGGCCAGGTCGGCGTCCGTCGGCTGCGTGCCGCGGAAATCGACCTCCGTCACGACGCCCGCGGCGTCAACCACAACCTTCGCCCCGAGCTGCTTCAGGGTCTGGGCTGGCGTGGACTCGGCCGGCTTGGGTTCCGGCTTGGGTTCGGCGGCGGCGGGGCGATCCGGGGCGGAACCCTTGGGCACGTCCGAGCCGGGGCGGTCTGTCTTGGTACAACCGGCAACCAGGCCGGCCATCAAAGCGACAGTCAAAAAAGCGGCGGTTTTCATCGGCAGGTTTCCTCGAACGGTGTCTTGGCGTGTTGCACGGCGGCATCACAGCATAACAGAAACTCGCCACGAGGGGGACAGTTCCCGTGAGCGGTTGCACAGCCGCCTTGTTCGCCAGCGAAGATCGGCGTATCATCGTGCCATGGTTTCCGCCGACTGCCACCGAATCCTTGTGGATAAGGCCGCCCCGAGTGGCCCCGAGCGTCCCTCGCCACGGGGATGGGGGCTGGCATGACCACCGCGCCGCCCATTTTGCTCATCTCCGGCTGGGGGGCAACTGATCGGACGTGGGATGCCCTGCGCGGTGAGTTGCCCCACAGCCACGTCGAGGTGCTGGCTTGGAACGATGCCCTGCGAGACCCCTTGGCGCTGCCTTCTCGTCTGGCAAGCCGGCCGGGACCGTGGCTGCTGGTGGGCTGGTCGCTCGGAGCGATCGTGGCGCTGGAAGCCGCCGTGGAGTGTGTTTTCCCCCTGGCGGGTCTCGTCCTGATCGCGGGAACCGCCCGACTGTGCCGGGACGACGGCTACCCCGGCGTCGATCCCCGCGAGGTTCGGGCGATGCAGTCGCGTCTGGCCCGGGCGCCCGAGCGCGTGCTAGGCGATTTTGCCGCGCGATTGGCCACGCCCGACGGGGACGACGCCGTCCGCGCGGATTACCTCGACCAGGCGAAGCAGTTTTCCGCCGCCGACCTGGCCTTGGGCCTGGAGGCCCTCGCCACGCGGGATTTGCGCCACTTGGTTGCGAAGCTCGCCGCGCGGACGTTGTTGGTCCATGGCGACGCGGACGGCATCGTACCGTTGGACAGTGCCCGAGAACTGGCGGCGAGAATCCTCGGGGCCCGTTTGGAGGTTCTCCCGCGTCGCGGCCACGCTTTGCCGCTGACCGTGCCCGGCGAGTTGGCCGGGCTGATCCGGAGCTTCGCGGCATGAGAGGTTCATCGATCGACAAGCACATTTTGGCGCGGAATTTCACGGCCGCGGCGGCCGGGTACGACGCCCGCGCCACGGCTCAGGCCCTCATCGCCCGAGGACTGGTCGACCGGCTCCCCGCCCGGCTGGCGCCGGGGCTCGCGGTCGACCTGGGTTGTGGAACGGGTCTATCGAGCGAACTGCTTCTGGAGCGATTTCCAGACGCGCGGCTAGTCGGCTTGGATCTGGCCGAGGGCATGGTCAACGTCTGCCGTCGTCGCTGGGGCGGAACGGACCGCGCCGAGTTCGTCGTCGCTGATGCCGAAGACCCGGCGCAACTGCGAACCCCAGCCGCCCTGGTTGCTTGCAGTTGCGCCGCCCAGTGGTTCGACCGGCCGGCGGACACGCTGGGAATGTGGGCCGCGGCGCTCGCTCCCGGCGGCGTCCTGGCCTGGGCCGTGTTGACGCGGGGCTCGTTCGTCGAGCTCGAGACGGCGTACCGAGAAGCGTTTCGGGCAGATTTTCCGGGCCTGCGGCTGTGGGACGCGAGGACCGGACCGGCCATCCTCGCCCGCGCCCGCCTCGATCGATTGTGCCTCGACCAGCAGAGCGTCACCGTGTGCTACGATTCCCCGCGCGCCGCGTTGCGGTCGTTTCGGCAGACCGGGGCGACGCTGGACGCTCAGCAGGGCCACCGGCGGCTGGGACCGGCCCTGGCCCGCCGCCTGCTGGACTGCTACGACCGCCTGGATGCGAGACGCGCGGCCGTGACCTACCGCGTCCAGTACCTCATCGGGAGAAAACCGGGTTGAAAGCGGAAGACGGTGGGCGGTAGACGGTAGGCGGTACGCGGTAGGCGGTTCCAACCTTCGCCTCGCGGCTATCGTCCCCCAACCCCAATCCCTGGCCCCTCGCCCCTGACCCCCGGCCCCTGATTAGAACAGATACTGCAAGCCGACCATCTCAAGCCACGGGCGTCGAGTCCGGCCGGTCTGGGCATCCGCGAACCGGTTCTCGATCATCAGGACGTTGTAGACCTGCAAACTCTCGGTGATGTCGTAGGCGACCCTCACGATTCCACGATGGTTGATCTGATCGTGTTGCGGGATGCCGATCGTATCGGGATGGAACTGCCCGTAGTTCGCCTCCAACAGCCACCTTTCGCCGCGGTAGAGACAATCGACGTACCAGCCGAGGCCGGTAATCTCCGTGTCGTCGCTGCGGTGTACGTCCCGGTAATAGATGCTTCGGCCCCAGAAGATCGAATCCGGGTCGAACTCGCGGGAGAAGCCGTACTCGTCGTACAGGACCTCGCCGGAGATCGTCCATCGGCCCCTTTGCCAGGCCGCGTCGGCGCCCACGTGGCTGTTGTATTGCTTCTGTTCCTCCGAACCGATTCCATCCTGGCGTTTCACCGAAATGCCGGCCGTAAAGGGTTCGACGTCGTAGCCGACCCGCGCCACCAGCGCCTTGGACGAGTTCGTGTCGCGGTCGTCGCAGCCGTTCACCAGGGCAACGTCGCCGGTGAACACGTCGCCGAGATAGCGAAACAGCACGCCGGTTTCGCGACGGCGAATCGACTCCGTGCGGATGAACGGCGCGTCGAACTGGAGGTTCGTGTCCACCGGATAGTAGTACCGTCCGAAGGGCGTGATCATCTTTCCGACGCGGACCGCGAACGCGCCCCGCTGCATTTCCAGATACAACTGGGATATCTCGAAGGTGTCGTAGTCGTAGTTGCCGAAATAGGATCGTCGCTCGGGATCATCGAGCATGTTGCGATCGAAGGGCTGCGTGAAGAAGAAGTCGGACCCCACGGCGACGCCGACGTCACCGTAACGCCGTTCGTAGCGGGCCGTGATCGCCCCCTCCGCCGCAAACGTCGTCTCCATGCCGCTCCATTGGATCCGCTGATCCATGACGTAGTACGCCCGCGCCACCGCGTCGATCCCCAGCAGCCCGCATCCGACGGAATAGACGTTCGTAAACCATTCGTCCATGCGACGATCGACGTACTGATGGCCTGGAAACACCGCGATGGGCGTGTCCGTCGAAGGGAGATCATACGCCGCGCGACGCGACTCGAAGAGCGCGGAGGGAACCACGCCGTCGTCGACGCGGTAGTCGCCGCCACTCCCGAGGGGTTCATTATACCCTGAAGATGTCGAGCGCCGCCTCGTGTCCACGGTGTCCCCGGGCGTGGCCACGGGTTGTTCGGGCGACGGGAGCCTGGTCACGCCGTATCGAAGGGACTCATCCCCCCATAACGTAGTGCAGATAGCTCCAAAACAGCATAATGCCAGCGCGCTACGCCATGCCATTGTCGGTTCCACGGTCTGCGGGAGTAAGAACGTCCGTAGGGAGCCAACCAGGTGGGGGGAAAACGCCGGGTCCAAGGCGTTGCGTACCGTTCATGTCTTGTCCACACAAGACATACGATCCGTATCGGCGGATTAACGCTCAAAATCCTCATATTCAACATCACTTATGTTCGGCTCCCCCCACCAGAGTTCTTGAGGCGGGATGACCCTCTTGACGGGGAAAACGTGACGGTTCCGTCGAGATCGGGCCAGCACGGCGGTCCGATCCTGGACTGCTCGTTGCCGTGGCACTCCACAGGCCAAAGAAGGGGACATCACTGCGCCAGATCGAAGTCGAACGGCGGATTCTCGCCCGCTTGCACCGTGGCCGTGAGGCCGCTGGTTGCCGCATTCTGGTATTTTTCGGGAATGGGCTGTTCCGAGCCGGGCGGCTTCTTGCCCGGATCGGTCATGACGGGTGTGCCGCTGAAAGGCCCCAACGGAGTGATCGCCACCTGGTACGTGCCCGCCGGCAAGCCGCCTTTATCGTGCGTGCGAATCTTGTACGTTCCCTCCGACGTCAGCGGGGCATAAATGGAAATGTCGGCCGCCTTGTCTTCAAAAACCACGGAGCCTTTTGTCAGCGGCTTCCCGTTGAGTGTCACTTTGCCGCTGATGTGGCCGATATCCCTATCCTCGCAGCCTGCCGACAGGACGGCAACGGCCGCAACCAGACATAGACAATATAGTGCAACGCAGCGCGACGTGACGATCTCATTCATACACTCTTCTCCTTTGGCAAAGAGTTGCGACACTTCTTCCTTCTCAGAACGCATCCAGCGTGTTTCCGTCGTTGCGGTTGCATAGGTTGTAAAGCGTCTGCAACTTCATGTCCTCGTTGAGGAACTGGACGGAGCCGTCGGCCATGAGAACCTGCGCTCCGCTGGGATGAGCCGCCAGGATGGGGCGGTTGAAACTGTAGTGGAAACCGACCCCGGTTGCGTTGTAAGTGTTGAAGTTTATCTTGTAACGCGCCGTGGCGGTATTGTACCAGCGATCGTCGCTTAATGCCGAGGGCAGCGAGCCCATGGGGAATCCGTGGCCGTAGTCGCTTCGGCAGTCCTGCTTGACGCCGTTTTCGTCTATGCAAAATCCGGATTGCTCGCCAATCATCAGCGTGTGCGACGTGCCGTCGATGATGTCGCGGATGTGGGAGTTTGTGTGGGGTAAGAGAACGCCTCCTTGCGACTTTGTCCCCTGCCAACCGCCCGTGGAGTTGGCCGCCGACACGTGATCCACCGCACCGGTAATGGCGGTATACGTGGCCGAGGCCACGCCGTCGGCTCCCGGAATTGCCTTTTCCGTCAACACAAACTGCGGCAACGGCGAGGAGGGGCAAAAAAGATAAGGTATCGCCAATCCCGCCAACAACTTGCCGTTGTATTCGTTGTATCCGCTGTACGTCTGATGGGTCATCGAGCAATATCCGCCGTAGACGATGCCGGTATGACGGCCCGAACCTCCGTAATCGCCGGTCTTGTCGAGTTCGTCATAGAGCGCGGTTTGCTCGGCATAGGGCAGGAGGTACACGCTCCAGGCAAAACCCCAACTGTACACTCCTCGCGATTCTCCTTGCGAACGGCAGGCCGCGGGGAAGGCGTTGTTGGAGCTGTAGTAGTTATGAATCGCCAGGCCGATCTGCTTGAGGTTGTTGGAGCACTGCATTCGCCGCGCGGCCTCGCGGGCCGCCTGCACGGCCGGCAGCAGCAAGGCGATCAAGATGCCGATGATGGCGATCACGACCAACAATTCCACCAGGGTAAAGCCCCGCATTTCTACCGGGCGACCTTCAGGCAAGGTTGAGGACGCTTTGTTCATTGAATCGGTTCCTTTAATCCGTTCTTATCAACGTCATTCGGTGCGGCTCGAGTGATAAGATGATTCGGTGAGAGGCGCGGGGAGGACACGCCTCCCGGCGTTTCGCCAATGTTATCCTTCATTGTCAACTTCGTTTCAGCCAAGCGAGGGCCGGGGGCTAAAGAAGGGGACATCACTGATTTTCTCCCCCGCATTGCTGGTTGTCGTCATTGACTCCTGCCATTCCACCAAAATCAGTGATGTCCCCTTTCCCCGTCCAGTGATGTCCCCTTTCCCCGTCAATTCTGGCTTTTCCCTGTGGAAGCTCTTCACTTCTTCTCTCTCTTGATCGCGTCGTCAAACCGCTCACCCGGTTCTAGCTCTCGCGATTCTCCTTGATGCACAACAAAACAAGATGTCGACTCATCCCGGCCATAAACTGTCAGGATGATCGGAATTCTCAGGGAGGGTAAATCAGGCATGTTCGTGTCGATACGAGTAAGTCGTTTGTCGGGATCGAATACAAGGTCGATGTAGGGGTTCTCCGACTCGTATGGAGAATATGGAGAATAGGATGCCGAAAAGCCAATAATAGGAGCCTTCGGCGGCTTGGGTCGGAGGACTTCTTCCTTAATCGGACGACCCAGGACGGCGACAGCGCGCTCATAGGAGTCGCCTGGGTCCAAACGTTGCAGTGCAGCGAACAAAAACCGCTTCCGTTCGGCCCATTCTTGAGGCGATGGGCATGTAGCCACCGCCCGTTCGGTCGTTTGCGACGGTTGTGTTTTCGTGCCATCGGCGCCTCGTCGCACGCAGCCGTCGAAAATGGCTACCATGACAACAAGCAACACGCACCGGGTAACACGAAAGCGGCCTGCGCCTTCACCGTTCCGATCGGCGTCATGGAAGAGCGGACTTGTTGACGTACTTGTGGTATTGACGTTCAGGTAGTTAGCTGGCCGCATTTTGCACCTATCCCGGTTTCCGTATCTATGGACCCTCCCCCGCGGGACAAAAAAGGCGACATCACTGATTTCCTTCGCCGCGTCGCTGGCTACCATCATCGACTCCTGCCATTTCGCCGAAGACCAGTGATGTCCTCTTCTTCAAGACCATTAGAAGCGAAGAACCGAGCCGCGACCGTGAGGGAGCGGTGTTGCGGACGTCCCCGTGTTGCCGCTCCCTCACGGTCGCGGCTCGGTCTTCGCGGACTAGAACTCGTCGAGCACCTCCTGCCGGTACAGCGGCAGATGGCGGTAGTAGACTTCCAGCGTGCAGACGGCCAGCGAGGTCATGTAGAGCCGTCCGCCCTCGGGGGCGAACGCGCCGCGGGGGGTCCAGCTTCCGGCCTCGTGGCCCTTTTTCTCCTGCGTGCCCGTCAACACCACCCGCATCCTCGCGTTCCATCGCTCCCACGGCTCGCCGCCCAGCTGGTGCATCACCTGCGAAGCGTAGTACCAGTAGTAGACGTTCGGCTCGCCTTCGCCGGGCAGGTTCTCCAGCAGATAGTCGACGCCGCCGAGCAAGCCGGGGTGATCCTTCGGCCAGCCCACGTATTGACGACATAAGAGCGCCTCGGCCGTCATCGTCGGCGTCGGCTCGCGGCCGGGCAGATAGCCGTAACGCGAGCCGTAACGGTCCGTCGCCGCGCGATCCAGGTAGCGGTCGGCCAAGGCGAACACGGGCGTGGGGACCGACAGACGGGCCATCTGACCGCTTCTGAGGGCCATCAACTGCCATCCGACGACGCTCGTGTCCGCCGCCTCGCCCGGCTCGTAACGCCATCCGCCTTGCGCATGCTGGGCCTTAACGATGAAATCGAGCGACTTCTGCGCCGGTTCGCGAAGCCGGCTGTCGCCCGTCAGACCATACGCTTCGCACAAGACGATCGCGGCCAGTCCATGGGCGTACATCCGCCCGCCGCCCTCGCCGCGGAGGTCGCCGTCGCGGCCCTGCTGGTAGGTGAGCCATCGCAAGCCGTTGAAGACGGCGGTGGTGTATTGGCCTTCGACGTGGGTCTGGCCCGCTCCGAGCATCGGCAGCAGCGCCATCGCCGTCCCGGCCGTGTCACTGTGTACTCGGCCGCCACCGTCGCATCGTCCATGGCATTCGGCGGTTCGGCTGAAGGCGTCGAGGCTCCAACTGCCGTTCGGGTTTTGGTGCCGGGCAATCCACTCGATGCCCCGGCCAACCGCCGCCTCGGTGTACGACGTTCCGCCTTCCCGCCGGAGCCGACTCGCCCGAAGCGCCGGGTCGCGGCCCGAGAGCATTCCGCCCGCCGGCGCCGGAGGCAACTTGGCCATGTCCTCGGCTTCGAGGCTCGGCATCCGGCCGATCGAGTCGGGGACGTCGACGTCCATCTTGGCCATCTCGGCCATTTCGTCGTTCGCCCCCAGCATGTCGGCCATGACGCTCTGGTAGTCGGTCGCGCCGGCGTCGTCGAACTCGAAGGCCTCGTTCGCCAGGTTCTCCGGGTCGCCCGTCTCGCCCGGCAAGTCCTGATAACTCAGCCCGGTGGAGAGAAAGATGCCCAGCGATTGCTCCGGAGGTTCGATCATCCAGAGGCCCAAGAGCAGGATGGCCACCGTGTGGAAAACGAGACTCACCAGCCAAGCCGGCAGATTGTGCAACAGATCGCCGAAGAGACCACCGGCCAAACCCCGCTCGCGAGTTCGGCGAATCCGGACGCGAGCGCCGCGGTGCGCCAGCGCCGCGGGCACGCGACCGGCCGGATGCGCCGGCGAGGGGGGCGTCCGCGGCGGCGGCTTTGGATCAACGCGTTTGGGCGCGGCAGGAGCGGCCGGTTTGGGCGTCTTTCGGCGTGCCGCGGTCGGCTGGATGGCAGCGGCGGCCGCCCGGGTCTCCGCCCAGCGGGTTTCCTGCTTGGCCTCCAGCAATCGCCTCGCGGCTTGCTGTTGCTCCTCAGTCAACTCGACACTCGCCCCGCAGCGGAAGCAGTCGGCCAGCAGGAGCCAGAGCCGGATCGACATCGGGGCGCCGCAGTCGGGGCAGGCGCACGCCAGCACGTCGCCGTCCAGCCAAATCGACCCGTCCTGCTGCCCGGCAAGCCGAGAGTCGCCACGGGAGTCGTAATCGGTGGTGGCCATCGCGGGCCTCTTCCGTGTCCGGTTCCCCACCAGATGTGCAGTACGCCCTTCAGTTTACCAATAAGGGTGGTCCAGGGGCAAGCGTCGGGAGCAGGTGGTAAGTGGTAAGTGGCGAGTGGCTGGGGAGAGCGGTAGTTTTTGGCGGCCGGGTGGCTGGTTGCCGGAGCACGAAAATGCGCCGGCCGAATAGTTCAGAGCAAGAAACGCAGTCCAGAACGAGAAACGACCAAATAGATCGAATGTGCATAAAGAAGGGAGACTACGCGGCGAAGAAGCCTGGGTGCGTCCTTGGATGGAGTGACCCCCCTCTGGAGTTACGAGATCGGTTTGCCACGGCCGTCGTCCCCCCTGAGTCACCGTCGCCATCCCCTCTCCCTCTGGGAGAGGGTTAGGGTGAGGTGGCAGGCGGCGAGCGAAGCCCTGGGTTTATCAGCGTTACGCACTGCCCTCACCCCGGCCCTCTCCCGCAAGCGGGAGAGGGAGACGAGTTCTGAGATAGTCTCTTACCACTCGCCACTCGCCACTTTTCGACACCCACCCCCAGGAGGTCTGGACCAACTGCCGTCCGGCCGACTAGGATAAACTCTAGCGGCGCTACGATGGACGCGAACAGAGAACCCTTGGTCCAAGAGAAGCCATGCCCGCCGAGACACTCGAACTGATCGGACAATTGCAGGCCAATATCTCCAAGGTTGTGCTCGGCAAGGGCGAGGCGGTGCGACGGTGCGTCGTCGCCCTGCTGGCCGGCGAGCACGTGCTGTTGGAGGACGTGCCCGGCGTGGGCAAAACGCTCTTGGGCAAAGCGATGGCCCGGAGCGTCTCCGCCACGTTCCACCGCGTGCAGTTCACGCCCGACTTGTTGCCCACCGACATCACCGGCGGGGCCATCTACAATGCCAACTCGCAGGAGTTCTCGTTCACGCGGGGGCCCGTGTTCGCCAACATCTTCCTGGCCGACGAGATCAACCGCACGACGCCCCGCACGCAAAGCGCCCTGTTGGAGGCGATGAGCGAGGGCCAGGTCTCGGCCGACGGACAGACCTACCGCTTGCCGCGACCGTTCATGGTCATCGCCACGCAAAACCCGCTGGAGTTCGAAGGCACCTACCCCCTGCCCGAAAGCCAGTTGGACCGCTTCCTGATGCGCGTCTCGGTCGGCTATCCGGATCGGGCGGAGGAACTCGAGGTGCTCCGGAGCCACCGGGAGGGCGAGCCGGTCGATTCGCTCGAGCCGGTGTTGACCTGCGAGCAGGTGGTCGCCCTGCAAGAGGCCGTGCGCCGCGTGACGCTCGACAAGGCGATCAACGCCTACCTGTTGGACGTGGTCCACGCCACGCGAGAAAACGAGGACCTGCACGTCGGCGTCAGCACGCGAGGGGCGCTGGCGCTGTATCGGGCGAGCCAGGCCGCCGCGCTCGTGGACGGCCGCCAGTACGTCGTGCCCGACGACGTCAAAAACCTCGCCGTGCCCGTGCTCTCCCATCGCGTGATCACCAAGGGCTACCTGCACGGCGGCCAACGCGAGGCGGTCGAGGCGCTGATCGCCCGGGTCGTCGAGGAAGTGCCCGTGCCGGA
>JAPLNP010000271.1 GCA_026401055.1 Planctomycetia bacterium
GGTCGACGGCTTCAACGTGCTGCGGGCGACGGACCCGGCGGGCCCGTTCAGACGCATCAACTCCGATGTGGTGCCGGCAGCATCACCGGCGTCGGCGCGGACGCGATCCGGCTGGATACCGCCACCGGGCCGCTGGCGATCGGCATGGACCGCGCCGCCGCCGTGGTCTTCAACCCCGCGCTGCGACGTCCGGCCGCCGCCCGGGGCCTTCGCGCCTGGGTCGGACTGGCGGACGGCAGCCTCCTGTTGGCCGCGAAGCTGCTGCGCGAGCCAGGAGCGAAGACCGCGAAGATCACGCTCGCGTCCGGACAAGAGTGGACCACGGCCGCCGAGAACGTGGTCTTCCTCCAACCGCTGGGCGGTCGAGCGGCGTATCTGGGCGATCTCCGTCCGGCCGAGTTCCGCCATATCCCCTTTCTCGATCTGCCCTGGCCGTACCATGCCGACCGCAACGTGACCGGCGGCTGGCTTCGCTCGGGCGGGCGGCGGTACCTCAAGGGGCTCGGCGTGCATAGTTCCGCCCGACTCACCTACCTGCTGGACGAGCCCTACGGGCGTTTCGACGCCGAGTTGGGCATCGACGACTCGACCGACGGCGGCGGCAGCGTCCGGTATCGCGTTTACGTCGATCGCCAGACGAAGTTCACCAGCGAGATCCTCCGCGGCGGCATGAAGCCAGTGCCCGTCAGCGTCGATCTCACCGGCGCCAAGCGTCTCGACCTGGTGGTCGACTTCGCCGACCGCGCCGACGAACTCGACCACGCCGACTGGCTCGACGCGCGGCTGATCCGGCCAGCGAAGCAAGCAACAGCGGAGGAAAAGAAATGAAAGAACCAACTCCCGAACAGGCGAAACTCGAACAGGCCATCCTCGACCACGTCGCCCGGACAGGCTACCGGCCGGTGAAGCCGCGGGTGATCGCCAAGAACCTGGGCATCCCGCGCGAAGGGGCGGCGGATCTGAAGAAGGCCGTCAAGCGGCTGGTGCGTATGGGGCGGCTGGCGTATGGGGCCAATCACCTGGTCAGACCGGCCGACGCGACCCAGCCGGCGGGCAATCTCGTCGTCGGCTCCTTTCGCCGCAACGACAAGGGCTACGGCTTCGTGCGGCCCAGCGGCGCGGCCGGCGCCGAGGTCGAGGTGGCCGACGTCTACATTCCGGCCAAACGGGCTCTCGACGCCTCGACCGGCGACCTGGTCCAGGTCCGACTGGTCGCCCGAGGAGGCCATGGCGCGGATCGCGGGCCCAAGGGCGAGATCGTCGAGATCCTGCGGCGGCAGACGCATCAGTTCGTCGGCACCTACTTCGAGCAACGCGGCGTCGGCTACGTTCGCGTCGACGGCCCGATGTTCTCGCAGCCAATCTCGGTGGGCGACCCCGGCGCGAAGAACGTCCGCGACGACGACAAGGTCGTGATCGAGATGGTCCGCTTCCCGACCGAGTTCCGCGACGGCGAAGGCGTAATCACCGAGGTGCTCGGGCCGCTGGGCCAGCCGGGCGTCGACACGCTGTCGATCATCCGCGAGTTCGAGTTGCCCGACGCCTTCGCCGAAGACGCCCTGGCCCAGGCCCACGAGCAGGCCGAAGCGTTTGACGAGTCCGTGCCCGAGGGACGAACGGACCTGACCGATCGGACGATCGTCACGATCGACCCGGCCGACGCTCGGGATTTTGACGACGCGATTTCGCTCGAGCGAACCGACGGCGGAGGCTGGCTCCTGGGCGTTCACATCGCCGACGTTGCCCATTTCGTGCCGGAAAACACGCCGCTGGATCGCGAAGCGCTCGCCCGGGCCACGAGCGTCTACCTGCCCGACCGCGTGATCCCCATGCTGCCGGAGATCATCTCGAACAGCCTGGCGAGTCTTCAGCCGGGCAAGGTCCGTTACACGATGACGGCCTTCATCGAGTTCACGGCCGAAGGCCAGCGGGTCGGAACTGAGTTTCACTCCAGCGCGATCCGGAGCACGAAGCGGCTCAACTACGACGAGGTCGACTCGCTGCTGGCCAAGCCCGAGGCGTGGCTCAAGAAGCTCGGGCCCGAGGTTCACGCCCTGCTCTTGCGGATGCACGAGTTGGCGATGATGCTGCGACGCCGCCGCTTTGCGCGCGGGGCGCTGGAGATGACGATGCCCGAGATCAAGATCGAGCTGGACGCCGAAGGCCGGGTGAGCGGCGCCCAGGTGAGCGAGAACACCGAGAGCCACCAGATCATCGAGGAGTTCATGCTCGCGGCGAACGAGGCGGTGGCCGAACGGCTCGCGGCCGAAGGGTGGCACTTCCTGCGCCGCATCCACGCCAACCCGACGCCGCGAAAGCTCAAGGCGCTGACGGAATTCGTCAACGCCCTGGGCTTCAAGACCGAGAGCCTCGAAAGCCGGTTCGCGCTGCAGAAGCTGTTGGCCCGGGTGGCCGGCCGGCCCGAACAGCACGCCGTGCATTTCGCGGCGCTGCGATCGATGCAACGGGCGGTCTACGGGCCGCAGGTCGAAGGCCACTACGCGCTGGCCAGCGACTGCTACTGCCACTTCACGTCGCCGATCCGCCGCTATCCCGACCTGACGGTGCACCGGCTGCTCGACGCGCTCTTGGCGAAGCGAAAGCCCCGCAACGATCTCGACGAACTGGTGGTCCTCGGCGACCACGTCAGCGACCGCGAACGCCGCGCCGAAGCCGCCGAACGCGAACTCGTGAAGCTCAAGCTGTTGGGCTACCTCAGCGACCGCGTCGGCGAGGAAATGGACGCCGTGGTGACCGGCGTCGAACGCTTCGGCCTCTTCGTCCAGGGCATCGAACTGCCCGCCGAAGGGCTCATTCGCGCCGACGCCCTGGCCGACGACTATTACGACTTCGACCGCGCCTCGCACACGCTTTCCGGCCGTCGCTCGGGCAACACGTTCCGGCTGGGCGATCCGTTGCGGGTGGCCGTCGCCCGGGTGGATCTCGAGCGCCGCGAGTTGGACTTCCGCCTGGTCGATCGCAAGCGTCCGGCCGCGCGACGAACGAAGCGAGCCGAGCCGCCGCGCAAGAAGCCGGTCAGGCGGCGGCGATTGTAGTAGCCCGTCTACTCGAATTGTGTGGGTGCCACGGCTGGCTTGCCCAGCCGTGTTGACCGCACTGCTGGACAAGCCAGCAGTGGCACCCGACCTACCCTACATCAAACGGTCACTTCAACTCCTTGATCTTGACGTTCCGGAAGAAGATCGGCGCGCCGGCGTGCTTGCCTTGCAGGCCGATGCGGCCCTTCGTGGGCAATTCGGCGAACGGCGTGCTCAGCCAGGACGGGATCTCGCTGCCGTCGGGATTCGTCTTCGCCGACGTCCACTTGCTCATGTCCATCTCGGTCACCAGCTCGCCGTTGAGCATGACGTAGATCATCTTGCCCTTGCACGTGATCGTCATGCGGTTCCACTCGCCCGCCCTCTTGACCACGCTCTTCGTGGCGGCCAAATGGCCGAAGATGGCGGCGCACTGCCAAGTCCTCGGTTTCGTCGACCATTTTTCCGAGAAGTCGTCGGCAATCTGGATCTCGACCGAGTGGGGGATCCACTCTTTGACGTCGCTCGCGTAGACGATCACGCCGCTATTGGTGCCCTCGGCGTTCTTGAACTCCAGGTCGATGACGAAGTTCTCGTAGTCTTTTTTGGTCCACAGGCACTGATCCTCGGTCGCCGTGAGCACGCCGTCGTCGAATGTCCACACGCCCTTCGGGGCAATCGCGTTGGACAAGTCCGCCGCGAACAGGTCCTGCCAGCCTTTCGCGTCGGGATGCGTCTTGGGCGGGATCGTCTCGTCCGCCCGTGCCAGAGGCGAGCCCGCTAGAACCAATGCCAACGCCAATACCATCGTCTTCATGGCTTCGTCCTTTGTTCAGGAGTCTTCCCGATCGCCGGGATTGTCTTGTCCGAGAAAGTCTAGTTTACCAGCCGCCAGCGGCCATTCAAGCTTTCCCGGGCCGCGTGCATTTGCCTTCTTTTGATCGCTGCGTTGCCAATGATCGTTTGGGTGCCGGGGGCGGCTTGTCCGCCCCTGCGATTCCAGGCAGCGGCAGACAAGCTGCCGCTGGCACCCGCGTGTTCGCCGCGTAGGACTCAATGGTCGCAGCTTATCAAGCAGAACCCCCCGTTCATACTGTATCTGTATCTTGACAGGATCGTCTCGGCTCCTAGACTCGTATCCAGCAAACACCGCGTGTGCGCACGCATCCCGCTTCCCCAACCCGGAGGACCGTCATGAGCGAGAATCCCTATCAGGCTCCGCCCCTGGAGCCGCCGGTCGTCGGCGTCCTGAGCGGCACGCGCGAGGACCTGCGAAGCGTCGCCGTGTACCAGAAGGGCATTCTGGTCTGCATCCTCGTCTACCTGATCGTCATCATCGGCCAGTTCTTCGTCCCGGCGGGGCTGATGATCGTTCTGGGGCTGGCGGGTCTTGGCGCCGGGCTCGCCGGGCTGGTCTTCGTGTTCCTGCTCTCGACCAAAGTCTACGGCACCGGCGTGGGAATACTGCTCGCCATCCTTACCTTCGTCCCCTTGCTCGGCCTGGTCGTGCTGCTTTCGATCAACGGCAAGGCAACCGCCACCTTGCAGCTAAACGGCCACCGCGTCGGACTCCTGGGAGCGGACCTGTCCGAGTTCTGAGATGCGTACTCGCACGCGCCGAAATCGTTGAAGCGCGGCTGGTGCGTGCAAGCGCGCACTCTGCGTTCTAATACTGGAATTCCAGGCCGACGTCGCAGGCGTGGAAGTGGCCGCCGGAGGAGAGCTCGCCGCGATATCGGGCGAACAGCGAACAACCATTCATCGGCATCGCGGCCAGGCCGGCGCCGAAGTAGGCGCTGTCGCGGTAGATCTCCCCGGGGTCCACGGAAAACCGCGTGACCGTGGCCGCGAATCGCCCGTCGAGATTGTCGTCGGCAAGGTACTCGTGGGCCCAGCCGCCCAAAAGCTCCGGAATGAACTTTTGGCAGCCGTTGTCGAACACTCGGGCGAGTCGCAGTCCGACGGTCGAGCGAAGCGAGTTCGATCCGTTGTCCAACAGCCGCAGATCGGCGCCCGCCGCGCCGGTTTCGGTAAACGCGACTTGGTCGTAGTAGATATACTGCAGCGAGGCGGTCGGCGTCAGCGTGAGACGGTCCAGTTGACAGTCGCGACCCACGCCAAGGTAGACGGAGGCGTCGTGGGCGTCGTAGCTGCCCCGCGCGACGTATTGAGAATCGTCCACGGCGACGTTTCGTCCGACGTCGTTGGCGTGGTAGCCGTAGGTCGCGGAGGCATCGAGATAGGCCGCGTCCCGAAACCAGCTCAAGTAGGGGCCCAATCGCAGAGTGTTGATGTCGCCGCCGCCGCGGTTCTCCTTGAAGGCGACCTGGTTGTTGACGTAGTCGAATTCGAGACCGGCGATGACGTCCGGGCCGAGTTCTCGGTCGAAGAGCGTTTGAACCCCAGGGCCGTTGGACTCGAATCCGACCCGCTCCAACGTGGCCTTCTCGCCGTAAAACGTGCCGAATGGCCGGGCGAAAGCGTGCAGTCCGGCTTCGCGATTCTGTGGACGGACGACCGTCGCTTCGCCGGCCGGCTGGACGTCGTAGGGTTGAACCGGGTTGTCGAGCATGAGGCTCGATGCCGCGGCCTGATGGGGGCACTGTGATCCGCAACGGCAACCCCCGCGCAGTCCGGCTCGCCGGCTCCGGAGGTGCTCGGCCAGCCCTTCCGCCGTGTCCTGCGCGGCGCGCCGGGATGTCGCGGCGACGGCGTGATAGGCGGCGGGACTCAACGTCGGCAGCGTCTCGGTGAATTGGTCCTCCGTCATGAACAACAGCTCGTTGGACAGCGCCGCGTAGTCGCCCGTGGCCGTGTTGTGGGCGTCGTCCATGGCGGCCGCCACCGCCTGGTTGTTGCGTCCCCGGGCGACGGAGGCGAAGCTGACGGCCCGAGACGGCTGCAACGTGAAGACGCGGTTGTTGCCCGCCCAGGACTTCGTGTCGGCCGAATCGCGGTAGAACTCGAGGAACGCGGAGTCGGTGGTCAGTCGCGCGCCGCCGTCGGTCACCGTTCCGCCGGTGGTGATGATGATGAAGCGTTCGTCGGTGCGGATCGGGCTTTGACTGCCCGAGATATGACTGACGTGGATTTCGCTGCCCGAATCGAGCGTGGCGTTGCCGGTGACTTGAAGGCGGTCGCTCAGGTACACGTTGTCCAAGGGCTTGTAGAGTTCGACGTCCAGGACGCCGCCGCTGGACTGGGTGTAATTGCCCGAGACGTCGATGACGCCGATGCTGTTTCCCGGGGCGAGGGTGCCGTGGTTGGCGAGGCTGCCGGTCACGTTGAAGGAACCTTGGAGCGTGACGCCCGCGTTGACGCCGAAGCCGACGCCGACGAGCCCGTTGAGGACGATTCGGCCGCTGTTGAGGTTGAGGGTCTCGACGTTGGCGATGTTGCCGTTGCCGACGAACGTGTTGCCCGGGCCGGGGTCGATCGTCATCGTGTCGGTTCCGGCGCCGGCGTCGATGTTGCCGTTGACGATGCCGCCGTTGAGATTGAGGGTGTCGTCGCCGCCGCCGGTGTCGATGTGGCCGTCGATTTGGCCGGTGTTGGTGACGACGTCATTGCCGGCCCCGGTTTGGATGGCGAAGAGGCTGCCGCCGATCCAACCGGCGTTGGTGATCGTGGTGCCCTGGTTCGAGGCGGTCGCTCCGAGGACGCCGATGCGGTAGCCCCCGATCGCGCCGGAGTTGACCAGCGTGCCGCCCTCGGCGAAATGGACGACGCCGTCGCGATAGGTGTTGTCGATGTTGCGGCCGGGGCCAAGAATGACGCCGTGGTTGGTGATCGTGTAGCCGGTCGAAGAGACCGTGATGCCTTCTTGGACCGTCGCGTTGGCATCGACGTAGATGGCGTCGCCGGCGGGCGTGTACCGAAGTCCCGCCCAGATCGTGTCCGTATCGCCGGTCACGAGGAAATTGCCCGTCTGGCGATCGTAGTACTTGTACGAAACCAGACTGACGACGGCGTGGATGTAGAGCGGGGTATTGCTCTCGGCGATGAACTCGGACAGGCCGACGATGCTGTCGGGGTTTCCCCAATCGTAGGTGTAGCCCAGTTGAGTGAACGGATACGGCGCGTGCTGGGCGGTCGTGTCGTAAGACCACGTGGCGTTGCTCTCCATCCAAGCTTTATGGGCGGGCGGCACGCCGGCCGGCCAGTCGATCGAGGAGACGGGGTTGGTCATGCTCGGGTCGCGGCACGGGCGGAACATCGACGACTGGTCGATCCAGATCTCGACCACCCGATCGCCCGCGTGAAACGACGGCATCCCCAGCAACTGCTTGGTCCGCAAGGCCATGTCCTCGGGAGCCGTGTTGTTGGTCTGATGGAACTCGTAAAGCTGCGGCGCAGCCGAGACCCACACCTTGGGATGCGTGGCCAAGGGGTTGTACGTGGTCCGATCGTAGGCGGAGAAGTCGGTGAAACACGACATCAAGACCCGGCTGTTGGGGTCGCCGGGGGTCTGCAAAATCAGGTCGGGGCCCGGTATGGTTTGAAGGTTGTCGACGACGTACGCGGGATCGTCGTTGATCACCTTGCACTGTTGGACGGCGTCCCAGTAGCGCGGATCGAAGTCCAACTCGCTGTAGTAATGACCCGTCGCCCGGTCGACGATGGAGAAGGCTGCCAGCAGACAGCACAGCCTGAAGCCAAAGATACGCATGACACTGCTTCCTTTGCCCCCGAGGAGCCAATGCGTGATCGCGTGAAGAGGGTAAGATGGGAATTCCGCCCAGTTCCACGGGGCATGGCAACATCGGCGGCCGTGCCAGAATAGGCGATTTGGGCCGCGGGCAGTCCCATGGTTTACCGCTGGGCGGACAAACTGCCCATTCTATCGGTATTGGCTTCGCGTCTGATGAGCCGAATTACTTGCCGGCTTCGTCGAAGTAGCCCTTGAGAAACGACGTCAGGCTGCCGTCGTAGTGGGCTTCGGCCAGAAACTCGACGCCGCACTGGCAGCCCCACGAGTACGTGATGATCACCTTGCCGCGATACTCGCACAGGTCGAAGTCCGAGTTGTTGCGGTTGTCCGCCTTCGCGATGTACTCGCGCTCCTCGGGCGTCAACTTCGCGTTGGCGATCTGCTTGTCCTCCGGCGAGAACGCCAGCACCGGGTTGTGCGGACTCTTCTGCCAATGAACCAGGTCGGGACTCCGGACCAACACCGTTTCCCATTGCGAGCCCGGCAACGCCGCCAGGTGGAACATGTAGTATTGGCCGTCAAGCCACCGGATCGCCGGGCAGGCCACGTAGAACTCCTTCGAGTACACGGCCGGCTCGTCGAGAATTTCCCAGTCGAGCAGATTCTTGGACCGGGCGAATCGCGTCGTGAACGGCGCGCCGGCCACTTCCGGCGGGCGGCCCACCTCGAACGCCATCACGTATCCACGGTCGTCCTTGCACACCGACGAGTTGAACAGTCCCCAGTCGGGCGTTTTCACCGCCGTTTGCGATTGCCAGTTTTTGAGATCCTTCGACCAGAACACGTAAATCGTCGGCGTGTCCCAACCCCGGACGCCGTAGACGTACATCGTGTCGCCCTCGACAAACGCGCAGCCGAGGTTGTGGTCCACGGCAAACGCCGGCGTCCGCTCGCCCGTGGCCACGTCGACAAAATGGAAGTACGACTTGCCGGTCGTGTTCGGCTTGTACCGGGTGCGAACGTACTCGAACCGGTAGAGCTTGTCGTGAAAGACGATCGGCGTCGCCTCGACCAGATCGCACTCGATCGTCCCGCGTTTGACGATCGTCGGCTTCTCGGCCCGGGCGACCGGCGAAAGGAGCGCGGCGAGGAGCAACGTTGCCAGAGCAGCATGAAGAATCGGTGGTTTTGGCATGATAATCACGCTCACAATCCGGACATGTCGATCGCCACGCCGTCGCGGCGGTTGCCCAAGTGGCCGTGCATCTCGGGCTGGATCTCGTAGCTGATCAGCCGGGCCGAACCGTCGCAAAAGGCCATCTGGAAGCCCGTCGCGTGGGCGCTGCCGAAGTTCGGTCCGTAATCGGCGCCTCGGGTGTCGCGAACCGGCTGGTAGGCCGGATTGGCCCAGCGGCAGTTGTCCCAGTCGTGGCCCGAGTACACGGAGTTGTCATCGCCCACCGACATGCCGTTCTGATACGCGTCCGGGCTGAGGTACTTTTCGCCGAGCATGTAGGTGCTGGTCGTGCCGTCGCTGACGTCCCGCAGCTTGACGCGGCTCCCCAGGTACGCGATCCCGGTCTGATCCGCGTAATTCTGTGGCGGTCCGAAGAACTTGTACGCCGTGTCCCCGGCGCACACGGCGTAGTCGTTGTGGGCCAGGGCCGTGGGCAGGTTGATGTTGGCCCAGTGGTTCACGTTAGCATAGAGTCCGGTCCCGCCGGGTTCGGGGGCGCGACGCGACGGGCAAAAGGCCGCCGCGAACGGCGTCTCGGCGAACTTGGTCCATGCGACGCGTTTCTCGGCGGCGGGGAGCCCTTTGCCCCGGTCGCGCAACGTAGCCAATTCCATGTAGGCCAGCGTGTTGTAGAAGAATCCGCCCGGCTGACCGTCCGGCGGGCTGGCGTTGCAGTCGACCGTGGCCGGCTCGAAGCCCTTGTCGGGATCGCCCATCCACCACGAGCCGCAGCCGCCCGTGGGAAAGAACCCGTGGGTCGATTCGTGATTCAGCGCCGCCAACCCCCATTGCTTGAGATGGTTGAGGCATTCGACCCGCCGTGCCGCCTCGCGTGCCGCCTGCACGGCCGGCAGCAGCAGGGCGATGAGTATCCCGATGATCGCGATGACGACCAGCAGTTCGACCAGGGTAAAACCGCGATGTCTGGACGCAGCCATGGCATCCTCCTTGGCGGGAACGACCCGCGGGCGAGCCCCGCGCGAGCCTGTCACCGCCGCCGCTCCATATTAAATATTACATTTAACCTTGAATCCTAACAGAGTGCTCCGAGGCTGTCAACAGGCGAGGTGGGGATTCCCATCACGGTCTCAGGCTGGTGGCGGGGACGCGCAGACCGGCCCGTTATTGACAACCCCCAGCGTTGGGTGCAGAATGGGAGAACCCCATACGCACGAAGTTAAGAAACGGTGTAGTTTAGAAGTTCTGGATTTTCAAGGAGTTGGAACAGACTTGGATGTTTCCGGCGGCGTTGTACTCGGGCGCGTTGGACCAGGGCAACTCGGAGCTTGGCCAGCAACGTG
>JAPLNP010000559.1 GCA_026401055.1 Planctomycetia bacterium
TCGGGCCGGCCGCCTTCGAGCCGTACAACACGTTGGCCGTGCAGCGTTGGCGTTTCCTCAAGAGCTTTGGCAACGGCGAGATCGGCGACCAGGGCGTCCACCAGTTGGACATGATCCGCTGGGGGCTGGGCCTCAAGACGCATCCGAATCGTGCCCAGTCGTTCGGCACGTTCAACTTCCGCGCGACGAGCGATGAGGACACGCCCGGCCAACAGGTTTTTGCCTGCCTCTACGAAGGCGCCGACGAGGGCCGCGACCTGATCGTCGAGTTCGAGACCCGCGACGGGTACACCAACGACGAGGGCGGCATGGGCACGAAGTATCCGTTCGTCGATCAGCACAACGTCTGCGGCGTGATCTTCCTGGGCACCGAGGGCTACATGATTATCCCGGACTACAGCAGCTACCACACGTTCCTCGGCCCGAAGCGCGAGCCCGGCCCCAGCGCCTCCGTGCCCGGCGCCCCGATGATGGACCTCGACCAATTCCAGAACTGGGTCAAGGCGATCCGCGCCCGGGACTACAAGCTCCTGACCGCGGACATCGCCGAGGGCGCGCTCTCGTCAGCCCTGCCGCACCTGGCCAACATCGCCTGCCAACTAAAGCGGAGCGTCACGTTCGACCCGAAGACCGAGCAATTCCCCGGCGACGAGGAAGCGAATCGGCTGTTGACCCGCGATTACCGCAAGCCGTACTTGCTGCCGGAGGAGGTGTGAGGAAAGCGGTGGGCGGTAGGCGAGGCAAAGAGAGGTAGAGAGGTGTCAGAACTGTTTTTCGGCCAGCAGTCTGCAATGGATGGAGGAGGAACGGTTCTGACCCTCTTCTTTCGCCCCCAGCCCCCTCCTAGGGTAGGGGGTTAGTTTCTTCTCCCTTTGGGGGAGTGTTCTCCGGAGCGTCAAGTCATTACCTGAAACTCAGTAGGAGATAGGAGTTCCTGCTTCGCGAGATCGGAGCGATTGCGGTCGCATGGGTTTCCGGGATCTGGTCCTTTTGCCGGTTTTTTGGAAAAATTGGCCCGATCCTGTTGACACAGCCGTACGCCGCGTGTCACCCTAACTTGGCATCCAACGCACCTCTTGATCGTTGAGCGAAACCGGCTTCTCGATGTTCGCGGCCAAAACCAGATCTCGACGCGTCGGAGAGGTCAGACGGAGGGAAAAAGGCCATGAGAAAATCGTTCATCGTTTTGGCCCTCGCGGGAGTGCTGGTTTTGTTGAGCGCGAGCGCGTGGGCTGCGTCCGTGCCGCCGCCGTCCCTGGAGGACTGGGAGAACTGGGCCGCCTACCCGGGCCCGATCGTCGGGCAGACCAGCGGCAGCGGTTGGGCGAACGGCAACCAGAACTTCTGGAACGGCGCTCCGGTAGGCGATCCCGCTAAGAGGACGGACGTTGTATCGTTGGGAGGTCAGTTCCTTGCCCTTTACGGAACAAGCACGCCCGATGTCACCCGCAACTTCAACGAGGCGTTCTTCACGCAGGATTTCACGGCCACCCTTGACTACTGGATATACAAGGTCAACTACTTCGACACCTCGAATATCTACTTCAGCAAGGGAACTAGCACGGGCATCCAGATTGACTTCCTGAGTAACTACAACATCCGAGCCAGAGGGGCCCAGCCAGGTGGAAACGACGTGACGATCGGCTATTGGGACGGCAGGGACAAGGACGGTGTTGCGAACGACGCCTACAATTTCGCTGCCAGCTTTAGGCAAATAAAGTTCGATGTAGATTTCACAGGAAAAACATACGATCTCTATTTCGCCACCATCGGCGGCCAATGGCAGTCAGTCGGCACGTATAACTGGCGAAATTCGCAGGATCAACTGGATCACATCAGGTTCCTCGGCAGCAAGTCGAACAGCATGGATGTGTACCAGGGAGCTACGTGTGTAGACAACATCAAGATTGTTCCCGAGCCCGGCAGCCTATTGGCCCTTGCCACTGGCTTGATCGGGCTTGCGGGACTGGCAATACGCCGCAATCGCTAGAACGACCAACTGGGGCAAAGGGATAGAACAAGGTCCGAACATCGGATAAGGTGTGAACGTTGAAGCCACCTCTCCGCCGCCGCGGCGGAGGGTGGCTTTCTTTATGGTTACTAAAAACCAGAGCAACACAGCGCTGGCGTTATACTAACTACTGACTCCCGGCGGGACGTTGTCGAAACCGATCCGCGCTTCGCACCACGCGGCAATGGCCAACAGACGCGGCTCGGCGTGGTAGGGGCCGACGATTTGGACCGCGCCGGGCATGCCGTCGGAGGCCAGGCCGCAGGGGATCGAGACCACGGGCATTCCGGCGCAGCTCCACGGCGACTGAAACTCGGACGTGCCGGTGGTCGCGAGCGTCGGCGGGGCGGTCGTGTGGGTTGAGGGGACGAGCAGCGCGTCGACGCCGTCGAGCAGTCGGACGACTCGGCGGCGGTAGTCGCGCAGCCACGCCAGCGCCGCCGCGTAATCGACCGCCGAGGTGGCCAGACCCTCGTCCAGCAGGGCGGCGTTCATCGGGCCGTAGGTCTCTCGGCGCCGCGCGAACGACTCGCGGTGATACGCGGCCGCCTCGACCGACATAATCCGCCGGTGCATCGGCAGCACCCCGGCGAATTCGATCGCCGTGTCGATCCGCTCGATCCGGGCGCCGGCGTCGCGGAGCCGCTCGACCGTCGCCGCCGTCAATTGGCGGATCGGCTCATCGGCCGCATCTTCAAAAAACCCGCCGAGCACGCCCAGCCGCGGAGGTTCCGAGAGGGCTGGCGCGGCGTCGGCAGTGGCGATGGCGGCGCCGGGCGGGGCGAAATCGCGCGACCGGGGAAGGCACCCGAGCATGAGTTCCAGGTCCGCCACACGCCGCGCGATCGGGCCGACGTGGTCGAAATGGTAGCTCACCGGGACGACGCCGTCGCGGGCCACGCGGCCGAACGTCGGCTTGCACGTCGCCACGCCGCAGTACGTCGACGGCCGCACGAGCGACCCACCTGTCTGCGTGCCGATCGCCCCCGGGCACATGCCCACCGCTACCGCGACGGCCGATCCGCTGCTGGAGCCGCCGGGCGTGTGGCTTGGGCCCGCGTCGGTGTCCCAGGGGTTGCGGCTCGGTGAGGGGTCGAAGCAGGCAAACTGGACGGTCACGGTTTTGCCGAGGACGATCGCCCCGGCATCGCGCAACGCCGCCACGACCGGGGCGTCGGCCTCGGCGACGTGGTTTTCCCGCAACGTCGAGCCGGCCTTGGTCGGCCAACCCCGGACATCGATGATGTCCTTGATGCCGATTGGCAACCCGTGCAGCGGCCCGCGAAACTTGCCCGCCGCGGCCTCCTTGTCGCATTGCTCGGCGGCTCGCCGGGCGCCGTCTTCGTCGACGAGGACCCAGGCGCGGAGTCGCGGTTCGTGGCGGCGGATTTGCTCGAGGCATCGCTCGATAAGTTCCGAGGAAGTGAGTTCTCCGTGGTGGATTTGTTCGCTCGCTTGGGCAAGGCTGATCGGGTGAGGCATGGAGCTATCGTTCAGATGGGTTCTTCGGTGCGGGACACGTCGGTCCGGGTGGCACGTCCGACGGACAGACCGAGCCGCGACCGTCAGGGAGCGGCATGACACGGCATGAGTGCCGAGTCTCCAGCACCGCTCCCTGACGGTCGTGGCTCGGTTCTGACGGTGTCGCGGCGCGGTTTGACGGGGAGTCACTCTGCCGCGTGGATTTCAAGAATCCGGTCGCGGAGGCGGAATGTCAAGCCCTCCGGTTTCAGAAGGGCTTCGAGAAGTTCCGGGACGGTGGCGTTCTCGATCCGCAGGGAGACGCGGTGGTCGAGCGACTTGCCTGCCCGCTGGAGCGACGGCTCGTCGATCTGGAGTTTGAGTTTCCACCGCTTGGCGAGTTGGTCCAGCACGTTGCCCAGCGGCTGGCTTTCGACCGTCATCCGCTCGACGCGAACCTTGGTCAAGTCGGTCGGTTCGGACGAGTCGGGATTCGGCGGCGAGGGACCCGTCGCCGGCGGCGCCTGGTCCGACCGGCCTGGAGGAGCGCCCATCGAGGCGATGTCCTCCGGCAGGGGCACTACCTTGACGCCTTTGCCGTCGCCGACGATCTCGAACGTCAGATCGAACTGGAACAAGAGCAGCGTGAGCCGATCGAGCAGCGGCAGGGCCGGCAGGTCGGCCGCCGCCAGCAGGTCGTGCGGGACGCGGTCCTCTCCTTCGATCCGCACGAGGGCGGAACGCCCGAACTCGGCGAGCACCTGGCGAGGCGTGGCGAAGTCGTCCCATCGCAATGGCTTCTCGTGAAGGAGGCGGCGGGCGGCGGCCGCCGGCAACCGCCGTGCGTCGTCATGACGCCGCGTGGCGACCGCCTTGAGCCGCGCGGCGCTGCCCGGCGGGCCCAGATACACGACGGACTGGTACTGGCAAACATCGAGTCCCAACCGCCGGGCGACCTCCCCGATCACGCTGCCGAGCGGCATCGCGTCGGTGGTCAAGTTGATCTCCCGGCTCGGGTCGACCCGCCGATCGAGCAACACCGCCACACGCTGTGCCCGGGCGAGGTGGTCCAAAGTGGCGCGAACCGGCGCGGCGACCCAGGCGACCCCGATCGGCTCGGCCAACTGCTCCTCCCGGGGCTTGCCGGTGAGCCACGCGGTGGAATCGCTGGCGCCGACGGCGAGTCCCCCCGTTAGGATGGCCAGCAATGTAGCCGCAAGTGTAAGCGAGTGCCCTGTGAGTGCCCTGGGGGCTGGTCCATTTTTCGGCGGGGAAACTCGTTCCGTGGGAGTGACGTCGGCCGAAAACATGGACCTGTCCCCCTAGGCGGAGCGAGGGGGACAGTCCCATCTTCGCGGCGAAAACGCCCGTTGCCAGGGCAACGTCCTCCGCGCCGCGAAAATCGGGACAGTCCCCCGTGAACCATTGTGGACTGCACGGACCGGATGTGCCAAACTCTGTCGATTGTCGGGCATGTCGGGCGGATGGGGAAGGGCAGAAGCGGCCGGCGGCGGTTTTTTTGTTGGTTTCCGGGCCCTTCCTGATTACAATCGAAACCATGGCGAGAGCCGTTTGCGGAGCACTTCGGCCACGGCGCTCGCCACGATCTGGCGACGACAGGAGCTGCACCCGTGAGTGACGACGCCCGCCGATCTCCGTTTCTCTGCGTGCTGTATCGGCAGTATCTCGACGACCAGGATTCGGCCGCTTTCATTAGCAGAGTGTCGCGGAGCTACACGCTTGGCACGCTGGAGCGACTGGCCGAGCATCCGGATCGCGAGGCGCGTCGGGGCGCCTTGCTCGCGCTGGGTTACCTGGGCGATTACGACGTCAATCACACGGTGGGCCGCGCGCTGCACGACGAAGACCGCACCGTCCGCCTGCTCGCCGAAAACGGCATCCGCAACGTCTGGGCCCGCGCCGGGACCGACGCCGAACGCCAGATGCTCGGTGTCGTCGTCCGCCTGATCTCGGCCCAGCAATACCCCGAAGCCGTTCGGCGTGCGACCGAACTGGTCCAGAAGGCCGGCTGGTTCGCCGAGGCGTGGAACCAGCGGGCGATCGCCCAGTTCCGACTGGGCAACTACGCCGAGGCGATCCGCGACTGCCACCAGGCGCTGGAGTTGAATCCCTACCACTTCAGCGCGGCGACGGGCATGGGCCACGCGTATCTGGAATTGGGCAACCAGGTCTCCGCCCTGGAGTGCTTTCGACGAGCCCTGCGGCTGAACCCCGGCCTCGAAGGCGTCCGCGTCCAGGTGGACCGGCTCTCGAAGATCGTCGAGGACAAGGGTTCCTAGCGGTAGTTACCCATCCGCGCCGCCTGCGCGGCGCGCTGGAGGGCCGTTTCGT
This sequence comes from Planctomycetia bacterium, assembly GCA_026401055.1. Lineage (GTDB taxonomy): Bacteria > Planctomycetota > Planctomycetia > Pirellulales > Thermoguttaceae > JAPLNP01. The sequence goes on from JAPLNP010000559.1 coordinate 5,825, forward strand.
ACCGCGCCGGCTGGCGGCTGAAGGCTTCCAGGGAGTCCTCGCTGGCGAACAGATAGATCCGGTTGCCGTAGAAGACCCCGTGGTCGCGACGACCCGGCACGGCTTGCCCCTCGTCCATCGCCAGAACCACGTCATTGCCCGAGTTCACCGGACTGTAGCGGTCCGGCGCGTCGAGAAACCGACGTTGCTGCTCCGGGCCGGTGAACAAGTAGGTGCGGCCCTGGTGGGTCGCTCCCCATCGGCGATCCCCCACTTTCCAAGCCTTGCTCTCGACCAACTCGACCGGGCAATACCCGTCCAATGCCAATGATGCGACGTTCGTCGGCGGCGGGACATTCGGTTGACCCGCCGGGGGGTTCATCGCTGGTGGCGCGGCCGACGCCAGTTGCGATCCACTCGCAGCCGGATCGATCGGGCTGGAAGGTGACATTCCTGGCTGCATCGTGGGTGAAGGAGACATTCCTGGCTGCATTGCGGGTGATGGCATGCCGGGCGAAGGCCCCCCCACGTTGGCCACCGGCGGCGGCTGATAGCCGGCCGGGCCCTGGGCGGACGCCATGTCCCAACTCGGCACCGGCGGCGGCGACGAGGAGGCATATTGCGGCGGCACGCCGGACGCCGCATACCCCTGCGGCTGGCTGGGAAGACCGGCGCTCTGGGGCGGCACGTTGCGCGGGTCCCCACCTGGCATTCCGCCGGCGGCGACGTCAACTGGCGGCGGCGTTGTGCCCCAAGGCCGGTCGGG
>JAPLNP010000371.1 GCA_026401055.1 Planctomycetia bacterium
GATCCGTCGGCCGAGTTCCTCCATGGGCCGGACGCGGCCCAGGTGGTACCAGTCCCGGGCGATGCTCCAGCTTCGCGAGGAGCTCGATTCCTGCTGCATGACCAGCGAGCTTTTGATCCGTGCCTTGAGGCGGCCCCGTTCGTGGGCCTCGATGCCCTGGCGGAGGCGGACCAGGGCGCCGAGCGTCACGTCGAGCGGCTCCGGGGCCCGTTCGGCGCTGGTGCCGGCGTAGCAGAACACGCCGCCCGTGTCGCGCAGCGAATGGCACGCCGCGTAAACGCTGTAGCACAGTCCGCGGCGCTCGCGGACTTCGGTGAAGAGCCGCGCGCTCATGCCGCCGCTCAAGACGCCGACGGCTCCCCACGCCTCGAAGTACTCGTCGTCGCGATAAGGCACGCTGGGGTACGCGATGCCGATTTGAGTCTGCTGCGAGTCGTGGTCGAGATGCTCGCGGGCGATCTCGGTCGGTCCCTCGGGCGGCGTCGAGTCGTCGCCCGGCGGCCAATCCCCCAGCAATTCCCCGACGGTCTCCTTGAGTTGCGGCCAGTCGAAGTGGCCGGCTTGCATCGAGGGTGGTTTGGCGGATCGCCTCGTACTGCCCCTGATAGGGTCGGCCCCACGGCTTGGGATAGTAGCGGCGGCGAAGCTCGATCATCAGCTTCTGGGAGGGCTCGTCCTCGACCGCCTGGAGTTCCTGGAGCATGATCTGGCGGGCGGCCTCGATATCGTCCGGGGGCAGGTGGGGGCGGCGGAGGATGTCGGCATAGATCGCCAGTGCGTCGGGCAGGTTTTCGGCGACCGTCACGCCGCTGTAGCTCGTATGCGCGTCGGAGATGGATTCGCCGCGTTCGACGCCGAGGTTGTCCAGATCGAGGACCAGCCGGCGGTTGTCGCGGGGACCGGCCCCGCGGTTGACCATTTCGCAGACGAAGCTGCCCAGCCCGGCCCCGGTGGGCGGATCATGGACACAGCCGGCCGGCACGAGGATCGTAAAGGCGGCCGACTGCGCCCACATCATCGGCTCGGCCACCAGGACCAGTCCGTTGGGGTAGGCATGGGAGCGAATCGTCTCGTTCACGGGGTCTCTCTGGGGAACAGTATCGGGGAATCAGATATTATACGCGACTTCGGCGGCCTTGAAGACGGTCTTGACGACGACGAAGCCGTGGCGTTGATAGAGCCGGATGGCGCCGTCGTTTTCCGCGGTGACTTCCAGGAAGACCCGATCGATACCGGGTTGGTTGAACCCCCGCAAAGCTCGATACAGCAGACTGGTGCCCAACCCCCGATCGCGATGCCCGGCGACGATGCCCAAGTTCTGAATCGAACCGAACCCTTCGCTCGCCTTGACGCCCTGGATGGTCCCACAGTATTCCGGTTCTCCATTATCAGGGGGGTCGTATGCAGCCAGCCAGGTGGCCTCGGGTAAAAAGCCGGGTTTGGACGCAATCTCGTTCATCAAGCGGATGCAGCCCGACAATTCCCCGAGACACGGGAAGACGTTCGTGTCGATCTCGTTCCGGAAGCTGAGGTACTTGGCTCTGGCGTGCGTCTCCAGAAGCATCGGGTTCCACGGCAGCAATCGGTACCGATCAGGGGTCCTGGGCCCGTCGAGGTCTCGACCGGCCAGGTCGATTTCCATCCGGTAGCGTTTGAAGTAGGTCATGCCCATCAGGCTGGCTGCCATAGACAAGAGGGAACCAGGGGGGCCGCGCTGCCAAGGGGCAAGTGGGCGGCCCAGTGGCAGTCTATCGGCGGTTGCGCGACCCGTCAACTTTGCCTACGGATAAAAGACCACATCGGTTTGGCCGCCCGGCCTCCAGTTCCCTTTTTCCAGCCCGCCGCAAAGGCGTCACACGTCGTACCGGGCGCGCGAACCGGCCGACGCGGCGGAGGCAACGGGCGTGTTCACGTGAAATATACGTTAACCGGCGAGGAGTGAGACATTCTCAAAGGTCTGAAATTTGTGGGTCATCAGCGTTTTGAGGTCGGGGCGATGCATGTTGCCGATCTGGGAGAGACAATCGTCACGCGGCACGGAATTCCGCGAACGTGGCGTAGTAGCGTCCGCGCAACGCTTTCTTCTTCACGAACTTCCACAACCGCTCGATCAGGTTCAGGTTGGGGGAGTACGATGGCAAGAACAGCAACTGGATGCCCAACTGCTCGGCCAAGTCACGCGCCCGTTGACAATACTGGTAGCGTGCGTTGTCGAGCACGAGCGTGATGGGCACGCCTATCGATTGGGCCGCAATCACGCGGAGCAATTCACATGCCGTGTCGGCATTCACCACGCCGAAGAACATCTGCCGCTGGCCGGCCCGCGCTTCGGCCAACCGAGGCTCCAACTCGGTTTTCAGGAAGTCGGATTGGGCCTGAGCGTGCTCGGCAACGTTTTTTTTGGCGGGCACGGCACGGCAGCGGTGCGCTGCCAACTCAAGTCCAGCGTCTCGCGCAAGAACTGATGCACTTGGGTGGAACCGCGACGCACTCCCGTCAACTGTTCGATGCGCTGGACGGCCTCGGCCACGGTGTGCGGCGGTTGTTCGCGAAAGCTGGCTTCCAACATTTCCCGATAGGGCGTCAAACCGCTCTCCGGGCCGTCCCCGTGCATGGCCAGCAGGCCGTCCAGTCCCTTCTCTTGATAGACCTCGCCGTACCGCCACCCGGTAATGCGCGAGACACCAGCCAACTCGCAGGCTTGGGTCAGCGTCAAGTTGCGACTGACGAACCAGAGCACCCAACAACGCTGCTGCACCCGCGGATGTGGATGCTCGTAGCGCAGTTTTCCGATCCGTTCGATATCTTCTTCCCGTACCACAAACGACAGCGGCCTGGCCATCCTTGGCTCCCCCAAGAAACCTTTCTTCCGCCTCTGTGGCGGCTTGCCCCGGCCCAGTATCCCTATTTCCCGATATCATGCCAGACCCATTTTGTTTCATAGACCGCCGGAAGGCGTATACCGATGACGTGCTACCCAAAAATGTTCCGCGTCCGACAGCATTTCGACGGCCCGCGGGTCGAGGACGTGCCGGGCGAAGTCGAGGCCCAGCTTGCCGGACTGGCCTTGGGCGACCGGCTCCAGCCCGGGCAATCGGTCGCCGTCACCGTCGGGAGCCGGGGAATCGCGAACCTGCCGCTGATCCTTCGCGCCGCGGTCGACCACCTCAAACGACTTGGGGCCAAACCGTTTCTCGTGCCGGCAATGGGCAGCCACGGCGGCGGCACGGCCGAAGGGCAACGCCGGCTCATCGAATCCTACGGCGTCACCGAGGCGGCGATCGGCTGCCCCATCCGCTCCTCCATCGAAACCGTCGTCGTCTGCCAAGCCGCCGAGGGATTCCCCGTCCACTTCGACCGCCACGCCTTCCAGGCCGATCACGTGCTGGTCTGCAATCGCGTCAAGCCGCACACGATGTTCGCCGGCTCGATCGAAAGCGGGCTGATGAAAATGCTCCTGATCGGCTTGGGCAAGGCCGAGGGCGCCCGGGTCTACCATCGGGCGATCCAGCAATACGGCTTCGCTCGGATCGTCCACGGCGTCGGCGGCGAACTGCTCCGCCGGTGCCGCGTCCTGGCCGGTCTGGCCACGGTCGAAAACGCCTACGACCAGACGGCCCTGCTCGCCGCCGTGGAGCCCGAGGAGTTCGAGCCGCGCGAGAAGGAACTCCTGGCGTTGGCCCGGCGGTGGATGCCCCGGCTGCCCTTCCCGCACGTCGATCTCTTGCTAGTCGACCGGATCGGCAAGGACATCAGCGGCACGGGCATGGACGCGAACGTGATCGGGCGGAAGTTCAACGACCACGCCGCCGTCGAGGACGAGTGCCCCAAGGTGCTGCGGATCGCCGTGCGAGGGCTGACCGAAGCGACGCGCGGCAACGCCCTGGGGATCGGCATGGCCGAGTTCTGCCGCTCGCGCGTGCTCCGCCAAGCGGATTTTGCGGCAACGCGGCTGAACGTCCTGACCTCGGGCCACGTCTCCGCGGCGATGCCGCCGCTGGACTACGAGACCGACCGCGAGATTCTCGACGCCGCCCT
>JAPLNP010000643.1 GCA_026401055.1 Planctomycetia bacterium
CGCAGCCCGTCGATGCACCTCAATTTGCTCGTCTTTCGGTTCTCGTGTTGCTGCGGGCTGCGGCGGGCGGAGATCGCCGGCTTGCGGTTCACCGACCTGGTGCTCTCGGGGGCGCGCCCCTGCATCCTCGTCCGCAAGGACAACACCAAGGGCAAAGACGGACATCGGCGCGCGCGAAAAGTGCCGCTTTGGTGGGATAGCCAAACATTAGCTGACATCCGCGGCTGGGTCGAGTTCCGAAAGAAGATGGGCGCCACGGCGAACGATCGCGTGGTCTGCGGCGTGTCGACGGTGAACTACGGCAAGCCTCTCACCGGCCTTCTCTTGGCGACGCGCTGGAAGACGGCCATTCGCTGCCTGGGCCCGGAGCGGGTCCGGCAGTTGTCGATCCACTGCGGCCGGCACTCGTTCTGCTCACTCTCCAAGTCGGCCGGTCACTCCTCGATCGAGATTCGCGACGCCGTGGGCCACACCAGCGAAGCGACAACCAACCTCTATCTCCACGCCGTCGAGGCCGAGAACATCCCCGACGTGTTCGCGTGAGCGGTTTGGCGAGAGGGCGGTTGACGGTTCTCGGTAGGCGATGGCCGGTAGGCGGCGTCACCGAGTTGAGGCGACGATGTGGGCGGCTCGGCCGCTTCCGTCGCCTGCTCCCCCCAGTGGGCAGCCAGGATCGCCGCATCCATGTCATTGACCTTTCCGTCGCCGTTGAAATCGCCCACGTGGCGCCGGATTGTTGATGCCAATGGGCGCTTAGGATCGAGGCGTCCCGGTCGTCGACGACCCCGTCACGATTGGCGTCGCCCGGGAGCGGCGGCTCAATCCGCTGTCCCCAGTAGGCGGCCAGGATCGAGGCGTCCTTGTCGTTGACCACGGCGTCGTAGTTGGCATCGGCGGCGAGGCGGTATTCGTAGGCCCCGATGTCGACCGAGCTATAAATAATCCTCGGCCGCGGGACACCGCGGCCTCGCGCTGCATGCCCGGCAGCACGTGCGAGTAGCTGTCCATGGTCACACTGATCTGGGCGTGGCCCAGCCGCCGCTTGAAAGAAACCGAACGCCGGCGAGGCGGTTGCTGAGAATCACCGCGAACTATTCCGCGACACAATCCGCTCCCAGGGGAGACCTTCACCTGCCCAGCGCTGCAGGATTCGGCCGCCCCCGCGCCGCAGTTTTGAACCGCCGTCAACACCTGGACGCCCCGGGCAGAGCATCTGGCGGGCCAGCTCTGTCCTTCTCCCGCAATCCCGATATGCGGACGTATGTTGACACGCACCGCATACCTGATAAACTAGGGGCGCTAATGGCGACGCGGAACGGGGCCAACCAGGCGTGTGAACAGTGACAGAGTCCCAGCATAGCGGGAGGCCGAATCACAAAGCAGTCTCGGGAAGGGCGTCTCAGATGTCTGTACAGGCTACTTGTTCGAAATGTGGGTGCGTGAGCTACCTTTCCGCGGTGCCGGCTGATCGGATCGTGAAGTGCCCGCGATGCTTTGAACGGATTGAGTTATCTCCGTCCGCAACGTGTTCGTCCGAGAATGAGCCCGTCCAACTAGCGTGTCCGCGGTGCAATAGTCCGCTCCGCATCGGTCGAAACCTTGACGGTCGTCGAGTCCGCTGCGAGGCGTGCCATGAGATACTGCTGGTTTCGGTCGATGGCTGGGGCGAGTGTGGCGTTCACGCCATCGGTGGCGCGACTCCTCCCGGCGCGCCAAGCGAGACCGCGATCCGGCCTTTCACCGGCGCGAAAAACGCCCCACCCCACACCGTAGCGGACGATCCAGACCCGATCGGGATGAATTCGGCGCGCGCGCCGAGTGCCGGTGGTGACGCCGGATCGTCTGTCGGCGGAGCCGACGACGAGGTCGTCTTGATTCCCGTCGCGGCCGGATTGCCGCCATTTGTGGCAGCGACGGCCCCGGCCCCGGGCCCGGACGAGGTCGGTGACGAACCCATTCTGATTCCCGTCCAGGGCGGAAGGTACTTCACGCTCCCGTTGATCCTGGGGCTGGTGCTCGGTGTGATCGCCGTATTGGGATGTGGGGCGGCGACGATCTTGCCGTGGATGAGCATCCCGCAGTCATCGGGCGACATGCTCACCGGGGGCACTTTCACATCGAACCTCTTCGGTCAGATGGCTGTCGAGTCCGTCGGCCTCGGCGACGAGATTATGGGTCGGCAGCCGAACGCCTGGAGGTTCTGGTGGTTTCCTTTGGCCTTCATCCCCTTGATCCTCATTGTCATCTTCCTGCCCGGCAGGTGGCTTCGAGGAGGCGTTCTGCTGGGAATACTGTTGATCGGGAGCATCGCGTGGTTTGTCCTGGTCGGTCTCATCCAGGACGAGTTGGCGACGTGGACCCCGCTGGCCAGACTCGTGGACAGTCCCATCCTTTTCGGGTCCGGACCGCCGGGCGAGCCCGGCTTGGGGCTGGGGGCGTGGGTCATGGCGGGCGTGGGCGCCATCGTGTTGATTGCCACGGCGATCAATCTCAGCCGCTCGGCGGCGAGCACGGCCGTCGTGATCGGTCCCGTTCTGGCTGTTGGCGTGCTGGGCATCTCGCATTTGAACCACTGGTATCTCCCTCGCGCCGCGGATGTCGGGATGAAGGGCGAGGTCTCGGGTCCGTCCGTCAGGGAAGGTGGTCTTGTGCCGGCGACGTCGGAAGCCGTGGCCGTGTTGTTCTTGGAAAGCCACGCCTCGCACCCAATCCTGGTGATCCCGGCCGAACGGCCCCGGAGAGAAGGCGATTCGCCCGGACCGAACGGCTCCGGGCGGCAGCCGAGCGGGTCCGGAACGAAGAAGTCATCGGACGACGCTTCGCCGCCGGGGCAGTGGGCTTCCGCATGGGGACGACCCGATCTGGTACTGAGCATCAAGCCCGAGCGTAAACCGTCTGGGGGCCTCGGTTCCGTGAAAGACGGCCCCCTCATCGCGTTCGGCGAGGAGGACCGGCGGCTGGGCAGCGTCCTCCGGCCCGGGCAGACTCAGAAGATCACGGTTCGCTTCGCGCCGGTTTGGGAGGGGAAGCTCGCCGCGCGGGATTCCATGGCGGGGACATGGTCGGTTTGTCTGCTCGACGCGGGCGGAAAGACGATTACATCGCTCACCTTGAGCGTTCAAGGCGCCACCCATCCCGACGACCGGCGGATCGCGGAACTCGCCGACAAGCTGCAAGGCGCCATTACGACCGCTGAGAAGAGGGCGCAGAGGCTCTTGGAGCTGGTCGCCTCGGGGCCCGAGCAGCCGGGCGCCACGGCGCCAAACGCGGTCGCGTCGGTTGCCAGGGAGTGCAGGGGTCTCTGCGAATCGTTGCGGGCGTGCCAAACTTGCGCTTCCGAGATGACACGGCTTGGCGCGCCACCGTCCGAAAAGGACAAGAACCGCCTGGCAAAGTTGGCGGAAAAAGCGTCGCCTTCGGTCGAACCGTTCGTCGCGCTGCTGGACGCGCTGGACCAGAGGCGTTTGCCGGAGGCGGTCGCGCAGCTCGGCAAACTTCAAGAACTCGCCGCAAGCGGCAGCGAATTGGCGGTCGCCCTTCGGCCTTTCTTGCCCGCCATCGTTGTCGATCGGGCCCAGGCGATTCTGGAGGAGAAACAGCCGCAAGACGCGGTCGCGCTGCTGATGGCGGTCGCCGAGGACGGGCTCGACGATTCGCGGAGAGGTCCGGCCGCGTCGATGTTGGTGTCCGGCGCCGTCGCGCTGCTGCGCGAATCCCAGTCCGGCCTCGTGGGACCGAACGGCGACATGGGGACCGACAAAGACCGTGGATCACCGATGCGGGGCGTTCCGTTCCCGGGGAAAACGCCGAGCGCGGATCGTTCGTTCGATGCCGTGGTTTGCCGGGTGCGCGCGTGGACCAAGGACGCGGTGACGAACGAGGAGTTGGTCTATCTCGATCTGTGCGCGAGGAAGCTGGCGGGGAGACTGTCGGAGGAAGACGTAATCGCGTTCGGCAAAATGCGTCCCAAAGGCCATGGCGACGAGGCTACCTGTTGGTTGGGGATGAAGTCGCTCGCGAAACCCGATCCCGCCGCCGCGGCCAGGTACTTCGCCTACGTGCGCGCCAAGTGGCCCGCCGGGGAATACGCGGCGTTGGCCCAGCTCGGGCAGGCCATCGCCGACCACGCGGCCGCCGAGGACGACGTGCTCGCGAGGATTCCCTTCGAGCGGACCCTGATCGACGGTCGCGAACATCGCCGCGACTGGGCCGCGGACGTCCGTCGGCTGTTGCCCTCCGGCCTTGCGAACCGACGCGGCGATCTGGACTGGAGCGACGGAATCACCCCGGTGAGCAAGCCGGAGGAAGTCGCGCCGTGGCTGGAGGGCGCGAAGCAGACGATTCTCTGGTTGCGAATGGGCGCGGCGCCGATCAGTGACAAACAGGTCCTGGAACTGACCAAAGCGGCGGGCGACGGACAAATCCTCATGGCGGACGCCGCCGCGTTTGAGGCACTGACCAGTCTGCGCTGTCAGGAGCCCGAGGAGCGATGGCTCCGCGGTCAGGCCGTTCCCGTTCGCCAATGGGGCAAAACGCCGTTGCAGTACCCGTTTCTCGGCGGAATCCAAGGGGTGCAATACGACTCGCGGGCGTCCCGCAAGCTCGTGCCGCTGAAGGCGGCGGCGGCCGCCGGGACGGCTGTGGAGGCTTTCCTTCAAGCCGATGAGGACTGGCTTGTGTGCGTCGCGAAGCTGTACACGAAGAATCGCGGCGCGATCATCTTCCTCCCCGATCGCATCGCCGACACGCCCGATGGAAGGCGATTTCTGAAGTCCCTGGTCGAGTTCTCGCTCGATGCGCTGCGGAAGAACAAGACCGAGGCGTCCGACGCGGCGCCGATGCCGGGACGTCCGAGGCCGCTGCCCGGAAGGGGGCGATGACCCGGCGGCGGCGAGTTCGGCTCATTTCCTTCACAGGAGGGTTGGCGGCACGTAAAGGACCGCCAACAAGCTGACCAGCGACGCCCCCAGATCAACTTGCCAGACGATCGGTCGGCTTGGCTGCACAGGCAGCAGCGCGGCGCGCGCCGCCGTCTGAAGGACCAGCCAACCGGCCAGCCAAATTCCCCCGGGATGCAAGGCGCGGGACTCGGTCCATCGGTCGGCTACCGCCAGCACCACGCTCCTGGTCAGCCCACAGCCGATGCAGGGCCTCCCCAGAATCAACTTCGACAGGCACGTTTCCGGCAGGCGGCAGCCGAAGACCCACAGCCCGCCGTCGGCGACAACGGCGGTTCTGGCCAGCCCAAGCGCCAGCAGAACGACCGCCAGCGCCGCCAGGTTCCCTCGGAAGTACAATCGCTTATGGCTTAACCGGGCTGCCCGATCGACGGGATACAACGGCACGGCATCGGCACGAGCTTCCAAGTTGTTTATGATCATGGCCTGCTACGGGCGTTCCCGCTTCTCTCCGTCCGCGCGGCGGAGGACTTCCAGAATACCGCTGGCAGCCTCGCAGACGATGAACAAGAGGAGAAACAACACGGCCCCGCCGAACCAGTGCATCTTCCACATGACCAGTGCGATCAGCGAGCCGAACGTCGCCAACACCGCGGCGAGGGCGAACACCAGACCGGCGATGAAGAAGAACACGGGGTGGGTGAGAGAATCGGCGATCTTGCGCACCCAACTGGGCAAGCCGCCGCTGCTCGGCGCGACCGGCTGCAGGATCTCCGAGGGCGCGCCCGACTGGCCGAATAGGCCCGGCACTTCTTGTGCCGGCATCCAGCCGGTGAGCCCCTCTCGCCACGCGAGATCGTTCGGCGCGAGACTGCCGGAGGCGACTTGCTCCTTTAGCGCGGCAAGGGAAAACGGGCCTTCTTGTTGCGTCTTGCCTCCTCGCGCGAGGTACCAGACGCTGGCAGTCGCGCCAACGCTATCGGCGCCGGAGGAACGGGGCGGAGCTTTTGGTGGACCGCCGGAGGGACTTCCGCCGATCACGCGGCTTTCATTGGGGACGTTGGCCATGCTTGACGCCTCCCTTGGATGCTACGGTTTTGGGGGGGAACGCTACACGAATTTGGCAACTTCTACTCCAGCGACGTGGTCAAAACCGTGGCGGGGGACCCATGTTGGGCGCCGTGGCGCCAAGGCCGGCCAGACCGCCCAGGAACAAAAAAAACGCCAGCGGAGCCCAAATGATCGCCACGATCGACAGCACCAGGCCCGCAATGGCCAAGCCCTTCTTCCGATTCGCCTTCTTCGCCGTGACCAACCCGATGATGCTGCAAACCAAGCCCGCCAGCGTCGTCGGGATACTCACCGGGAGCAGCCAGCACCCGATGCAGGGAATGACCTCCAGCAGCGAAAAGAGGAATCCGATGAGGCCGCAGGTGAATCCGGCGATGGAGACGCCGCTGTAGCCCGTCGGCCGCCCCGCGAACGGCGCAACTCCTCCCGGAACGGGCGGCGGCGCGGGGACTCCGACGGGCGGCGGGGCCGCCGCCAGTATCTGGATCTGCCCGCCGCAATTGGAGCACTTCGCCGTCCGGCCCGCGAAGGCTTCCTGAACGTCGAACTGGGCACGACACGTCGGACAGGCAACCCGAATCATCTCGCGATCTCCTTGTACTAATCCTTAACCAAGCGAACGGTTCACGTTGATTGCATGAAAAAACTCGAAACCTTCCGCGTTTTCCGGGGTATAAAGGGTATTCGTGGTAACCTTTGACCCGGGCACAAGGAGGATTTCGAGTGAAGGCCACTATACAGAATC
>JAPLNP010000120.1 GCA_026401055.1 Planctomycetia bacterium
CTGCACGGCAAGAGTTTCATCCCGATGCTCAGCTCGTTCGCCTGCGCGATCCCGGGCATCATGGCCACCCGGGTGATCGCCGACGAGCGCGACCGGCTGACCACGATCCTGGTCGCGCCGCTGATGACCTGCTCGGCTCGGCTGCCGGTCTATACGCTGCTGATCGCGGCGTTCATCCCCGCGAGGTCGTACGCCGGGGGGCTGGTGAATCTGCAAGGGCTCGTGCTCGGGGGTCTGTATCTGTTGGGAATCCTTACCGCGGTCGTCGTGGCCCTGCTTCTGAAGCGGACGCTGTTGCGGGGCGCGTCGCCGCCGCTTTTGATGGAGCTGCCCAGTTACGAGTGGCCCTCGGTCCGGGCGGTGCTCGATCGCGTCGCGGGGCGGGCGTGGATTTTCGTCCGGACCGCGGGCGGCGTCATCCTGGCCGTGTCGGTGCTGGTTTGGGCCGCGCTGTACTATCCGCGCGATGCCGCGGTCGTCGAGGCCCCGTTTCAATCGCGGCGCGAGGTTCTCCAGAAGCAACTCGCCATGCCGGACACGGACGACGGCGCGGCGCGGCGGGCCGCGGAAGCCGATCTCGCCCGGCTGGACCGCGAAATCCAGGCCGCCTACCAGCATCAGAGCCTGTTGGCCCAAATAGGACGGACGATCGAGCCGGTGGTCCGGCCGCTCGGTTGGGACTGGCGGATCGGCTCGGCGGTGATCGCCTCGTTTCCCGCCCGGGAAGCGGTCGTGGCGACGCTGGGGGTGATTTTCAACGTCGATGAGCCGTTCGGCGCCGGGGCGGACGCTACGGCGACGCACCTGACGGCGCGGTTGCGCAAGGCCACCTGGGCCGGGAGCGACCAGCCGTTGTTCACCGTGCCGGTGGCGCTGTCGATCATGGTTTTCTACGCCTTGTGCGCCCAGTGCGTCGCGACGCTGGCCGTGATCCGCCGCGAGACCAACAGCGTGCGCTGGCCGCTGTTCACGTTCGGCTACATGACCCTGCTGGCTTACGTCGGGGCCCTGGTCACGTATCAAGCCGGCACATGGATGGCCGGCGGGTAGCGGGAGCGGGCGACCGGGACATTCTGCCTTGTGGTCCGCCGGGTGGCACGCGCGGAGTCCCTAAAGATCACTATTATAGTGATGGTTATGGGCCATAAATCCCGATAAAGTAGTGTAGGTTTTCGTCCGATGATCCCCGTAGCGGCGGATCGACCGGTTTTCTGAGTCTTACATTGCGACTTCGGGGCGTCGTCCGCGTCGGTCTGGGGCTTTCTGGATTACGGGTCTGGTCCGCCTTCGGAGGATATGTTCATGCAGGTCTCTCAAAAATGCCAATACACGCTCCGGGCTCTGTTCGAGTTAGCCAAGCGGCGAGGAAACGGTCCGGTGAACGCCGCCGAGATTGCGGAGGCCCAAGCCATCCCCGCCCGTTTCCTCGAGTCGATTCTTCATGGACTGAAGAACACCGGCGAGGTCCAATCCCGACGGGGGATTAGGGGGGGATACGAGTTGGTTGTCTCGCCGGACGCGATCACCGTGGGGGACGTTATTCGATTGGTCGACAATTCGTTGACCCCCGTGAAGTGCGTGCCGGGCGTCAAAGAAAGGCACTGCCCGTTGAAGGGGCGCTGCGTTTTCATGGGAGTGTGGGAGCGCGCGCGACAGGCGATCGAGCAAGTTTATGATACGACAAGTCTGCAGGACCTCATTGACGACGAACGGGCCGCGGAGGAGGCGCGGAGCCCACTGGAGTATTTTGTGTGATGGATGTGTGTCGTTTCTTTTTGAAAAGGATCAGGGGGAACAAGTCATGAAGACATTTCGCGGTGGAGTGATTGGCGCCGTGGCCGCCGTGCTGGGACTGCTATTCGTCCCGTGCGCGCGTGCCCAGGAGGAGCCCGCGGTGAAACCGCCGCCGTTGCCGGTTCACACGATTGAAGGCGTGGGCGGCGGAGGCATTACGCCGATGGCCTATCTGGTCAACCCAAGGGATGACGAGTACGTGTTTGGCAAGCCGGCGGCCTCGCTGTCCTACGTCAACCTCGGCCACAAAAACCTCGATTCGATTGCCGTGACGGAAACGCTTTTTGGACGGATCGAGTTGGGCTACGCGGCCAACCGTTTCGGCCTGGGCACGCTGCCCGACGACATCCGCGACGCCACGCCTTACGATATCAGGCGCGATGACGTCTGGCTTCATCACTTCAACGTGCGGGCGTTGCTGGTGAAGGAGAACACGTATCTCGGCGGCATCGCGCTGCCGGCCATTACGGCGGGCGTCCATTTCAAGTACAACGACGGCATCGCCGACATCAACCGGCGTCTCGACAACGCGTTGACGGGCATTGGCTACGATCGCGACAACGGCGAGGATTACACGCTGACGGCGACCAAAACGTTCGCCAAGGGTTTTGGGCGTCCGTTGATCGCCACCGCCGGCCTGCGTCTGAGCGAGGCGGCCAACTTGGGCTACTTGGGATTCGGCGACACCTATCGTGCCAGCTTCGAGGGCAACGTCGCGTATCTGCTCACCGACCGGATCTTGCTTGCCTACGAAGTCCGCCAAAAGACCAGCCCCTACGGCGAGATCCCCGGCCTGATCGGGGACGAGGACACTTGGCAGGCGCTTGATTTCGTCCTTCTGCTGAACAAGCACACGACCTTGGTGGCGGCCTGGACGCCCCTGGGCACCTTGGCCAACACCGACGAGAACGGCGGCTGGTTCCTGCAACTGAAGCACGAGTTCTAAAGAAGCCGCGACCCGGCATCGAAACGGAGGGTCGTGGAGCCGGTTGTGCCGCCCGCCCCGCGCGGACGGCACGGCCGGTTCGTCAGGCTCGTCAGGCTCGTCAGGCAGCGCCGACGTCTCGGTTCACGTTGCCGTGATGCACCGCGCGGGCGGCACGTCGGTCTCGAGTGGGCCGCCCCGCGGGCAAAGGCGCAAAGAAGAAGCCGAGGTTCCTCCGATGGGAGCAACCTCGGCAAAAGATCAAGAGCAGGAATCCCGCTCAGCCGGCCTTGCGCGAGCGACGCCAGCCCACGGTGACGCCCAGCCCGCCCAAGAGCGACAAGTTGATCAGGCTGGCCGGCTCGGGCACATCCGACCCATACTCGAGATCGTCCCGGATGGTGTAGGGCTTGCTTGCCGCCCGCCGGCGCGTGGACTACGATGAAGACCACACGGTGCAATCCTTCACGCTTGAATACTGGATCGACGCATGAATGCCATGCGGGAGTTCAAGCTTTCTCTGGAGGTGTCTCGTGATTTACGAATTCACGGTGGTGTTGGCCGGCCATGACGTGATGACCACCGACATGGCCGAGGCATTGTACGTGGGCGGTTGCGACGATGGTCATCCGTGGTCGAGCAAGGGGGTGGCCGCGATCAGCTTCGACCGCGAGGCCGATTCTTTGGAGTCGGCGATCCGCTCGGCCGTGGCGGACGTTCAGAAGGCAGGCTACACGGTTCACCACGTCGAGATCGAAAGCAGCTCTCCCCTGCTAACCGCCGACGGCTGATCGCCGGCAGTTCGAGAAGGGATGCCTCGCTCGAAGTAGCACGACGCGCCCCGTGGGCGATGGCATCTCTGCCGGAACGTGGAACAAAAAAAGGGCCGCCCGCGAGGGGTGGCCCTTGGATTGTTTTCTCGAGTTGCCCTGAGGGCGTTACGCCGCCCACAAGTCCCCCTCCTACGCCAAGCTACGACTGTGGTTTGGGCGTGACTTCAAACTCGAGTCGCGACCGGTAGAAGCACAGGTCAAACTCCATGAAGAAATTCGTCTGTCCAAGAATCAGCGGGACATCGCTCCTCTTGACCCACGCGAACGCCAGTCTGACGAGCGGCAGGTCACCGATCTGAGCCATGGCAAACAGGGGGATTGCCGGTTCGCTGCCAAGGGCGCCGGCTAAGCGGATGTTGGCTTTCCTATCGTCCCAGACCTCGCCAAGTTGAGTGCCTACTTCGTAGGGCAGTACGTTGACGGTCGCCCCGCTGTCCACCAACCCAACCACGTCCACCACCTGGGCACCGCCACGAAGAACCAGCGGTACGCGCGGCAGGCTATCCGATTCGTCTTGTGCCGGACCAGTTGTGGAGTACCTGAATCGCATGGGCCTCAGCCGGGGGTGGCCTCACCAACTTTTGCCGCGGCCAACAATGCGCCGGCCGCCCCATACGTGGCGTACGGGGTCGGCAGATAGTACACCTTATGCGGCACGAGAGGCGAGATGTCCTCGCCTGAATCCAGTTCTTCAGCCAAAAGGCGAATCAGCCTGAGCTTATCCACGGCTGGCAATCGCTGGATTGCGGGAACCAACTCGGCTAAAGTCATACCTCGTCTCTCCCAGTGCGCGATACCGGCCAGCAATCTGCTTCGCCCTTATTATATACGGATCCTTGTCACTCGTCCAGCAGGGGCAACTCGTAGGCGCGCAAACCGCCCCCCTACCCATTCCCCCGACGGCATCTCGGCCGGATCATAGGGCCCCGTGGGCGATGGTGTCTCTGCCGGAGCGTGGGACAAAAAAAGGGCCGCCCGCGAGGGGTGGCCCTTTGCTCGTTTCTCGGTTTTGCCCGGGGGCTCACGCCGCCCGCTTCCGCCGCCACGGGCCGAACCCGGCCGCAGTTGGGCGCAGCTTAGCCCGGATTATTCATGAAGCACTCGGGTAAGGTCCGTAGGGGGATCGGAAGGGGAGTGAAGGCGTCCTGGGGGTGAGAGCGGTCGGGTGAGGGCATAAAACCCCCTTTCCCCCAAGCGATAGAGCGGCGTCGCCGAGGCACGGACGGAGCACTTTGCTCCGCGTGCTAGCTGGTGTCCGGCGCGACTTGAGCGCGGACAAGGAGTCGCTCGGCCACCAGTCGGTAATAGCCGAGGTAGGGCCA
>JAPLNP010000382.1 GCA_026401055.1 Planctomycetia bacterium
CCGTCGCCCGGGTCCTGCCGGAAAACGTGGCGGTGATCGAAGAGGCGCCCACGACGACGATGGACAGCTACCTGGAACGGGTCGGGGCACTGAAAAACACCAGCGGCTACTTCGCGCAGCGCGGTTGGGCGCTGGGGTGGGGACTGAATTGCGCGATCGGCGTTCAACTCGCCTGGCCCGACCGCCCCGTCTTGTCCCTGATCGGCGACGGCTCGGCGATGTACTCGTTTCAGGGCCTGTGGACCGCCGCCCACTACGACATTCCGGTCACCACGGTGATCTGCAACAACCGCGAGTACCGGATTCTCAAAGACTGCGCGGCGGTGCTCGGCCTGAGCGAAGCGTGCCGCGACCGGTTCGTCGGCTTGGACGTCGATAGCCCGGCGATCGACTACGTCGGCCTGGCCGAGTCGCTGGGCGTTTCGGCCTGCCGCGCCGAGGGCCCCGACGAGCTGAGCGAGTTGCTCCGCGAGTCGCTCGCCGGCGACCGCCCACGGCTCATCGAGGCGACGGTCCGCCGGCCGGCGGCGGAATGAGCCAGAAAACCGAGCCGCGACCGTCAGGGAGCGGCACGACGCACCACGACAGGCGAGTCGCCTTCTCCGCTTCCTGACGGTCGCGGCTCGGTTTCTCGGACGGTCGCGGCTCGGTTGAGAAATGACGCCTTTGTGCTCCAGTCCAAGCAGCCGGGCGGGATTGCGCGTGGCCATGGCCCAGACCTTTGCTGATGGCAGATCGAGCCACCGGAGCAGATTCGCCACCGCCCGGTCCATCGTCAGCGTGCTGCCGGCCAGCGCGCCGTAGAAAGGATGGCTCGGATCGTCGATCCGCGCGGCGTCGTCCGGCGACACGCGAATGCGGTATCCGGCCGGCGTGTCGTACGTGCCCGCGGCCAAGCCGGCCCCGATATTCGAATCGGTGATCGCGACGACGCCCTCGGGCCCTTTGGCGGCCAGCGTCGCGCGGATGGCGACTGGATCGGTGTGAACGCCGTCGCAAACGAAATCGACCGAGCACCGCGGATCGGCCAGGATCGCCTCAACCGCCCCGACGGGCCGCACGCCCAGATCGGTTTCCTTGGGCACGGGGAACACGCAGTAGAAATGCGTCGCGTGCCGCGCGCCGGCGTCGATCGCCGAGCGGGTTTGTTCGGCGGTGGCCGCCGTGTGGGTTATGAACACGGCGATCCCGTCACGGACGAGTCGCTCGATGACCGGCAGGACGTTCTCCGTATCCGGGCTGATCGACACGGCCGCCACTCGCCCGCCGGTCGCCGCCAACAACTCCTCGAGCAGCCCGAGGTCCCCCGGCGTCGTCGCCGCTCCCGCCCCGGTCAGGGCGAGGAAGGGTCCTTCGAGATGAAAGCCGGGCATGTCCGCGCCGCGAACGCCGGCCAGCGCGGCGGCGAGCGATTCGAGTTTGCCGAGGCTTTCGCGGGCCATCACGTTGTAGAGCGTCGGCAGCACGCACGTCGTCCCGTATCGGCCCAGCACGCCCGCCCCATCGACGATCGCTTCCGGGCAGTTCTCGTAGCCGAACTCGTGGATGCCGTGGGTGTGTACGTCGATTAGCCCCGGCGTGAGCAGCCGGCCGCCGCCGTCGATGCCCGGCTCGGCGTCCGGAACGTCGAGTTCGGCGATCTTGCCGTCGCGGGCGCGGAGCGATCGCGCGACGATGCCCTCGCCCGGCTGGAGGACACGCACGTTCTTGATGACCCAGGAGTTCATGGCTTCACCCTACAGGCGATCCAGGCGACGAGATCGGCGAGGACCTGTTCCCGTTCGGGCTCGCCGAACAGATCGTGGTACAGGCCGTCGTAGAGTTTCAACGTCTTGTCCGTCGTGCCCGCTTGGGCCAGAAAGTCCGCCGCGCCGCCGGGATCGATGATGGCGTCGCCGGTGCCTTGCAGGACCAAGAGCGGCAGCCGCACCGACGCCGCGCCGCGCCCGACCCGCTCGATCGCCCCAAGGATCTCCGCGCCGGTCCGGACGGGGATGCTGCCGTGGAACACCAGCGGGTCGGCCAGGAATCGGGCGACGTTTTCCGGGTCGCGCGACAGCTTGCCGGCGCCCAAGTGGACCAGTCGCAGCCGGGGGAAGAGCCGGGCGATCAGGGACGCCAGACGCCGCAAGATCGGAAAGACCGTGGCCCCGAGCTTCACCGCCGGGGCGCTAAGAATGAGCCCCCGCGCGTCGAGCCCCCGCTCGATGACGAGAATCGCCGCGATGGTTCCGCCCAGGCTGTGGCCGAGCACAAACACCGGTTTGCCCGGCTCTCGCGACCGAACTCGGTTGAGATAAAGTTCGACGTCGTCGAGGTACTCGTCGAACGTGCCGACCCAGATCCGCTCGCCCTCGCTTCGGCCGTGTCCCGACAGATCGAGGGCATAGACGGCCAGCCGCTGTTGGTTGAGCGCGCGGGCCACGTGGGCATACCGGCCGCCGTGCTCGGTGAATCCGTGGATGAAAACGACCACCGCCTGGGCGGCCGTCTCCGGCTGCCACACGTTCTCGAACAGCCGCGACGTGTTGCCCTCGAAGTACGACTGCTCGTGAGGCATGGCCGACGACTTTCTGGCTGATGGCGGCGGTTTCGGAAAAGCAACGCGGGCCGTTCCGCGCGGCCCGGACTCGTCGCCAGCTTAACAGGCCATGCGAGATCGACAAAGGGGGAGCGGTTCCGACGGGGAACGCTTCCGACGCTT
>JAPLNP010000590.1 GCA_026401055.1 Planctomycetia bacterium
TCGCCGCCAGCGCCACCTTCGCCTTGAAAGCCTCCGAAAACGTTCTACGCGTCCTCGTCATCCATTCGCCTCCTGGAGTCTCCACTCCTCATCGGCGAATCCACCTTATTCACGCGCCCGAAAACTCCCGACCATTATAGACGAAAGCAGGAGTGTCGAACAGATCGAACGGAATCCGGTGATTACCGCGTGCACGTGGCCCCCACACATCGAACAGACTGTGGTTTCTCGCGCCGATCTTGAGATCGGAATGCCGCTCTTTGTAGTCTGTGAAGACGTGGCCAGCCGTTATCAACGCCCAAGAACCGGGAAGATCATCGTGTAGTTGCAGGACGAATCCGGACGCACCGTAGAAAGTAGGTCTGGCGGCAAATTCGCCAGCATCGTTGAGTGTCCCCTCGTACCAGCCAATGCCGATCAAATGGCGGCAGAAGAATTCCAGAACGTCACCAGTCATGCGATTCCCTCCGACGGGCTCAAATCTCCCACGTAACATCGCGGCTAAGATGCTCGCAAAGTAGCACAGCGGATTTGCCAGTTTTTTCTTCGGACGCTTGTTAGCTGTGGACTGGTGTCATCTGTAGTTTGTATTCGGACTTGTACCAGTGCTTCTCATTGGCTCTAGAAATCACCTGAATATCTAGATCATCGAAAGTGTGAGTCAATCGCACGATCTTCTTCTTAATGGCTGGCTCATCACCTTTCTTGATAGTTGTCTTTCCGTCCATACTGGTGAAGACAAGAATTACCCTGCAAATGTCGCAAACGCATTCGTCAATTGACGGGACGTGAGTCAATCGCAATCGCTCCCCGACGTTGAGCACGTATGACTTTGCGTCTACAGAAAACTCCACTGGCTTCTTCGGCCTGTACGGCTTGGTCAGTTCGGCACGAAGCTTCTGTTGCTCCTCCCTTTTTGCCCTGTTGACCTCTTCGGCCTGAACCAGTCTGCAGCGGATACTGCAGGTAGAAGTGGTCAAACCGCAAACCTCCGTTTCAATTGGCAACTCTGAAGCGCGGTGATTCGCGATCACCTCTGCATATGTTTTTGGAACCAGCCCCAATCTGCCGTCGCCTCCCAAGCTACCGTGTCGATAGATGAGAATCTTTGTTGGGGCGTCAGCAGGTGCCCAAAGTTTCACGGAGTCGCCGATTCGTACCTGAGAGAGTTCCTCGGCGTTTGGTTGAACAATTGAAAACTCGAATTCTGATGCGTTGAACAGGCGTTTCGAATCGCCGGAATGCTGACCCGCTGTCGGTAGATCAAGTGTGACGCCAAAGAGGCCCCTATCTTCACCACCATGATCCCAACCGCCCACTATCCTTGCGGAACATGTGGCGGTCATTGCCGAATAACCTGCTTGCTTCAATTCCTTTCGATACTGCCTCGCATTATCCCGGCTAAGATACCCCACAGTGTTTCCCTGAATATCGACCCGTATTGCCTGGTCATCGTACGGATTGTCGTCCTCATAAACCAGGACAGCTTCCACAGTCTTCTTCTGGCTTCCGCCGGTGCGCCCGCCACAAATAAACTCCAACGCAGGCTGGTACTTCGACTCGCCCACGACGTCGATCGAAAACGTGCCCGGCCCGGGCAAATGGACCATGAAGTTGTCTTCACTCCTTCCACCAAATAGCCAAGCTAACAGGCCCATAATGTGCCCTCCGATTCACACGTCCAACGCCCGACATCAGCCGGCGCGTGCAGCGCCGTCGGGACTACATAAAGGGGCAAGTCCGGCTAACCGGAGAAGAAAGCACTCAAGTATTGGACCTGTCCCTTCTGCGACCACCAATGCTTCGCGACACCGTAGTGCTTCCGGGGTGCGCGCTCGCACGCACCAAGATCGTTCGGGAATTGCCCGTGTGTGCCAGCACATACCCTACTGGTTGACCTGTTGCCTTCAAAAGCCTACTATAACCGCTTTCCCAGCAAACACAATACGGACCACGGAAACCCCCGGGAGGACAACCCCATGATTCGGCTCGCTTCAACGGCTTTGTTTGCAGCGGCGTTTTGCGCCGTCGGCTTCGCGCTGCCCGCGTTTGGCCAATCGGCGCCCGCCGCGCCTGGCCCGGTTGACGCTGCCGCCTTCGGCGTCAAGGCGGATGGAAAAACCGACGACACGGCCGCGATCCAGAAGGCCCTGGACGCGGCGGGCAAGCTCGGCGGCGTGGTCCGACTTCCCGCGGGCAAGTATCTCGTGGCGGGCAGCTTGAAGATCCCCGTGGGCGTCGCTCTGGTGGGCGTCCAGCAGGCGCCGGTCTATATCGAGCCGCTCGTGGGCACCGTCATCCTTGCCACCGGAGGCCGCGACAAGGAGGACGCCCCGGCGATGTTCGAGATGGGCGACTCCTCGAACGTCCAAGGGCTTACCGTGTTCTACCCCGAGCAGAAGCCCGACGACATCCACCCCTACGCCTGGACGTTCCACTTGCAGGGCGGCGACAACACGGTCGAGAACGTCACGCTCATCAACAGTTTCAACGGGATTCGGATCGGCCCCGAGCCCAACGTCCGCCATCGGATTCGCAGCGTGGCGGGCTGCGTCCTGCGCAGGGGCATCTCGCTCGACTCGTGCTCGGACATCGGGCGGATCGAGAACGTGCAGTGGCACTGCCACTGGTGGTCTTCGCCCAAGGTCGGCGGCGACTGGGGCAAGGTGTACGAGTACATGTGGAAGAACTGCGAAGGCTTCATCTTCGCCCGAACCGACTGGGAGTACGTGACCAATACGTTCATCTTCCCCGTGAATATCGGCTACCACTTCATCGCCACTAAGAATGGGGCGATGAACGGCCAGCTTTGCGGCATCGGAGCCGACGCGGCGAATCGGTGCATCGTGGTCGACGCGATCCAGCCGATGGGCCTCTTGATCACCAACGGGCAGTTCGTCGCCTTCACCGGCGAGAACCCGATCGAGATCGTCGTCAACGCGACGTCGAGCGGCTCCGTGCGACTGGAGAATTGCGCGTTCTGGGGCCCGGCGGTGCAAAACGTCGTCTCGCGCGGCAAGGGCTACGTGTCGTTGTCGAACTGCTACTTCAGCAGCGGGCTGGCCAACCATCCCGGCAAGGCCCTGATCGAGGCCGACAACGGCAAGCTCCAGGTCCAGGGATGCACGTTCGCCACGCCGGAGCCGTCGATCCTGCTGGGCAAGGGCCTCCGCCACGCCATCGTCACCGGCAACAACGGGGACAAAGGCGTGAAAATCACCAATCAAATCGGCGAGCAGGCAATCATCGCCAACAACGAGCAACCGTAGGCCGGTCGCGACCCGGCACGGCAAGCAGGGTGGGCCGAGCGCAGCGAGTCCCACCATCCGTCGCGGCTCACCCCAGGTTCCGCAGGGCGAACTCCCAATTGAGCAGCTTGTCGAGTACGGCACCGACGTAGTCGGCACGCCGATTCTGGTAATCCAGATAATAGGCGTGCTCCCACACGTCAACGGTCACCAGCGGCGTCACGCCGGTTGTCAACGGGTCGTTGGCATTCGCGGTCTTCACGACCTTGAGCTTGTCGCCACCCAGAACGAGCCAAGCCCAGCCGCTGCCGAACTGCGAAACGGCTGCGGCGGCAAGCTCCTTCTTGCAGGCGTCCACGCTGCCGAAGGACGCTTCGATTCTCTGCTTCAGCGCGGCGGGCGGGTCGCCTCCTCCGCCGGGCTTCATGCTGTTCCAATAGAACGTATGATTCCACACTTGCGCCGCGTTGTTGAAGATCGCCGTTTTCTCCGGCTTACCGGCGGTAGCGGCAATGATCTGCTCCAGCGGCATGTCGGCGTATTCGGTTCCGGCCGCGAGCTTGTTCAGGTTGTCCACATAGGTCTTGTGGTGTTTGCCGTAGTGAAAGCTGATGGTCCTGCCCGAGATGACCGGTTCCAAGGCGTTCTCGGCATAAGGAAGCGGAGGCAGGACGAGGGGCGACGCGGCCCGCGCCGTGCCCGTCGCCAGCGCCGCCGCGGTGCCGGCCGCCGCCATGAGAAAATCGCGACGCCTGAGTTGGAGGGAAGTATTGCCGACATTTCCTGGGTACATAACGGTCTCCTTATGCCTGGTGTGAGAATGACACCGTCCACGCAATCGTACGGCGGTGTCCGCGAGAGGCAACCCCCCGGTGGTGTCGACGGGTTGTGAGGGATTTATCTTTTTCAGAAAGCTTGACGCGCGGCCGCCGGGCGATGATCATGCACATGGTAAGAACAACGTCGCGCGATGGCGGATTGCCACGTCGTGACTCCGTCGCTTGGCCCTGCATTGGGGGTGTTAGATGCACCGTAAGAGTGGCATTCTGTTCGGAAGGCATTCTGTCCGGAAGACGGCATCGGCGACTCGCGCCGGCAACGGCGCCCCGCGGCGGCGAGCGTCGAGGAGGTTGCTCCACGAGCCGTTGGAGCCGAGGATGCTGTTGGCCGCCGGGCCGCTTCTGATCACCGAGTTCCTGGCGGTCAACGAGACCGGGACGACCGACGACAACGGGGATCACTCCGATTGGATCGAGATCCACAACCCGACGGTCGCCCCAATCAACCTCGACGGCTGGTATCTGACCGATGACGACAACGCGCTGACGAAGTGGCGGTTTCCGGCGGTCACGCTCGCGGCGGACGGCTATCTGCTCGTCTTCGCGTCGGAAAAGAACCGCGCCATTCCGACCTCGCCGCTGCACACGAACTTCAAGCTCGACGGCGACGGCGAGTACCTCGCCCTGGTTCGGCCCGACGGCGCGACCATCGCGCACGAGTACGCCCCGGAGTTTCCGGCGCAGGGGATCGACATTTCCTACGGGCTATCGAGCTCGAACCCGGACGGCCCGGAAGGCTACTTCGCCATTCCGACTCCGCGAAGAGCCAACCCGGTTGCCGTGCCGACGTTGTCCGGGACGCTGACGTTTTCGCGGACCGGCGGAACGTTCGTCGAGCCGTTCACGCTGACGCTGGCGACCGAGGTGCCCGGTGCGGTCATCCGGTACACGCTGGACCGGACGGTTCCCACTTTCCCGTCGTCGCCGGTATACACCGGTCCGATCACCGTG
>JAPLNP010000659.1 GCA_026401055.1 Planctomycetia bacterium
CCCTCCGGAGATGCGGCGGAAATCGACGAAAATGTCGTCTTTTTCGACGCGTCTGCGGCGTTGCCGGCTGACGACGATGATGTCGCGGCCGACAACGACGATGCCATGTCAAATGCTTCTCTCAGCCCCTCGGCTGACACAAACGACATGGAATCGACGCCGACCCCGCCTGGCCTCTTGGCGGTTGGGATCGGCGCCCCCTCGGCCTCAATCGCCTCCCTCGGCCCCTCGGCCGGCCGGGGCAACTCGCCGGGGGACGCCGACGTCTCGGGGGCGGGTCCCGATGACGTCGACGGCGCCGCCGCAAGTCCTGTTGGTGACGGCGCGTCCGGTGTCCACCCCCTCGGCCTTCCAGCCGAGGGTGCCGTCCGCCCATTGGCATCCCACGGCGGGCCGATCGGTTTGGCCGTCGGGGATGCCACCTCGGCGGCGGCGCCGGGGGACGACGATGTCCCGGGGATGGGCCCCGACGTTGTCGTTGCCGCTGAAGCAGCTCCTGTCTGCGATGGCGCGACGGGCGACCGCCAACTTGGCCTTCCAGCCGAGGGTGCCGTCTGCCCATTGGCATCCCACGGCGGGCCGATCGGTTCGGCCGTCGGGGATGCCACCTCGGTGGCGGCGCCGGGGGACGACGATGTCCCGGGGATGGGCCCCAACGTCGTCGATGCCGCCGAAGCAGCTTCTGTCTGCAATGGCGCGTCGGGCGTCCGCCCCCTTGGCCTTCCGGCCGAGGGGGCCGTCCGCCCATTGGCATCCCACGGCAGGCCGATCAGCTCGGCTGTCAGGGATGCCCCCTCGGCGGCGGCGCCGGGGGACGACGATGTCACGGGGATGGGCCCCGACGTCGTTGTTGCCGCCAACGCAGCTCCTGTCTGCGTCGGCGCGTCGGGCGACCGCCCCGTCGGTTTTTCGGCCGAGGGATGGATCCGCCCACCGGCATCGCCTGTCGGACCGATTGGCTCGGTTGACGGGGGCGATGCCCCTTTGCCGGTCGCGTTGAATATCAGCCCTGCGGCTGACGGACACCGCCCAATGGAGGAATCAGTTGGCACCGCGAACGTGGGTTTGCTCGGAGCCAACGGTGCCCCAACGCGGCAATCAACCGGCCTCTACCCACTCTTCAACAAAAGGCACGCGGGGCGGGGGCGGCAAATTGCCGCGGTGGGGGGGGGGGGACAGCTCAACGGGTGAGCTCTCCCCCGGCAGTTGAGGCTGCACCGCCAGTGGATGCCAACGAGGCTCGCGGGGGCGTTGACGGAGTTGCCGTCGGCAATTCCCTTGATGCCTCTCGGGTAGGGGGGACCACCGAGGGAGTTGCCCAGCGCGCCCTCGGCCCCCTGCCTCCACGCCCAGTTCTCCGAACTGCGGCAACGGTGGTGGCCTTGGCGGCCAGCACCGGCCCGGCTGTCCGCACGGACGGCTGCGCCGGCGGTACCTGCTGGAATGAACGTGCCGGGATGATCGTCCCGGCCGCCATCCTTGCGGCGACGGCACCCACCGTCGCCAACCCCTATCTGAATGCCGCTGGAGGTACCGCGGCTGGTACGGTGGGGGTGGTTGGAGGGGCCGCCGGAGTTCTTGACGTCGCACCGAGTGACACACCTCCTGCAGCGGCCGGTGCAGCGGTGGTGGGTCTCATACCTCCCGCCGACGGTGACGTGCAAGGTGCACTAGGGCTCTTCGTGCCCTGCACCTTCACGGAGGAGGAGCTTCGCGAAGCTGACCCTCATCTGCAGTGGATCTCTGCTGCCGATCGACGGCTCCTCGGGATCTTTGGAGACACCATCCATCTGAACGATGGCACCCACCTCGACGGTGGGATCGGCGTCAATGAAGACGCAAAGTGGCAGCGGCTCTACAACCGCGTCGCCTCTTGCTCCCTCCCACTGTACGACCTCCCCAACGGCCGATGGGCTCACCGCTTCCTGACGACGCTGACCGACCTCTGGGCCGGAGTCATTCAGCGACACTGGAACTCGGAGCGGCCGTTGGTGTTCCAGGCGGTCATCCTCCGCCGCGTCCGCGGGATCACTCGATTCCACGACGTCAAGCCGATCGTATGGAATCGGCTCGACGCCTGGGACGTGGGACGGTATGTCGCACTGGTGAAGGGCGTCGAGGAAGCGTACCTCGACTCCAGTGGAGGCGGGAGGAGAGTGGAAGTCCGACGACAGGACGATGCCACCTCTCTCGCGCGCCGATATGACGCCATGGTGCTCGGTGGCAAGGTCCGTGCGGCCGTCCGGATGGTGACCGATCGCGGCACCGGAGGTCCTTATCGCCCGAACGATTTGGATTCCAAATCCGGCCGGCCGGTCATCGACGTGCTTCGGGATAAACACCCGGACTGCGTCGTGCCGTCGGAGGAGGCTTTTGATGCCTACCCCGATGCCGACGACCTGCTGGACACCATGCCGGTGTACTGCTTCGAAGAGTGCGTTGCAAAGGCAGCGGCACGTCTCTCTGGCGGCGCCGGGCCGTGCGGCGTTGAAGCCGAGATGCTTAAGCACTGGCTTCTTCGCCACGGTGCGCATTCCGAGAAGCTCCGAGCGGTAATGGCGGACTGGGTTGTTTGGCTGAGCAACGGCTCGCCCCCCTACGCCGCCTACCGCGCTGTGAACACGGTTCGGACCGTCGCCCTGGACAAACGTCCTGGCGTTCGGCCGCTCGGGGTGGGCGAGGTCTGGATGCGCCTCTGGTCCGATTGCAGTCACTTGCAGACCAAGAGCGCGGCAACCATCACCTGCGGGAATACCCAGCTCTGTGCGGGCCTGCGATCGGGGATCGAGGCCAACCTCCACGCCGTTCGGGCCATCTGGCCACAGTCGGCGGGTTGGACCGAGGACGGCGCCTCAGAGGAGGAGGATGACGGTGACCTGTCCAGCGACGCAACCCTGCGGAGTCGCATCCGCGCCGAGGTTGTGCTAGCCCCCGGGACTGATCCCGGGGCCGCTGAGGATGCCACGTTCTCCCGGTACGAACCGGAGACTGGCTTCGGCACTGCTCTCTTTGATGCCCGGAATGGCTTCAATGAGATCAACCGATACCTCATGCTGTGGAACGTGGCCCACCGATGGAATCAGGGGAGCAGATTCGCGTTCAACCGGTATCGGCACTGGGTCCGGTGCTTGGTCCGGTCGGAACCGGGCGAACCCGCGCTCGTGATCCACTCAAAGGAGGGGATCACGCAGGGCGACTGCCTCGCGATGAGCCTGTACGGCGTCGCGCTGATGCCTCTTGCGTCCAAGATGCGAGAGGCAATCCCTGAGGCCCTGCAGCCGTGGTACTGCGATGACGCAGGCGCGGCTGGCAGGGCGCTGCCGAATGCCAGGTGCCTGGACTTTCTCGTGAAGTTCGGGCTGACGTACGGCTATTTCCCCGAGCCCGGCAAAT
>JAPLNP010000141.1 GCA_026401055.1 Planctomycetia bacterium
CTTCGGACCGAACAATGCCACCGATCTCTGGCATGTCAAGAAGATCAATCCCAACAAGATGGTGCACTTGACTGAAAAGCCGGTCGAGTTGGCTGTGCGAGCGATGCAGTACTCGTCTCTTGCTGGCGAGAACGTCTTGGACCTGTTCGGCGGGAGCGGCAGCACGCTTATCGCCGCCGAGCAGACAGGTCGCAAGGCGTTTCTCATGGAGTTGGACGCGCCCTACGCAGATGTCATAGTCCAACGCTGGGAGAAGTTCACTGGCAAGAATGCCGAGCGGGAATTTGTCGCGCCACTCGTCGAGATTGCGGAGGTCGTGGCATGATCTATTTGGCATCACCGTTCACACATGTCGATCCAGAGGTTCGGCAGCAACGATTTGAAGCGGCCTGCCGCGCTGCGGCCGTGCTGATCAACCGGGGGAAGATCGTCTTTTCGCCGATCTCACACAGCTACGGAATCTGCGCCTACGGCGTTCCGGGCGATTGGCATTTCTGGCAACGGCACGATCAGCGTTATCTGGAGATGTGCGATGAGGTCGTCGTACTCATGCTCGACGGATGGCAGGCCAGCGTGGGTGTCCAGGCCGAGATCGCCATCGCGCGGGAGTTGGGCAAGCCGATCACGTTTCTTCGGGAAAGTGGTCAGGCCGAAGAGAACCCCGGGCAGAGCCGGGGTTGAGAGGAGGAGAAGATGGTGTTAGCGGCTTGCTGCGAACTTCCCGCGCTCGGTCTTCTTGAACCGGGCCTCGGCGCCCTTGGTGGCGATCTCCCGGATAATCGCGCTGTAAAGCGTGGCGTGGGGCGTCTTGCCGCCGGGCGACTTCCAGTAGCCCTTGGCCTCAGCCGCCTCGACCATCTCCCCGGCCGTCATCGGCTGGCCCGCCTCCTCGAGCACCTTGGCCGCGGCGTCCAGACCGCTCACCCGCTTCGGCTTGGGCTCCCCCTTGGCCCGCTTCGTCTTGCCGGGTTTCGACGCGGTGTCGGGCGCCGCTTCCGCGACGACTTCAACGACCGGCGCGTCGGCCACGGCGTCCACTTGCGTCGTCTTGCCCCCGCGGCCCGTTCGCCGCGCCGCCGGACCACGCAGCCGCTGCGGGCTCTTGATGTGAATCTTCTTGCCCGTGGCGAGGTTCGTCGCGCTCCATCCGCCTTGGCGGTTCGCACCGTCGATCCGCACCTCGACCACTTTGTCCGACACCTTCGCGGTATAGACGCTGCCGACCTTCACTTCGTTCTTCTTCATCGCACACCTCCATTGGGAAAAGGAAAACAGGGGTTACCTCATCGACTGGCGGCCGGCCTCGTAGGCCGCCCGCAATGCGAGCTTGATTTGTCCGACGGACACCTCGTGGAAATCCAGCGCGTCCGCGTTGCGGTACGCGAGCGTCGGCACCTTGAGCACCTGCATGGCGATCTGCGTCAGGCGAGCGTCGATGGCCGCCGGGTCATCGTTGCGGGCTTGGGGACTGGTCATCTCGGGGCTCCAGGTGGGTTAGTAGCGCGTGCTGTCAATAATGGTCAGTTGGAATTGTTGCCCGTTTGGGAGCGAGACGACCAAACCTCGGTTCATCGTGAGAACCCCGGCGTCCTGGAAGGTCGTCACTCCGCCGCCGGTGTTTTCCAGACGGCGTTCCAGCAGTTGGGCCAATTTCGTCTCGAATTGCTTCTCGCTCAGGCGTCGTTTCTTCATGGTCGTGTTCCTTGTGGGTTATTGGTCGTTGACGGGGATGGTCATGATCGTGCCGTCGCGGTCGACGAGGTACGCGAACTCGATTCCGGCCGAGGCGATCCGCTCGACCTCGGCCCGCGTGAGCGTCAGGTACTTTCGGCCGACGAGGATGGCGTGGTCGTCGGCGGAGACGTCCAGGTGCTGGATGGCCTCGTGGGCGCTGGGGTGTTCGGTCGCTCGGATGGTGATCTCGTGGTTCCGCATGGCGATGGTTCTCTTCGGTGGTTAGGCGTGATAGATGTGCTCAGCCAGGCCCGCCGCCAGAAAATCCATGACCGCGATGGTGGTCGCGTCCGTCGGGCGGATGTCCCACCCGCGATCGAAATTCACCACGGTCGTCTTGTCGGCGATCCGCTCGAGCCAGAGCTTCGAGATGCGGCTGTCGCCCAACTCGTAGTCGTGGCATTCGGCGTGGGCGGGGAATACCAGCGCGTTGAAGCGGTACCCGGCAATCGTCCCTATCACCCACGTCCCGCCACCCGAGGCCCGTCGGGTCGTCTTGGTGATCACCAGGTCGTCGCCCAGGTCCAGCTCGGGCGTTTGGTTGTTGTCGTTCGTGTTCATCGTCGTTCTCCGTGGTTGGGTGGTGGATGTTGGTTTGTACATCCACACAGAGCCATCTTTTCCCCCAGAGCTCAAGCGCAGTCCGCGAAGAATCGCATCGATTTCCCGGAATACTTTTTCGACCAGGCGTAGCACCGGATGACCGAACCTAACGCCCCAGGACGGCAAGGCGGCCCGCTCAGTCCCCAGGCCCTTCGCCTGGAAGACATGGCTCGCATTCTGTCCGCGTCGGGGCCGCGGCCGGTGACCGTGGAAATGCTCCAAGCGGACGTCGACGACGGCGCGCCGACGAACCCCGATGGCACGATGAGCCTGGTCGAGTACGCCCGGTGGCTGATTACGGAGATGTCGCATGGCCGCGATTGACGTTCGCCATCTCCGCCCCAGCGACCTGTGCCGCCTGCTCAATTCGGCCGGCGAGGTGATCAACGAGCGGCAACTGCACCGACACCGCTCGCGCGCGGGGTTCCGCATCGGCGACGCCACGCACGTCGATCTGTTCCGCTATGTCGCTTGGCTGGTCGAAGTCCGGCACACGCCCCGCCCTGAAGCCGACGGCGACCCGTATGGGTCGCTCAAGGAGCGCGCCCGGGCACGCAACGCCGCCCTGTCATTGGCCGGGCGCGACATCGGAGAATTGCCGGCCGTAGTCCATCCGGAGCGGAAAGCGCAGGCCGAGCGGGACTTTCGGTTCTTCTGCGAGTCCTACCTGCCCTTCACGTTCCACTTGCCGTGGTCGCCCGATCACCTGAAGGTGATCGCCAAGATCGAGCAAGCGGTGCTCCACGGCGGGCTGTTTGCAATGGCCATGCCGAGGGGTTCGGGCAAGACCTCAATCTGTGAGTGCGCCTGCATTTGGGCCGTGCTCTACGGCCACCGCGAGTTCGTCTGCCTCGTTGGCAGCGACGAAGGCCACGCGATGGACATGCTCGACTCGATGAAGACCGAACTCGACGGCAACGATCTGCTCCTGGAAGACTTCCCCGAGGTCGTCTACCCGATCCAGTGTCTCGACGGGATCGCCAACCGCTGCTCGGGCCAGCTCTACCGGGGCGAGCGGTCGCACATCGGTTGGACGGCCCGGGAGATCGTGCTTCCTACGATGCCCGGCAGCAGCGCATCCGGGGCCATCATCAAAGTCGCCGGCATCACCGGGCGGATCCGCGGCATGAAGTTCAAGCGCGCCGACGGGCAGTCCGTGCGGCCGTCGCTCGTGGTGATCGACGACCCGCAGACGGACGAATCGGCGCGGTCGCTCTCCCAATGCGCTACGCGGGAGAGCATTCTGGCGGGCGCCGTCCTGGGGTTGGGCGGCCCGGGCAAGAAGATTGCCGGCGTCATGCCCTGCACCGTGATCCGCCCCGGCGACATGGCCGACAACATCCTCTCGCGTGAAAAACACCCGGAGTGGAACGGGGAGCGGACGAAGATGGTCTACTCGTTCCCCGCCGACGAGAAGCTGTGGGCCCACTACGCGGAGATCCGCGCGGAGAGCCTGCGCCAGGGGCACGCGGGCGAAGAGGCCACGGAGTTTTACCGCGCCAACCGCGAGGCGATGGACGCCGGGGCCGTCATCGCTTGGCCCGATCGGCACAACGAGGATGAACTCTCGGCCATCCAGCACGCGATGAACCTCAAGCTCCAGGATGAGGCGGCATTCTTCGCCGAGTACCAGAACGAGCCGCTGCCGGAAGAGGACGTCGCGGCCGACGAACTCACGGCGGACCAGATCGCCGGCAAGATCAATCGCATCGAGCGCCGTGCCGTGCCGATCGGATGCAACCACCTGACCATGTTCGTCGACGTCCAGGCCAATTTGCTGTACTTCGTGGTGGCCGGCTGGGAAGACGACTTCACGGGCTACGTCGTGGACTACGGCACGTTTCCCGATCAGAAGCGGGCTTACTTCACCCTTCGGGATGCCCGGCACACGTTGACGGCCGCCACCCGCGCGAGCGGCCTGGAGGGAGCGATCTACGCGGGCCTCGAATCCCTCACCGCAGAATACCTGGGGCGTGAGTGGCGCCGTGACGACGGGGCCATGATGCGGATCGAACGCTGTTTCGACCGACGTGGTCTACCAGTTCTGCCGGCAGTCGGCGCACGCCGGGATCGTAATGCCCAGCCACGGGCGGTTCGTGGGGGCATCCAGCATTCCGTTCTCCGAATACAAGCGGAAGCTCGGCGACCGCGTGGGCCTGAACTGGCGAATTCCCAACGTTCACGGCAAGCGGGCGGTCCGTCATGTTGTCTTCGACACCAACTACTGGAAGTCGTTCGTCCATGCCCGGTTGGCGGTCCCCATGGGCGACCGGGGCTGTCTTTCCCTGTTCGGTAGCAATCCCGACTTGCATCGGCTGTTTGCCGAGCACATCACGGCGGAGTACCGCGTGAAGACCGAGGGCCGCGGCCGGGTCGTCGACGAATGGAAGCTCCGGCCCGGAGCCCCCGACAACCATTGGCTCGACGGCCTCGTCGGCTCCGCCGTCGCCGCCTCGATGCAAGGCGTCGCCCTGGCCGGCATGGAAAAACATCAAGCCGTTTCCCAACCCAAACGGCCGACGTTCGCGGAACTCGCAGGCAAAGCGAGTGGTCGGTGATGGGGAGGTTCCGGCTCGTGTGGCACCTGTTCCTGCGTTCCGAGATCGCGCTGGTTGACCAAGGGTGCCGACTTCTTGAGCGCGCCGCCAGTAGCTACCGTGAACCGGCCGTCTTTGCCTTGCCCGAGTTGGCTTTGCTGCCAGGCGTGGGTGACCGCGTTCACCAGCTGATCGCGTGGGCGTTTGGCCAGAGTGCCGTCGATGGCTGTGGCTGCGGAGCTTGGATCGTCCAGATGAATGATTGGGGACCGGCTGGTTGCCGTGAGCATCTGGACAAAATCGTCAACCACCTGATCGACGTGGCGACGGAACGAAACCGGACGCTTGGCACGGTCGGAGCTGGAGATGGCGAACTTGTGCCACGGACACTGCGGCTTCGTCTAGCGCGGCTTGCGGCGCGTGGCATTGCACGGGTGCCGTTGGGCGGATGTGTGCTGCGTAAGATATGCCGCGAGGGGTGTTGCTGGCCATCACGCAGGCCGAGGCTGCAAATCACCCCACCCAAGATAGGTGAGTGGCCGACAACGGCATGTTCCGCCCAACTGAAGCCCGCGCTGACACCGAGTTGGCAGCACGACCAGAGTCTTGAATCGATCGGCTGGCGGATGCTGATGCCGCGAGGCTGCGGACAGCGCGAGCCGTGTGTCCCGCAGACGCCTTTGGTGAGCGCTGTGTTTGCCCATCGGACGGGTGGCCCCGCGAATGCTGGGACCTGTGAGCCCAGTTCAGAAACGGCATTTCCTGAAAAAACGTTCTTGACACCCCTCTTCAGAATTAAGGCGGAAGCGATAACTGAATCCCCTGCTGGGAAAGGACTTATGCGTACCGATGTGACACAGGCTGTCGAAATCCGGGCCATGAACAAACCCCCCGATATTTCACCAACGCAATATTGATTTCGCGGTTGGTATTGATAGCATCGGTGACACAAACCACGCAGTCGGAGTAGCGTATTTCGTCTGCCGGACCGGAAAACCTTCGCTCGTCTTGCTGCATTGTCGGCCCACAATCTGACGGAGGGAATCGCTCATGAACGCGCCTCGATGGTGGTCGTGGATCAATCCGGTGGCCCTATTGGAGGGCAAGTCGCGTAAGCAGCTCCACGGGCGTAGGAAGCCCGCCTTGCCCAGGTCGCGCAATCCGCAGGTGGAACAATTCGAGCAGCGACTGCTCTTGAGCATTACGCCGAGCCTTGTTGGGCCGGACGAGGTCGACCAGGACTCGGTGTACACGCTTCAGCTTGTCGCCACGGGCGACGCGGTCCAGCGCTGGGAGGTCAACTGGGGCGACGGGACCATGTCGTCGGGCGACGCCGGCGACTGGGGCAACGACATCACGCCGCGGGCGGACGGCACTTGGACTGCCACGCATCGCTACGAGGACGATGCCTCGCGGTTCGTCACGGCCAAGGCATACGACGTCTCGTCGATGTCATTCCTGCCTGCACAGCCGGAGATCGTCGTCGTCAACGACTTGGCGCCGGTGTTGTCGGTGACGAACATGGGGTCGATCGACGGCGGCCGGACGTACTCGCTGATCCTGACGTCGTCGGATTTCGGCAGCGACGTGTTGACCGGGTGGTCGATCGATTGGGGCGACGGCGAGACCTCGACGGGCACGCGGCCCGAGCCGATGTCGGAGATCATGTCCGAGCCGGTGCCGCCGTGGCTGGCGGACGATCCGGCGGCGGCGGCCGCGCTGGGGCCGGCGGCCTGGGACAATCCGCCGGTGATCGGCGA
>JAPLNP010000468.1 GCA_026401055.1 Planctomycetia bacterium
GTCGCGTGACGGTATTGCCCGGCACGGCCACCGCTGCGGACGTCTTGGCCGAGAAGCCCGACGGCGTGTTCCTTTCCAATGGTCCCGGCGACCCGGAGCCGATCGACTACGCCCAGCGGACGATCCGCGAGTTGTTGGGCAAGCGGCCGATCTTCGGCATCTGCCTGGGCCACCAGTTGTTGGCGGTGGCGTGCGGGGCCAAGACGTTCAAGCTGAAGTTCGGCCACCGCGGGGCGAATCAGCCGGTGATCGACCGGAGCACGGGCAAGGTCGAGATCACCAGCCAGAACCACGGCTTTGCGGTCGCTCCGGAGAGCTTGCCGGACGACTTGGAGGTGACTCACCTCAATTTGAACGACAACACGGTGGAAGGGCTCCGTCACCGGCGTCATGCGGCGTTCAGCGTGCAGTACCACCCCGAGGCCTCGGCCGGTCCCCACGACAGCCGCTATCTGTTCGCCCGATTCGGCGAGATGCTCGGGTTAGGACCGGCGGATCAATAACTGTCGCATTGTCGCCCTTCGCTCCGCGAAGGTGGCGGTCTCTCGCTCCAGCGAAAGGCGACACTCGTTTCCGCGCGAAGTCACTGGCGGGATAGAACCACTTCCCATTGGTTCCGCTTCGGCTCGCACTGGAATTCCAGTCCGGAGGAATCGAAGCTCGCGTACTTGGCGGGAAGGGGCGTCGGAATCAGGTTCTTCTTATCCGGACCCGGAATCGCCTTTTCGGCCAGCGAAATCTTGACCCGATAAACGCCCTCCGGAGCGCCGCCGGCCATCATATCCGACCCGTAGGTGAAACACCCCTTGTCGTCCGTCACTTGAGTGAACGCAAACTTGGCTTCGTCGCTCTCGAAGGTCAGTTGGGCCCCAACGACGGGCGTGCCGTCGGACATGACGACTCGGGCCGTCAGCGGATAGTAGCTCTCCGTGCCGCGGAAAGACCAGTACAATCCGATCATCGTCAGGAACAGCAGCGCGGCGAGCACGCGGTAGTTGCCCAAAAACCGCCAGGACTTGCCACGCAACGGGTCCAGGGGACTTTTCCACACCAGGGCCGACCGCTCGGCGGTTTCCGGGTCGGGATAGATGTAGGAGAACACCACCAAGGTGACCACGGCGATCAGGAACATGACGAAGCCCGTGATCATCGAGTGAATGCTCCACGGCCCCTTCTCGGTCCACGCCAAGGCAAGCGAGCCGCCTTCGGACGTGAGAATCGGCACGCTCCATTGGCCGACCTTGAAGAAATCGACGACGAACACCGCCGCTCCCAAGCAGGAGCCGCTGAGCATGGTGATCAACGCGGCCTTGGATGACGCCTTGCGCCAGAAGACGCCCAAGAGAAACACCGCGGTTATCGGCGGCGCCATGTAACAGATCAAGTCATTGAGACCCTGAAAGATCGTCTTGAAGTTGCCGACAAACGGCGACCAGAGAATGGCCAGCGCCATGGCCACCGCCGTGACGATTCGCCCAACCAGAACCAACTGACGCTCGGACGTCTCGGGACGCCAACGCTTGACGACGTCGTAGCTGAACACGGTGGCGATCGAGTTCAACGCGGCGGACACCGAGCCCATCATTGCCGCCAACAGCGCCGCCGCCATGATCCCC
Organism: Planctomycetia bacterium; assembly: GCA_026401055.1. Taxonomy (GTDB): domain Bacteria; phylum Planctomycetota; class Planctomycetia; order Pirellulales; family Thermoguttaceae; genus JAPLNP01. The sequence continues at coordinate 1,617 of JAPLNP010000468.1, forward strand.
TTCATGCCGGTCGGCAAGATGTTGTTGATCAGGTACGTGAGAGTATCCTTCGGGTCTTTGAGCGGCTGGTCGCCAAGACCCTGGTTCACCAGCGCCAAACAGATCAGTCCCGGGAGCACGAAGATGAACATCGGCAGGATCTTAATGAAGCCGGTGAAGAGGGGGCCGACTCGGGCGTGGTTCTCGTCCTTCGCCGCGAGCACGCGCTGGACAATGACCTGATCGCAGCACCAGTACCACAAACCGATGACCGGATAGCCGAGGAAGACCGCCCATTTCGACAACCCGGTCGGATCGCTGCTCGGACGGATGATCGAGAAGTTGACCGGATGGACGCTCGCCTGAAGTCCTTCCCAACCGCCGACGTGGTTCAAGCCGAGCAAGGTGATGCAGATCGCGCCGGTCAGTAGGATGATCGTTTGGATCGACTCGGTCCACATCACGGCCAGAAGCCCGCCGACGATGGTGTACAACCCGGCCAACCCGGCGACGACGAAGATGCAGACGTTGGTGTTGATGCCGAACATTCCGTGCAACACCAGGGCCCCGGCGTAGAACGCGAAGCCGATATGGATGACGATGGCGGCCATGATCGAGATCATCGTGAGCCAGTCGCGGGAGGCTCGGCTGTAGCGTTTTTCGAGGAAGTCCGGCAGCGTGGTTACGTTCGACCGGATGTAGAAAGGCGCGAAGAACAGCGACAGGCAGATCAGAGTGAACGGCGCCATCCACTCGAAGTTGCCGTAGAGCATGCCGCTCTTGTAGCCGCACTCGGCCAGGCTGACCATGTGGACGGTCGAGATGTTCGAGGCGAACAGCGCCGCCCCGATGACCGGCCAGGTCAGCGTCCGTCCCCCGAGGAAGTAGGCGTCTCCCATGTGGTCCTTGCGGCGGAAGCCGGCCCAGCAGCCGACGCCGACAATGCCCACCAGATAGACGAGGATAATCGCCGAGTCGATCCAGCCGATCGTCAGACTGCCGTACGCGCCCTCAGCCGCGGCCGTTTCCATGGTCGTTCTCCGAAACGGGAATTGCCATTGGTCGGGTAGGCATTCGTGCCCGCCCACCCCCATGGGCATACACGCTACGTTGCGCTAAAGCATAGCAAGGTGGCAACGTCTTGGCGATATGCGGCGTCAACCCGGATTGACGGCGGGCGGTGGAAATGTCAGGTTATGGCTTTCCCCCTCCACTGCCCACCCCCGCCATGAGGTGATCTCATGTATCTGGCCTCCACGATCCTGACCTGTGCTCTATTTGCCCAAGTATCGCCTTTACCGCAGAGTGACACGGCGGTCGCTCCGGCCGGCGAAACGATCCCGCCCGGGGCCCCTTCGGGCGTCGCCGGGAAGGACCGCCCGAGAAACGATCGGCTCGCTCCGTTGGACCAGGGGGCCCCGCCGTCGCAACTGCCCCCGTTGAGCGAGCCGCCGGCCGCGGCTAAGTCGGCCACCTCGGTCCAAAGCGTCCTCGGGCCGCCGGAGATGATCGCGCGGTGGATGCAGTTGCCCGGCGGGACGGAAGTCACGGGTCGCGAGCTGAGCTTGTACGAGGCTCTTTCACTCGTCGGGGACCCTCGCCGGCAGCTTGAGGTGGTTCATGCCTACTGGCGATTGGCCGGGGCGGTGGCCGAGTATCGTGTCGGTCACGATCAGGTCGACGCGCTGGCGGCCCTGCGAGTTCGGCCGGAGGACGAGGCGATGTTGCGGACCGCGCGGGCGGCGGCCTCCGCGTCGCGGGACGAGGCCGAGGTCGCGTTGATCGAGGCGCAGCACGAGTTGGCCGAGCAGGCGATGCTGCCCACGACGTTGCCGCTGCCCTTGCCCGCCGATCGGCCCCACGTCGGACCGTATCGGACCTATTTCACGGAGATATTTGCCGGCCGGCCCGCGCCGGTCCAGGGGCAACGGATCGATCGCACGCTGCCGATCCGCCGCCGGGCGATCGACAGCCGGGCGGAGGCGGTTCGAGCGGCCGAGGCGGCGTGTTCTTCGGCGGAGGAGGCCTATCGGGTCGGTCGCGCCGATCTGGAGGCGATCCTGTCGTCGATGACCCAGCTCACCCAGCAGCGGCGGTGGTTGATCGGCTCGGTATGCGAATACAACGACGAGATCGCCGATTACGTCATCTTCGTCGTCGCTCGGCCGGCGGACGTGGCGGCCCTGGTGACGATGATGATCAAGCCCAGTCGGCCGATTGTCCTGTCGACGATGCCGGGCGCGATGCCGGGCCAAGGCGGCGTCGTTAGGAACCGGCCGACGTTGGCACCGCCGCGTGACGCAGTGCGGCAGGCCGGCAATGACGAGTCCGCCGCCGCGCCGTCGCAATCCCCGGTGCTGCCCCTGGTCGATCCGTCACCGGCCGCGACACCGCCGGGCAAGGTCTCCCCGCGTTTGCCCGCCGCGCGACCGAGCACGGCGCCGACGCGGATTGCCCCGCGCGAGCCGCTGCGTCTGGACAGCACTCGTGAGCCGCCGAATTCGGCCCCGATCCAGGGGCTCAGCGATCCGGGGGCCACCAAGCAGCCGGGTATGACTCCGGTGCCTCCATCGAAGACGCCCGAGTCGGAGGCGCCCAAGCTCCTGGTCGTCCCGGTCGAGCCCGCGACGTAGGGTGGGTCGAGGCCGCCGAACACCTGCCGCGCCTTGCCAAACCGCGTCGGCTTGCCATCCATTCGACCCGCGGCCGAGCCCCACCAGGCTCCGCTCACGCTCGGCCGCCGCGGTTCTTCAGCCGCTCGTTGAAACGTTCGACGTGGATGATCGCGCGGATGTGTTTGCCCCGGGCGACCAGGGCGCGACTGTCCCGGGCCTCGAAGTCGAGATGGACCATCTTGCCCTCGACGGCGGTTACCGAGGCGGTGGCGACGACCGTGTCGCCGGCGGGCGTCGGGGCGAGATGCTGGAACTCGAAGCCGTAGCCGACGGATGCCTCGCCGGGGTCGAGATGCGGCAGGATCGCCTCCTGGGCCGCCCCTTCCATGATGTGCAACAACCACGGCGTCGAGAGCACCGGCGGCGCCCCGGGCCGGCGAAAGCTGACCAGATTCTCCGTAACCACGCGATGCTGTTTCTCGCCCGAGACACCGGGCACGAGTGTCTTCTTCATCTGGCTGGGCTGTGTCAATCTCCCTCTCCTTCTGGGAGAGGGCTGGGGAGAGGGGCGTGCAAATTGTCTATGCGGTTTTTACCACAGGTCCACGGGCCGCAGCACGATCTCCGGCGCGGCCAGCGGATGCACCGGCTCGTCGCCGGCGACCGTCTGCACGCTGCGATAACGGCCCCGGTCCGGGTCGCGGCGGACTTCAATCGAGCGGGAGACGAGGTCGACGATCCAGTAGTCGGCGATACCGGCCGCCGCGTACAGGTCGGACTTCTCGCCACGATCGAAAGCCAGGCTGGTCTCCGCCACTTCGATCACCAACATCACGTCGTCCGCCGTGGGGCGGCCTTGCGAATAATCCCGCCGCGCGCACCAGACGATGTCGGGCTCGGGAGCACTCTCCAGCGGCGCGAGCCAAATCGAGTTCTGCACGCGAACCCAACCTTTCTCCCTGGAGAGACTCCGGTGACTCCACTCGGCCAGCTTGTCGACCATGACCTCGTGTCGCGAGCCGATGGGCGTCATTTCGCGAATCTCCCCTCGGATGAATTCAAGCCGCCGACGCCTGCGCTGATCGAACACGCCGGCCCCGATCATGCGGTCGTACTCGGCAAGCGACAAATGGGCAATCGTACTCACCGGATGCCTCCCGAGAGCAGTCCGTCGAAAACACGCGAGGGCGGGACTCCGGTCGACTCCCTCGCCGACCATACCCCCTTTCTTAGTATACCGTATTGCCCGTGGCGGCCAAGGGTGGGAAAAATGGAAACCGGGGGATGGGAGAATGACCAATGACCAGGCACCAATGACCAATGGGCCGACAACCGACATCTGGCCGCTGACTTTGCTCGTGGGGTGCTGCCGGATAGACTGAATGGCGTCACTGCAGCGCCGATTGTGCCAGAACCGATGAACCACGAAGCTCCCCTTTGTCGCACGATTCCCGGGCCAGGCCCGTTGCGGATCGGGCCGTTGGTGATCGACCCGCCGCTGTTGCAGGCGCCGATGGCCGGATTCACCAACTATGCGTATCGGGCGATCGTCCGGCGGTTCTGCGGCGTGGGCCTGTTGGCGACCGAGATGCTCAGCGCCCGGGGACTGCGCGAGATGAACGCCCGGCGAAAAGGCGCGCCCGAGCGGCTCTGGGGAGTTCGCGACGAGCCGCGACCGCTGGCCGTGCAGATTTGGGACAACGATCCGGCGACGCTGGCCGAGGCCGCCGGACGGCTGGTCGAGGATTACCGGCCGAGCGTGATCGACATCAACTTCGGCTGCCCGGCCCGCGACGTTTCCCAGAAGGCCCAAAGCGGCGCGTACCTGCTCGGCAATCCGAATCGGATCGGGGCGATCGTCGCCCGGGTGGTCGCGGCGTGCGGCTCGACGCCGGTGACCGCGAAGATCCGGCTCGGCCCGAGCGACGAGACGATCACCGCCGTCGACGTGGTCCAGGCGATCGAAGGCGCCGGCGGCGCGGCGGTGACGGTTCACGGCCGGACCGCTCGGCAGATGTTCCGCGGCCAGGCCGATTGGGATCGCATTGCCGGGCTCAAGCCGCATCTGAAGCGGATCCCGCTGGTGGGCAACGGCGACCTGAAAACCCCCGAGGCGGTCCGCGAAGCATTCGCCCGCTACGGGATCGACGGCGTGATGATCGGCCGGGCGGCGCTAGCGCGTCCGTGGCTGTTTCGCCGGTCGGCGGCGGCGTTGGCCGGCGAGCCGATCCCGCCGGAGCCGAGCCTGACCGAGCAGCGCGACGTGCTGTTGGAGCACTACCGGCTGATCGTCGGACGTTTCGGCGAGCGCAAGGGCACGATTCTCATGCGTTCGTACGCCTGCTGCTACGTCCCGGGCGTCGCCGGCGCGAGGAAGTTCCGTGCCCGGGTGTCCCGCGCCGCGAGCGTCGAAGAGTTCGTCGCGGCGGTCGAGGAGTGTTTTCCGCGGGGGGCTTGAAAACGAGCGGACCGCCGCGTAGAGTATCGGCTTGAGCGCGTTCCCGGGTAGGAAGGACGCTCGTGGGATTCCCATACGAGGATACGAACATGAACTACCGTCGCATTATCCCGTGTCTGGACGTCAAAGACGGCCGATTGGTTAAAGGCGTGAATTTCGTCGACCTGAAAGACGTGGGCGATCCGGCCGAGAACGCCGCCGCCTACAGCGAGGCCGGCGCCGATGAACTCGTCTTCCTCGACATTACGGCCACGATCGAAAAGCGTAAGACGCTGCTGGACGCCGTCGCGCGCACCGTCTCGCGAATCTCAATCCCGCTGACCGTCGGCGGGGGAATCGGCAGCATCGCGGACATCGAGGGCCTGATGGACGTCGGCGTCTCGAAAATCTCGATCAATACGGCGGCCGTCCGCCGGCCCGAGTTCGTCGAGGAAGCCGCCAAACGTTTCGGCTCGCAACGGGTGACCGTGGCGATCGACACGCGGCAATCGACCGCCATGCCCTCGGGCTTCGAAGTGGTCGTCCGCGGCGGCACGGAGGGGGCGGGCATCGACGCGGTCGCCTGGGCCAAGCAGGTCGAATCGCTCGGCGCCGGCGCCATTCTCCCCACCAGCATGGACACCGACGGCATGCAAACCGGCTACGACATCCCGATGACCCGGGCGATCGCCGAAGCGGTCGACGTGCCGGTGATCGCTTCCGGCGGGGCCGGCGAGTTGGAGCATCTTTACGAGGCGATTGTCGACGGCAAGGCGGACGCCGTGCTGGTGGCCTCGATCGCCCATTTCGGCAAGTTCACCATCGGGCAAATGAAGCAGTACCTGGCCGGGCGCGGGATCGCGGTTAGAATGTAACGGGGTTCCTCCGATCATCCCTCGTTTGGGGGGTATGGTTGGTCGGTCATTCAGCGGGGTAGGCGTGGTCGCGGGATCGGGACGTGCTCACGATGATTGTCAATCGTGGACCGACCGATAAGGTATAAGAGGTATGGCGGTATCGTACCACGCGCAAGTATTCACGTCGCCAGAGGCTTGGCCATGTTGCATTTTGTTGAACTAGAAGGCTACCGCGGCTTCCCGAAGTTCCGCATTGACGGCCTGGCCCGGGTGAATCTGCTGGTCGGCAAGAACAACTGCGGCAAGACGTGCCTCCTGGAGGCAATGCACCTGCTTGCGTCGGGGGGAAGCCTCGATGTTCTGGCCGGGATTGCGGAAGGTCGAGGTGAGGTTCTTTTCAGCGGGGACGAATCAGCCGACCGCCGATACCCATCGTATCCGATGGTGACGCATTTCATCCATGGCAGGCGATTTGAGCCAGGCGCCAGTTTCGGCGTCCGCTCGGACAACAATTTGGGCGGGATCGTGTTTCGGGTGCGAAGCATTGAGGAAACGACGGATCAGAAGCGTTTCCGCTTTGAAGGATCGGAAGGATTCCCGCCCACTTTGGCACTTGTGGTTGAAACGCAGGGGGTCGGAGAACCCGAACAACATGCCGTGGCCGGCATCTCTGAAGAAGGGGCCTTGATGGACTTTGAAGGACGGCCGTGGCTGCGTGGTTATCCCCATTCCCGGACACGCCCCGAACCTCCGCAGTCACGCCCAGTTCAGTTCATTGCGGCGGATTCCCTGCAACCGCGACTGATGAACGATATGTGGAACCAAGTGCTCTTGGAACGCCGCGAATCGGAAGTGATCGAGGCCATGCGGATCCTCGAACCCGAGATCGAAAACATCGTTTTTCTTAGCGGCGACGCTTTCCGTCGCTCCGGACGGGGTGGTGTCCTCATAGCCTTCAGGAACGCCGACCGCCGAGTGCCGCTGGGTAGTCTCGGCGACGGCACTCGCCGACTCTTGGCCCTGGCGCTGTCCTTGCGTGCGTGGTCTCGCGTGGGCGTGCGAGCACGATCCCGAATCGGCCCACGACGTGTCGTTGCAGAAGATCCACGGCAATCTCGAAGAATCCGTCGCGCTGGACGCCAAAGGGATCATCCTGGCGGTCGAACAGGGCATGGAGACCCGGTAATGCCCCAGGGGATGGAACGGTCAAGCTTATGGGTTGAGGGCAGGGATGACCTTAACGCGATCCTGCATCTTCTGATTCGCCATGGGGTCGACTACGACCACAAGCGTGACCAGCTTCCGGAAATCCAAGAAAGCGGCAGCGTGGAGAAGCTGCTCGCGGCAATGTCGACCGGCGTCGAGTTGAGCACGGGGCGATCGGTCGGCTTCGTCCTCGACGCGGATTCGCCGCTTGCCGACCGGTGGCACGCGGTCCGCAATCAGTTGCGGGAAGCCGGCGTCGAGTCGCCCGAATCGCCACCGCTGGAAGGCTTTGTTGGGACGTCAGAGCGGTACGAGTCGCGCGTCGGCGTCTGGCTGATGCCGGACAACGAACATGACGGCAAGTTGGAGACCTTCCTGCGAATGCTCATCGAGGAGAACGATGCGCTGATCGACCACGCCACCGCCGCCACCGATCAGGCGAAGACGATTGGGGCCGCGTTTGCGGACGTGGACCGCCTCAAGGCGATTCTCCACGCCTGGCTGGCCTGGCAGGAGGAACCGGGCTGTCCCTATGGCACGGCGATTCGGGCGCGGTTCTTCCGGCGACACGACAGCCCGGCGGCCGTGCGATTCGTCGCCTGGTTCCGAAAACTCTACGCCGTCGCCGAATAGCCCGCTACTTCTTCAGCACCAGCACCGGGCAGTGGGCCAATCGCACGACGCGCTCGGCGACGGAGCCGAGCAACAGACGGCGCAGGCCGGATTGGCCGTGGGAGGCGACGACGACCAGGCCGGCGTCGACCTGCTCGGCGTAGGCGACGATTTCATGGCCGGGGTCGCCGAATCGGATCGCGACGTGGACTTCGTCCTCGGCCCCCAGCTTGCTCAACTGCTCGCGCAGGGCGGCCTCGGCGTGTTGGCGCCGGCTCTCGTCGTCGATCGTCTCCCAGATCACGCCCGGATCGGTCACCTCCAACAGCGGCAGGACGTGGATCGCGTGCAGGTGGGCCGGGTCCTTGACCATCCCATGCGCGGTCTCGAACGCCGCCAGGGCGTCCTCGGAGAAATCGACCGGGACGACGACGGTTTCTCGCGGCAGCCATTTCATCGGCGTGCTCCTTTCGTTTCTTTCGCGGTCGGTTCCAGTTCGCCCGCCTTGTAGCGTCGCCAGTAGTCGTCGAGGCGCCGCCGGACTTTGCCGCTCAATAATACGACGCCGGTGATGTTGCCAAAGCCGATCGTGGCCGACAGCGAGGAGGCCAACGCCTGAAAGTGCGACACCTCGCCGGTTTCATCCCGCTTGTCGTAATCACGCCGGCTCAGACGGACAGTGGGACGGTTTGAGTGTTGCCTGCGATGGGCCCCGTCTCGTTCCGACAACCGCCATCGGGGGGTGCGACAACGGCAAATAGTTCCCTTATTGGACAAGATCACCCTGCCGGCTGTCAACCAGTTGCGCGAAATCTCCGCCCGCTCGGTCCGTTTCTGACGGCCTCCGTTGATCGAAGCAGACGGAAACCATAAGATTCCGTAAACGGGAGGCGCGCGACCGCTAACGAGTCTCTGTCCCCCACCACATCGGGGGATTGCCCTGAGGACTGTGAATCAATGACGCAACCTTGGATCGAAGCACGCTTTGAAGACAACGTGCTGACCACCACGATCGAGCAGGCAATCAACTGGGCACGCCGGTCGAGCATCTGGCCGATGACGTTCGGCGTGGCGTGCTGTGCGATCGAGATGATGGCGGCCGGCGCCGGGCGGATCGATCTGGATCGTTTTGGGGCCGGCGCGTTCCGGGCCAGCCCGCGACAGGCGGACCTGATGATCGTCGCCGGGACGGTCACGTTCAAGATGGCCAGCCGCATTCGCCGGCTCTACGAGCAGATGCCGGAGCCGAAATACGTGCTGGCGATGGGCGCGTGCACGATCGGCGGCGGCCCGTACTTCGAGTTCGGCTACCACGTCGTCAAGGGCGTCGACCTCATCGTGCCGGTGGACGTGTACGTTCCCGGCTGCCCTCCCCGGCCCGAGGCGCTCGTCGAGGGCCTGTTGCGGCTGCAAGACAAGATCGAGGGCCACCGGATCGCCAAGCGTCCGGCCAACGCCAGCGGCTCCTTGCGGAGCTTCGGCCGCCAAGGCGTCAAGGTGGACGACGAACTGCCCATCCCGCACCACACCGGCTTCGTCCGCGTCACGGAGATCGCGCCGCCGCCGGATCGGCCCAATTCTTAGCGGATCCGTGGGGTGGACCGAGCGCGACGAGGCCCACCATCAGTGATCCTGGTGGGCCTCGGCCGCCGATCGAATGTGTGGTCGCGCCAGACGACGGTTCGTCACCAGCCGGGCGTGGGAATGGCGCCTTCGGCGCGTGTAATGAGATAGCGGAGCGTGGCAAAGTCCAACTCTTCCGCGAGGAACCGCACGCTGCCGTCGCAAAGCACCGCATTGCAGCCGCCCGGATGGAAGGAGAACGGTTCGTCGTTCGGGCCGCAGTTGTTGCAGGTCCAGGGGCAGCCGGCCCCAGGCGTGTTGTTGCCGGGGCACGAGGCCGCCGGCGGGCCTCCGACGGTCGAGTTGTTGTTGATGTACTTGCCGGCGAGGTTCGGCGACCCGGAGACTCCGCTGCCGCCCGCGTCCTGATCCGCCCAGCGCCAGACGGAACGGTAGGGTCCCGCGCCGCTATTCGGATTGCCGTTGTCAGTGACATTCAGGTCTGCCGGGTCGATCGTGCCTCCGAGCGACACGGTCGGGTCGGTGTATTTCGAATAGGCCGGATAAGGAGCCCCCGATTTCGGAGCGCACCGCCCGGCATCCTCGATCACCGCGATGGTGCCGCTCGTGCCGTCGGTAATCGCCGAGAGCGCCACCGAGGGCACCGCCAGGGCGCCGTCGGCCCGCGTCGAGGTCTGGCGCGTGCCGTCGACCGGACTGATGTCGGTGTAAACCGTGCAGTAGTAGTCCAAGCGTCCGAAACCGGCCGGGTCCCTGTACGATGCATACGGGTTGCTCGGGCAGGCGTAGGCGGCGATCTCGGTCTTGGCCGCCGCCTGGTTGCCTGGCCATCGCGTGTCGCGGTATGTGTACGACAAGTCCATCTGTTGGAACACTGCCTGCTGTTCGATGTACGGGAGGATGTAGGTGAACGTCGAATGTAGATCCTTCGTATCGAAGGTGGTTCCCTTGGTGGAGGGGTTCGTTCCCTCGCCGCCCGTCGGAAATCGGTGGTGCACCGACTCGAAGTTGTGCAGCCCCAATCCGATCTGTTTCATGTTGTTGCTGCAACTGCTCCGGCGAGCGGCCTCCCTCGCGGCTTGCACCGCGGGGAGCAACAAGGCGATCAGAATGCCGATGATGGCGATGACCACCAATAGTTCGACGAGCGTAAAGCCGCGTTGCGCGCGGGTGCTCGCTCCCAGGTTCCTACCCTTGCCGATTCTCATCTCTTCTCTCCCTCGAAACAGGATTACGGTTGACACGGTTCCCGGACGCGACCATCGCCCCGCCGCGGGCACTCGCCCGCCGTCAGCACGGGGCAACCGATCGTCCATCGGGAGCCGTCCCGGGATCACGGTCAGTCTCCGGGACGCATGGATTGTTGCCGGCGAGTTTGAGCGTTTGATGTGCGGGCGAAGAGTCTTCGGCTAGTCTTCGGTCAGAGCCG
>JAPLNP010000632.1 GCA_026401055.1 Planctomycetia bacterium
TTGGCCTCGGCGTCCGTGAGAATCTTGAAGTGCCCCGTCCCTCGCGCCGACCGTCTCGACTTCTTCGGCCTGGCCCAATTGCAGTACCGGTGCGTGAGGCGAGCGTTGTTCGGAACCCTTGGCTCCTCAGGTGAGATTCGAATTTACAGCCCTCCGGTTAACAGCCCGTCTCTTGCGGCCAGCGTCCGTGTGTGTTCAGTGACTTAGTACCGCATTTCATAAATACGGTGACGTATTATAGCTTGTCAATGGCCGGCCGAATCCGCTATCCTCGCCGCGAGGAGGTGCCGACGACGTGCCTCGACATAGCCCATTCCGCATCGCCCTCACGCGTGAGGAACGCCGCGAGCTGGAAACCAGGGTCCGGAAATATACGTCACCGTATCGAGACGTCATCCGCGCCAAGTTGGTCTTGCTCGCCGCCGAGGGGTTGCCCAACGAGGTCATTGCGGCCCGCTTGGACAGCCCGCGCCAGATCATCAGCAAGTGGCGCAAGCGTTTCTTCGACCAACGCTTGGCCGGCCTCGAGGAGGACCCACGCGGCGGGCGCACCGCCCGCTTTTCCCCCCAACGTCGTGATTGAGGTGAAACGGATCGCCTGCGAGCGCCCGATGGACGCCGGCGTCCCCGTGGCGCGCTGGTCCTTGCTTGATCTCCGCCGCGAAGTCCTGGCGCGAGGACTGGTCGCGACCGTCAGCGGCACGACGCTCTGGCGCTGGTTGGACGCGGATGCGATTCGACCCTGGCGGCATCGCAGTTGGCTCTTCCCGCGCGACCCGCGGTTCGCGGAGCGGGCCGGGCCCATCCTCGACCTGTACCAGCACCGCTGGGAAGACCGGCCCCTGGGGCCGCATGACTATGTGATCTCGGCGGATGAAAAGACCAGTATTCAAGCCCGGGCGCGCTGCCATGCCCCCGCGCCGGTCGCGCCCGGCCAGCCGCAGCGCGTCGAGCACGAGTATCGTCGGCACGGGGCCTGGGCGTATCTGGCCGCGTGGGACGTGCATCGGGCCCGCGTGTTTGGGCTGTGCGCGCCGCGATCCGGCATCGCGCCGTTTGATCGGCTCGTCGACGCCGTCATGACCCAAGAACCCTACCGTTCGGCGCGGCGCGTCTTCTGGGTCATGGACAACGGCTCGGCGCACCGGGGCGCCAAGGGCGACGCCCGCCTCCAGGCCCGCTGGCCCACGTTGCAGCCGGTGCACACGCCCGTCCATGCGAGTTGGCTGAATCAAATCGAGATCTACTTCTCGGTCGTGCAGCGCAAAGTCCTGACGCCGAACGATTTCGCGACGCTCGCCACCTTGGAACACTATCTGCTGGCGTTTCAACATCGCTATCAGGCCCTGGCGCAGCCCTTCCGCTGGACCTTCACCCGGGCGGATCTGCATCGGCTCCTCGCCAACCTGACCGCGGTGCGGCCGGCCGCATGACCGAAAATACGTCACCGTAATTCCGAAATGGAGTACTTAGCGCCAACTCGGCTAGTATGCTGGGTCATCGACATTGAGAACCATGCATGGGTAGGGTCTTCCGGTCGGTTACCTCACTTGTTATCGGCCTGGGGTTATCCACTGGGGCGTGTGAAAGTCGGCCATCGGCTCCCTCGCCGACTCAGGTCTCACCGCCGAAAGCAGTTCTGATTGTGGACTCAGGAGGGGCATCTCCGCCCTTGGGGATCGGGGGGTTCACGCCCTTGCGGTTCGATGCCCTTCAGTCCTCCGGTGACGGCCTC
>JAPLNP010000275.1 GCA_026401055.1 Planctomycetia bacterium
ACGGCGGGCCGGCGACTTGCCAGACTGAGAAAAGTCTCCTAAGATTCAAAACAGTAACGGTTTATGGCGTCGGCCGTTTCTCCTCGTCGCCGTCGCTGGGGGCGATTGGCTTTCGGCGGGCCGCGCCGGGGCGCGGTGCTGGCGAACGTTTTCCGACCCCAAGGCGACTAAGATCCTGGCGGCTTCCGGTCCCGCGCGGTCTGGAATCCGCGGAAAACCGCGTCGGAATCGATGTTGCGGGGGTAAAATAGGGGTCTGGTCGCTGGATTCTTTGGGCGAGGAGGCATCATGGAGGGCAGTGACAACAGGAACAGGCGGGCTGGGGGCGTCATTCGTTCCGCGACGAGACCCTCTCTCGGCATCGTCGCTGCCCTGGCCGCGCTCGCCGTGGCGTGGCTGGCAGGTCCCAAGGTTTCCTCGTGCGCGGCCCCGCCGCCGGGCGCCGTCGCGGGGGCGTTCGTCCAGGTCCAAGCCGCCGAGGGCCCAAAGTTGCCCGAGGCCCCAAAGTTGCCCGAGGACGAGGACGAGTTGGTCGGCAACGTTTTTCCCCAACCGGACCGTGCCGTCTTGCGGCGGCTCTCGACGGCGCGAAAGCTGCTCGACGAGAAACGTTACGGCGAGGCGGTGCGGCATCTCGGCTTGATTCTGGAAAGCCCGGAGGACTACTTCTTTCAGCCGGACACCGCCGAGCCGGCGGATCAGGGTCAGGTGGAAGAGGCGGCGCGACCGCCGGATGAGAAGCCCTCACGGCCCGACGTTCTGACGCCGCCAGCCCAGGGTCCGCAGGGTGGTGAGAAGCCCAAGAAGCCGCGTCCACATTCCGGGGAAGACACGCCACCGAAAGCGCCGGCGGGATCGCCGGGCGGGATGCCCTCTCGGCCGGCCGCGCCCGCGGCGACGTACCGGAGTCTGAAGCGAGAGGCGGAGCGTTTGCTGGGCGCGATGCCTCGCCAAGGGCACGAGCTCTACGAACTGCAGTTTGGCGCCCAGGCAAGACAGATGCTCCGCCAGGCGGCCGAGACGGGCGACGCGGTGGCGTTGGCCGAGGTGTCGCGGCGGTTTTTCCACACCGAGGCCGGCTACGAAGCGACGCTGCTTCTGGGACTGTATCACTTGGACCACGGCCAGCCGCTGGCCGCCGCGTTGGCGCTCTCGAGGCTCCGTGATGAGTCGCGCTCCGTGGACCGTTTCGAGCCGACGCTCTCGCTGGCGATGGGCACCTGCTGGCTTCAAGCCGGGCTCGCGGATCGCGCCGCCAAGGTTCTCGACGATTTGCGACGGCGGCGGCCCGACGCGACCGCGTGGATCGGCGGCAAGGAAACGCCGCTCTTCGGCGAGGGGAACTCGGCGTCGCGGTGGTTGCTTGCACAGACCGCCCAGGTGCGTCCCGAGCGGACGTCCGAACCCCGGCAGTGGACCATGGTCGGCGGCAACCCGGCTCGCAACGCCTCCAGTTCGGGCAGCGCGCCTCTGTTGAACGTGCTCTGGCGAATCCCCGTCTCGGACTACCCGATCGCCGACGGCATCCTTCAATCGCGTGGCCAGGGCCATGCGCAACTGAACCTTCCCTTGCTGCCGCGGTTCGAGCCGCTGGCGGTGGATAACGTCGTCTTGATGCGTTCGCTGCGGACGCTTCTGGCGATCGACTTCAACACGGGCAAGCGATTGTGGGAGACGCCGGGCGACGACCCGTTGGACGATGTGTCCGAGAGATCCCGCGCGACGTTCGGCCAGCCCGCGCAGGTTGTGGAGATGGTCTGTCAGCGGGCGTGGACGGACGGCATCTACGGGGCGCTGAGCAGCGACGGCCGGCTGGTTTTCAGCATCGAGGGACTGGATTTCGGCAACACGAGCCGGTACGTCCAGCAGATCATCATTCGCAACGGTCGTCGGATACTCAGTCGCGCCGCGTCCAAGCCGAGCAACCGGCTGGCCGCCCACGAGATCGCTAGCGGCAAGCAGGTCTGGGAAATTGGCGGCGTGCCCGTCAAGGTCGAGGCCAAGAAGGCCGAAGACGGCGAGAAGGCCGAAGAGGCCGAAGGGACCAAAAAGGTTGAGAAGGCCGAGAAGACCGAGAAGACCCAAGCGGGCAGGCCGGGAGACAAGAGCGAGGATGCCGAAGAGGCCGAGAACGCCGCGTCCGAGGCGGACACGTTCTTTCTCGGCGCGCCGCTGCCCTTGATGGGGCGTCTTTACGAGTTGGCCGAAGTCAGCGGCGAGATCCGGTTGTTGGCACTGGAGACGGCGACGGGCAAACTGCTCTGGTCGCAGCAGATCGCGATGGTCGAACAGGACGTTCTGCGGGACGAGTCGCGTCGCCAGGCGGCCGTGTCTCCGTCGTACGGCGACGGGGTCCTCGTTTGCCCGACGGCCAACGGCGCGATCGTGGCGATCGAGTTGGCCACGCGGTCGCTTCTGTGGGGTTACCAGTACGCCCAGAAAGACCCCCGCCGGGTCGCCCGCCGCGTCATCGCCGGCGGCATGATGGTTCCCGGTTCGCCGGTCACGGCCGGAATGACGTCATGGTCGGATGCCCATCTGATTCTGGTCGACGGGCGGGTGTTGGCGACGCAGCCGGAGTCGGACGAGCTGCACTGCCTGAGCCTGATCGACGGCAAGCTCCTATGGAAGTGCCCGCGCGACGAGGATCTCTACGTGGCGTGCGTCGACGAAGGCACGATCGTGTTGGTCGGACCTCGGCAGGCCCGCGCGATCCGGCTGGACGACGGCCGGCCGGCTTGGGAGGGGCGCACGGTCGCGCTGCCGGAGCAGAGCGTGCCCAGCGGTCGGGGATTCGCCGCCGCCGGCATGTACTACCTGCCGCTGAGCACGGCGGACGTGCTCGTTCTGGACGTCAAGGCCGGCAAGAGCGCCCGGGTGTTCAAGTCGCGAGGCGGCACGGTGCCGGGCAACCTGATTTGCCACCAGGGCAAGGTCCTCTCGCAAGGACTCGACGGCCTCGTGAGTTTCCATCAACTCGAAGCCTTGGGCAAACAGGTCGAGCAGACGCTGGCCAAAACACCCGACGACCCGACGGCGCTCGGCCTTCGGGGCGAGATTTTGTTGGATTCGGGCATGCGGGACGAAGCGATCGACTGTCTCCGCCGCGCCTACGGCGTGGCCCAATCCCCCAAGACCCGGACACTGCTGCGAGATGCCCTGTTGGACGGTCTTGGCCAGCAGTTCGAGGCGTATCGCACCCGGACCGCCGAGATCGAACCGCTATTGGACGAGCCGCACGAGTGGGCCCGCTACCTGAGGCTCATGGCCGTGGGATTCGAACAGGCCAAGCAGTGGACACCGGCGTTGGAATACTATTTGAAGCTGGCCGACGTCGCGCGGGATCGGCCTTGCCGCGAGTTGATGCCGGTGAGCGAGTCGCTCTCGGCGAGACCGGACCGCTGGCTGCGGGCAAGGCTGGCCGCGCTGCGCCCGGGGCTGCCGGCGGACGCGAGGAAGGCCCTGGACGACGCCGTCACCGGACGACTGGTGAGTGCGTTGAAGTCCCCGGACGCGGCGCCGCTGGAACGTTTCGTGGCGTGTTTCGGATCGCTTCCGGCGGCGGACGAAGCCCGAGCGCAACTGGTTCGCCGCCTCGCGAAAGCGAACCGCGTTTTGGAGGCCGAGTTGATCCTCGAGCGGGCACGTCGCTCGCCGGACGCGAAGGTTGCCGGCCGGGCGACGGCGGAATTGGCCTCATTGCTTCACGACGCGAAACGGATCGAGGACGCCGCCGTCTGCTATCGCCGGTTGGCGCGGGGATTCTCCGACACGGTTTGCCTGGACGGGAAGACCGGCCGGCAACTCGTCGACGCCTTGCCGGCCGACGATCCGGCGCGAAAACACCTCGACGCGGTTCGGCAGTGGCCGGTGGGACACGTCGAGATCACCGAGTCGGCGCCCGTGACTCCGGCGACGGGACCGCAGTTCAACCCCGGCATGGCAAGAGTGGGCGTCGTGGGCCATCTGTTGCTGGCGTCGCTGGGCAACCAGTACTACGCCATCGACTCGATTGCCGAGGGCGCGCCGAAAGTGCTCTGGAGCCAGGAACTCAACCAGCAGATCCAACTGCCCGGCGTCACCCTTCCGCCCGGAATGCCCGCCTTTCCGCCGCAGTTCGGCGGGCAGATGATCTTCGACGGCGCGTATAGCCGGGGCATCGTTCCCGACAGTCTGCGGGCATTCACGGGCGAGGTGTTGTGCTATCGTCGATTGCGCCACTGCGTCGCGGTCGATCCGCTCACCGGCGAAACCCTCTGGATCCAGCGCAATATCCCCCTGCAAAGCAGGATGTTCGGCGACGAGGAGTTCATCTTCGTCGTCGAGGACGGCAAGGACGAGGCCGTCGTGCTGCGAGCCCTCGACGGCGAGCGTCTGCCGGGCACGCGGCTGGTGCCCCGCGCCGATCAATGGATCGCCACGCTCGGCCGCAACGTGCTCGTTTGGCGCCCCTTGGGCGACAAACGAGTCCTCGAACTGTCCGACCCCTGGCAGCAACGGATCCTCTGGGGACCCTATGAATTCAGCGCCAACGCCAAGTTCGATCGGGTCGACGACGAGGCCATCGGCGTGATGGAGCCCGACGGGCACTTCGTGCTGGTCTCGATTTCGGACGGGAAGAAGCGTCTCGACACGCGACTCGAACCGGAGCCGACGCTGCACGAGATCGTCATTCTGGACTCGCCCGACCGGTACACGCTGGTCACGCACGCCTTGATGCCGAGTCGAAGGATGCAGACCGCGCAGCCGTTGCAGGGCACGTCGTCCAAGATGATCCGCAACGGTCGGGTGTACGCCTTCGACCGCGAGGGCAAGCGGCTGTGGCCGGATTACCCCAAGGGCGTCGTCGTCGAGAACCAGCAGTTGCCCGTCGATCAACCCGGCGATCTTCCCGTGGTGCTGTTCGCCGGCCGGACATACGACCCCCGCAACCCCGACGCCCGATGGTCGACCACGGCGTTGGTGCTGGACAAGCGGACCGGTCGGACGCTGGTGAACAAGAGGTATTCCAGCCAGACGAACTCGTTCGAATTCGCCGGCGATCCGGAGAAGAACTCGGTCGCCTTGACGCTGCAAGACAAGGTGATCGCGTTGACCTTCACCGACAAGCCGATTTCGCCGGACGAGCGGCCGTGGGGCGAAAACCCTTCGGCGCTCGATGGACCGCTTCCCAAGACCCTCGACGCCATGCTCAAGGCATTGCACAAAGCCGGAGGGCAGCCATGATGGTGAGGACCGCCCGCCTCCTGTGCATCGCCTTCATGCTCCCGACCTTGCTGAGCACCGTTTCCGACGCCCGGGCCGCCACGAAGGATCCCAAGGTCCAACGGGCGGTGAGCCAAGGGTTGGACTGGCTCGCGCATCAACAATCCCGCGTGGGACACTGGACGGCCCAGGACGAACGCTATCCGACCGCAATGACGGCCCTGTCCGGCGTGGCGATGTTGGCCGAGGGCTCGACGACCACCCAAGGCAAATACGCCCCCAACATCCGCGCCGCCGTCGATTACCTCGTCAGCCGCAGCCGGACCAACGGCCTGATCGGCGACCCCGGCGGCGACGACCGCTACACCTACGGACACGGCTTCTCGATGCTCTTCCTCTCGCAAGTGCTCGGCGAAGAAGAGGACGCCGAACGCCGCGAGAAACTCGTCGACGTGCTTAGCCGCGCGGTCATCTTCACCGGCGAAGCGCAGACCCAGGCCGGCGGCTGGGGATACGTCAGCGCCAAGGACGGCCACGACTTCGACGAGGGATCGACGACGATCACCCAAGTGCAGGGGCTGCGCGGTTGCCGCAACGCCGGCATCGTGGTGCCCGCCGAAATCATCGACAAGGCGGTCAAATACATCCGCGATTGCACCGGCCCGGACGGGGGCGTGTATTACAGCACGAAGAGTCGCGGCAGCGGCCGGCCGGCGATCACGGCGGCGGCGGTCGCGTGCCTGTTCAACGCCGGCGACTACGACAGCGAGTACGTGCCCAAGCTCCTGGCCTACTGCCGGAAGAACCTGGCCGACATCAACTCGCAGAGTTCCGGACACTGGCACTACACCCACTTCTACTACAGCCAGGTCCTGTATCGCCAGGGCGGCAAAGAGTGGGAGGAATACCGCAATCGCCTTCACGCCAAGATTCTCGCCGAGGCCAACCCCGACGGGTCCTGGACCCAGGGCTCCATCGGGCCGGTCTACCTGACGGCGATCAACCTGACGATCCTCCAACTGGACAACGGAACGCTGCCGATCTACCAGCGCTAGAACCGAGCAACTTTTTTGGAGTGCGGCGATTCATCGCCGCTTTAGGATCCGCGCAGAAATGACAGCCGGCCGGTCGCAGGCGACCGGGCTAACGTTGCCCCGACGTCTCAACGAAAGCGGCGATGAATCGCCGCACTCCAAGAAACCCAAGACCATCGAGGACTTGCTCCATGATCGACGAAAACTTCCCCCGCGAAGGCAGCGCGGCGATCGAAAAACTTGGCGCCGCCCGGCAAAAGATCCTGGAGCAGCTCGCCCAGGTGATCGTCGGCCAGAGCCAAGTGATCGACGAGCTTTTGATCTCGCTTTTCAGCCGGGGCCACTGCCTGCTGGAGGGCGTGCCGGGCTTGGCCAAGACGCTGATGATCAGCACGCTCAGCCGCACGCTGCACCTCTCGTTCGCCCGAATCCAGTTCACCCCCGACCTCATGCCCGCCGACATCACCGGCACCGAGATCATCGAGGAGAACCGCTCGACCGGCAGCCGCGAGTTTCGGTTCCTCGAGGGCCCGCTGTTTTCGAACTGCATCCTGGCCGATGAAGTGAACCGCACGCCGCCCAAGACGCAGTCGGCGCTGTTGGAGGCGATGCAGGAGCGGCAGGTGACGGTCGGCCGGGTGCGTCACAAGCTGGCCAATCCGTTCTTCGTCCTGGCGACGCAGAACCCGATCGAGCAGGAGGGCACCTACCCGCTGCCCGAGGCGCAGCAGGACCGCTTCATGTTCAAGGTCTTCGTCAAGTACCCGAATTTCCAGGAGGAGTTCGAGATCGCCCGGCGGACCACCACCACGCAAACGGACACGGTCGAGCCGGTGCTGTCGGCCGCCGAGATTCTCGATCTGCAGCGGATCGTCCGCGAGGTGCCGGCCGCCGACCACGTGATCCGCTACGCCCTGGCGCTGGTGCGGATGACGCGGCGCGGCGAGCCGGGCGTGCCCGAGTGGATCGGCGAGCAACTCGCCTGGGGCGCCGGCCCGCGAGCCGTGCAGTTTCTGATCCTCGGCGGCAAAGCCCGGGCGCTGTTGTCCGGCCGGACGCACGTGACCTGCGAGGACATCCACTCCTTGGCCAAGCCGGTGCTTCGCCACCGTCTGGTGCTGAGCTTCACCGCCGAGAGTGAAGGCGTCACGGCCGACGAGGTGATCCAAAAGATCGTCGCGGCCACTCCGATGAAGGAAGACGAGTTGACCAACGACCCGCGGTTCAAGATGATCTTTGCGTCGTGAGGCGACGCGAAAGCGGAGAGCCTCGCACCCCACCGACGCAGTTGGGGGGGCGTTTTCGCTGATCCCTAACCCCTAGCCCCTGATTCCTAACCCCTATCGATGTCCGACGCGAACCGATTCCTAATGCCCGAGGCGATCAAACGCATCGCGCGGCTGGATCTGCGCGCGCGGCACGTGGTCGAGGGCTTTCTGTCGGGCATGCACCGGAGCCCCTACTTCGGACAGTCGGTCGAGTTCCTCCAACACCGCGAGTACGCCCGCGGCGACGACATCCGCGACGTCGACTGGAAGGTCTGGGCGAAACAGGACCGCTACTACGTCAAGCAGTACGAAGAGGACACCAACCTCCGTTGCACGCTCTTGGTCGATGTTTCGGCGAGCATGCGTTACGGCGACGGGCACCTGAGCAAGTACGAATACGCCTCGACACTGGCCGCCTGCCTGGCGTACTTGTTGTTGCGGCAGCAGGACGCGGTGGGCTGCGTCTCCTTCGACGAGACGACCCGAATGACGGCCCCCTTGCGCACCAAGCGGAACCATCTCGACTCGATCCTCAAGACGCTGGACGTGAGCCGGCCGGAGCACAAGACCGACGTGCTCGGCGTGCTGCGCCGCGCGGCCGAGCGGTTTCCCCGGCCGGGCATGATGGTGCTCGTTTCCGATCTCTTGGTCGAGCGCGAGGGGCTCATGAAGGGTCTGAAGCTGCTGCGCAGCCGGGGGCACGACGTGATGGTGTTCCACGTGCTGGACGACGACGAACTCGATTTCCCGTTCAACGGCCCCACGCGATTCGAGGGACTCGAACTGCCGGAGCACCTGGCCTGCAATCCCCGGGCGCTCCGCGAAGGCTACCTTGCCGCGTTGAACGAGTACCTCAGCGAGGTCCGTCGCGGCTGCGTCGGCCAGCGTGTCGACTACGTCCTCTTGCGAACCAGCCAGCCCCTGGACGCCGCCCTGGCCGCTTATTTGAGCAACCGCCTTGGCGTGCGCCACCGGAGCCGCGGCGGTAGACGGTAGGCGGTAGACGGTAGGCGGTAGACTGGAATCGGCGAACTGACCACTGACCACTGACAACTGACCACGGAATCGTGCCGAGTTTCCTCTATCCGCCGCTTGTCTGGGGCCTGCTGCTGGCCGGCCTGCCCGTGTTGATCCATCTGATCAACATGATGCGCCACCGGCGCGTCCGCTGGGCGGCGATGGAGTTCTTGCTGGTGAGCCAGAAGAAGAACCGCACTTGGGTCCTTCTGAAGCAACTGCTTCTGTTGCTGTTGCGCGCCGCCGCGATTGCCACGCTCGTGCTGGCTGTGGCCCAGCCGCTGGTGCGCAACGAACTGGGCATCCTCTTCGGCGGCAGCCGGACGCACCACGTCGTGCTCCTGGACGACAGCTTTTCGATGTCCGACCGCTGGGCGGGCACCAGCGCCATGGACGAGGCGAAGTCGGTCGTCCAGCGGATCGGCGCCATGGCCCAGGAGCGGATCGAGCCGCAACGGTTCACCCTACTGCGATTCTCCCAGGCCGGGCGCGTGGGCCGCGACACCCAGCCCGACATGCTCGAAGAAACCGTCGACAGCGAGTTTACCGATCTTCTGGCCGCCAAGCTCCACGCGATCGCGGCGTCGCAGAGCGCCGCCGGACCGGGCGAGGCGATCCACTCGATCGACCAACTGCTGGGCGAATCCGACGACGAGAACCGCATCGTCTACCTGATCTCCGATTTCCGCGCCCGGCAGTGGGACCAGGCGGACGATCTGCGAAACCAACTGGCCGCGCTGGCCGCGAAGGGAGTCGCGCTGCACCTGGTGAACTGCGTCGACCGCGCGCAGCCGAATCTCGCCCTGACGAACCTTGCTGCGGCTTCGGGCACCCGGGCGGCGGGCGTGCCGCTGGTGATGGAGGTGACGGTCGAGAATTTCGGCGACGCCCCGGCGCGGGACGTCCCGGTGATTCTCGAAGAGGACGGCCACGCCCGGCCGGCGGTGAAGTTCGAGTCGCTGCCGCCGCGCCGCGCCGTGACGGAGCGGTTTCTGGTCCGTTTTCCGACGGCCGGCCAGCACCAGATCATTGCCCGGCTGGACAGCGACGTGGTGGCGGCCGACAATTATCGCTTCGGCATCGTGGATTTTCCGGTGGACGTCCCGGTGTTGATCGTCGACGGGTCGCTGGAGGCCCAGGACGCCCGATTCCTCAGCGCCGCGTTGGCCCCCGGCGCGCCCGCCCAGACCGGCATCAGCCCGCGAATCGAAACGCCCCGCTACCTGAGCCTCAACCCGCTGGACGCCTACCAGGTGATCTACCTGGCCAACGTCGACCGGCTGGACGAGTCGGCGGTCGAGGCGCTGGAGCAGTACGTCAAGGCCGGCGGGGGGCTGGCCGTGTTTCTCGGCCCACGCTGCCGCGCGACCATCGTCAATGAGCAGCTCTACCGCGACGGCAAGGGCCTGTTGCCGATGCCCCTGAGCGCTCCGGCCGAGTTGCTCGTCGATCGGGTGGAGAAGACGCCCGACTTGGACGTGACCGATCACCCGATGTTCCGTGTCTTCGCCGGCCAACGGAACACGTTCCTCTCGATGGTCAACGTCAGCCGGTACTTCGCTGTGCCGGACGACTGGCGGCCCGCGCCGGGCTCGACCGCCCGGGTGATTGCCCGGCTCCGCAACGGCGCTCCGCTGGCCGTCGAGCAGGCGTTCGGCGAAGGCCGCGTGATCGCGGTGACCACGACCGCCGCCCCGGTCTGGAACAATTGGGCGACGAACAACCCGAGCTTCGTCGTCGCGATCCAGGAGATGCAGGCCTATCTCGCCAGGCGCCCGGCGGCCACCAAGACGCACCTGGTGGGCGAGCCGCTGGGGCTTCAGCTTCCGCCGGGCAAGTACGAGCCGAAAGTGCGTTTCACGACGCCAGAGGACGACGGCCTGGGCTCGCCGAGCGTCGACGCGGTGCCCTCGCCCGACGGGTCGCTGGTCGCGTCGCTGGCCCAAACCGACACGAGCGGCGTTTACCGGGCGCAATTGACCGCGACCGACGGCACGTCTGAGGTCCGCCAGTACGCCGTCAACGTCGACCCGCTCGAGGGCGACCTCGCCGCGATCTCCGGCGAGCAGTTGGCCTCGCGGCTCGAAGGCGTCCCGTACGACTACCGGCAGGCGGCCGCGTTTGGGGACGAAGGGCCGCAACAGGCCGGCTACAACCTGGGCACGGCTCTGTTGTACGTTCTGGTCGGGATGCTCCTGGTCGAGCAGATCCTCGCCTGGTCGTGTACGTACCATCCGCCGAACCGCGCGAAGACGGCCGGAGGAGGCGCAGCATGACGTCCCATGCCTTGCCGCTCCTGGCGCAAACCGTCGTGCGAACCACGTTCGAGTGGGGACGCATCCAGTCGAACACCGACTGGGTCCTGCCGATCGCCGTCACCGTGGGCGTGCTGCTGTTCGTCCGGCTGATGTACCGCAAGGACGCCGAGGAACTGGGACCGGCGTTGGGCTGGTTGCTGACCGCCCTACGCTCCGCCGCGATGCTCGCCCTGCTGATTCTCTACCTGCAGCCGCAGTGGCGAACCGAGCAAGATCGCCAGGTCAACTCCCGGGCCGTGCTCCTGGTCGACAACAGCTTGAGCATGGGCTTGACCGACGCCGAGACCTCGGGCACAACCCGCGCGGGCCAGGTCATCGGCGCCCTGGAGCAATCCCCCCTGCTCGAAAACCTCCGCAAGCGACACGATGTTGCCGTGCTTCGCTTCTCCGAGGGGCTGGAACCCGTCGTGTCGCTGGAGAAGCTCGGAGCCAACGGGGACACTGAGCCCGGCGCGGCGACGCCCTCGCCGGGAGAGGCAGCCACTGACACCGCCGGAGCACCGCCGGCGCCGGAATCGAAGGTCGACTGGAAGCAAGCCCTGGCTCCCGTTGGCGGCGAGACCCGACTGGGCCAAACGCTGCGGCAATTGATCCACGAAGAACACAACAGCCCGGTCGCCGGCATCATCGTGCTCAGCGACGGCGGCCAGAACGCGGGCATCAGCCCGGAGACCGCGATTGCCGCCGCGCGAGAGGCCAAGATTCCGATCTTCGCCGTCGGCGTCGGATCCGACCGGAAGCCGGCCAACGTCCGCGTGAGCGACTTCATCGTGCCGGTCCGGGCGTATCCCGGCGACCAGTACTCCGTGACCGGCTACCTTCAAGCCCAACGCATGGCCGGCCAGAACGTCACGGTCGAGTTGTACTCGAAGCCGGCCGGCGCGCAGGCCAACGCGCCCGGCGACGGCACGCTGGTCGAAAGCCGCCAGGTGACGCTCGGCGGCGACGGCGAGGTCCTGCCCGTGCGGTTCGATCTCTCTCCCAAAGAGCCAGGCCGGCAGACGCTCACGCTCCGCGTTGCCTCTCCGCCGGCCGATCGCGAGCCGGCCGACAACCACCGCGAGGCCGACGTCGAGATCGTCGACCGGAAGAACCGCGTGCTGCTTCTGGCGGGCGGGCCGATGCGGGAATACCGTTTTCTCGGGAACCAACTCCACCGCGACGCCTCAACCACCGTCGACGTCCTGCTGCAAACCGCGCGGCCCGGCATCTCCCAGGACGCCAACGCCGTGCTGGACAAGTTTCCGGACACCCGGGAAACGATGTTCCA